>JAYOTQ010000145.1:0-1570 GCA_038150505.1 Opitutales bacterium | reverse complement strand
GTCCAGTGCTCCAGACCCTCCCAGGGAAGATCGGATCGCTTGGCGTAAGCGGCAGTAAACATAATCGGTGCTGTTTCACCAGCCGCCCGGGCAACCCCGAGGATGGAGGAGGTAAGGATGCCGGGCATGGCAAAGGGAAGCACGCTGGTCTTAATCATGGTCCACTTGGTCGCTCCGAGGGCAAGCGAGCTTTCCCGAAAACCCTGAGGGATGGAACGGAGAGCCTCTTCGCTGGCGGTGATGACAATGGGGAGAACCATGAAAGCGAGGGTGAACCAACCGGCAAGTAGCGAAACATTCCAGTCGAGAAAAATAACGAAGAGTCCGAACCCAAAAAGCCCAAAGATGATGGATGGGACACCCGCGAGGTTGAGAATGGCCAGACGGACCATCGAGAGAAATTTTCCCGCCTTTCCATATTCCGCGAGAAAGATGGCGCAAAACACACCGAGTACAATGGCGATAGCCATCGCCCCGATCACCAGTAGAAGGGTGCCAATAATCGCCGGGAAAATACCGCCCCCAGAATAGGCATAATCTTTCGATGGCAGAGATACAGCCATTGCCTTCTTGAAGGGTGCGAGCGATGCCTGCAGGGCTTCCCAGTTCTCGAGGTCATGGTCTGGGCCAAGGAGAACATTGCGTGCCGCGGAGTAAGCGACAAGGGCCTCCGCAAACCGGCCAAATTCCTTAGGTCCTTCGGTTTGGAGAAATTCGTCGTAGGAAGATTTGGCCTCTTCACCAAATGAAGCAATCGATTGGTTGTAAGCTTCGGGAATCTCGGTCAGGAAGGCTAGATATTCCATTTCCACTTCTTCTGCATGAGCCAGGGAGAGATTTTCGATTTTGGGGTAGTGCGTGGCCCGAAAAAGAGTCACTTTCTCTTCTACGAGTGAGAACCGACCCCTCTCCTTTTCAAAATGCCCAAGCATAAATTGGGTAACCATGCCGGGCACCTCTTCCACCTTGATTTCAAAATCTTCGGCAGTGGTTTTTGGGTCGGCGAGCATTTCCTTCCAAAAGGCAAACTTGTTGGTGGCATTTTCCCGCTCGCGAAGCAGAAACTTTTCATCGGCGACAAGTAGGGAGTCCTTGGACCATTCATTTTGCAACTGGTAGAAGCGAGCATCCAGTTCCCTGCGTGCGGTGCCGTGCCCGTCTGATTGGCGAAATTCTCCCCATTTGTTGAGCATCTTTTCATCCTTGAGCTTGTAGTAGTTGCTCGAACTAAGCTTAATTTCATCTTCTCCTTCGCCAATGACATGGAGGGTCTGCGGATGTTCGGTCAAAAATTCCCAGTTAATCAATCCATCCCCTTCAAAGACTTTAGAAGATCCTTTTGAGATAATGTCCCAAAAAAGAAACGCAGCACAAAAGAGCACAAAGAAGGTCATACCTCGTAGTAAAACAAACATGATCGATTCTTGTACTCTCTCACGGGTGAGACGGGTAACAAAAGGATGCCTCTTTTCTTTTTCTGGAGTCATGTGATTTAGTAGCTCGCTTTGTAGCGACCGGCAATGGTTTGAGAAAGGAAGTTCACCAACAAGGCAATGAGGAAAAGAGCGAT
>JAYOTQ010000144.1:0-1599 GCA_038150505.1 Opitutales bacterium | reverse complement strand
TTAAAAAACATCCGGAAGGCAATGAAGTTCCGGATGTTGGAATGGGCGATCTTCGCAGGTTCGCTCACGCCGAGTTTTGGGGGTAATATTTCTTAACCCAAAAGGTCGTGAGCATAAGAATTATCGAACCGAAAAGAAGGCAGAGCCAGGGAGAGATTCCCATTCCCATCGGTATAAATCCAGCCACGGCTGCCACGCTTGCAGCCAGCAGTGCGTAAGGTAGTTGGGTACGGAAATGATCAAAGGGTTGAATCTCGCAAGCAATCGAGGAAACGATGGTTGTATCGCTCAGCGGGGAGCAATGATCTCCAAACACAGCACCGCTAAAAACAGCAGCCACGGCCGAGGCCATCATCGCATCAGACCCGGGGGCAATGGATACACAGACTGGAATGGTAAGGGGCATAAGCACGCCCATGGTTCCCCAGGATGTACCGGTGGTAAAGGAGATCAATATACCAAGAGCAAACACAGACACCGGAAATAGCGAGGGCGGAAGGTTGCCGCTCAGGGCCTGAGCAAGAAAGGTGGATGCACCCAACTCGCGGAGGGTTCCGCTAAGGCACCAGGCGGCAATCAGGACGAGTGAGGGAGAAAGGAAGCGACTTACCCCTTCTCCGAAAACTTGGGCTGGAGAAAGCTTCTTTTGGGCAATCGCCTTGTGGTTGGTAAGCAGGGCAACAATGCAGGCGATGGAGGAGCTGTAGAGGAGTATGAGGTTGGACTGTGCATCCCCATATGCCTGTTTTAGTTTTGCAAAGTTTATTGGCCATGCATCGCCTGAAACCCCGTTCCAATAGAGTCCAATAAACAAGGAGGCAACCAAGGTGATCAGGGGAAGTGAAACACCCAGTGAACCCTTGGTTTCCTGTTCTTTTTGTTTCGTATTATTAGATTTTTGGGCGCTAGCTGTCTCTGTCTCTTTGCGGGCTAATTGCTCCGCCTTTTTCATCGGGCCTAGGTTGATGGAATATCGAATGGTTAAGAAAACGAGCAACAATGTAAACCAGCAGTAGAAATTTCGGGGAATGGAGGAGAGAAACAGGATAAAAGGCTCCGTTCCTACGATCCCAGCGGCAAGGTAGCCCTCACGGATCATCGACAGCTGATAAGCAATCCAGGTGGACATCACCGCCACACAGGCCACTGCTGATCCAGTGGAGTCAACAAGGTAGGCAAGTTTTGCCCGGGATACGCCCACACGGTCGGCTATGGGACGAAGGGCACGACCGGTAAGCAGGGCACTGGCCAGGCCGTCGAAAAAACAGATCATGCCAATAAGAAAGGCAGACCCTTGAACTTTGCTTCTTAGGTTGCTTCCCTGACTGAGCCATTTCTTTAAAATGGATTCAAACCCACCGCCTTTTTCAAGCAGACCGGCAAAGCCTCCCAGCAGAAGGGTGAATAAGAGAACACTCAGGTTCCACTCGCTGGATAGGGCAGGTAGAAGAATTTTGGAAAAAAACGAAGTAAATGCGTCGAACGGATGCCCATTGGCCATAACAATCACTCCGGAAATTGCACCAAGGAATAACCCACCCAGTGCACTTCGAAAAAGCACCACTGTGATTAAGGCGACCAGGGTAGGCCACAGAGATA
>JAYOTQ010000143.1:0-1624 GCA_038150505.1 Opitutales bacterium | reverse complement strand
GGGTACTGACCGCGCAGAAAGGACACCCGCGAAGGGGCACACACCGGAGAGGGCGCATAGGCCTCGGTAAAACGCCTGCCCTGTCTTGTCAGTTTGTCTAGGTGAGGGGTTTCGTAGATTGCATTGCCATCGATCTTATGGCTGGCAATGTCCTGCCAACCGAGGTCATCCACCATGATGTGGACAATGTTTGGCTTGGGCTTTGCCAATCCAGTTGAGACGAAAAGAAGAATGAAAACTAGGGAACAATATACCTTCATAAAAAGCGTTTAGTTATCCCTAAACGCTTGCCTTCTGCAAAGGTAATCCTTCGAGAGGTTAGAAAAAACCTCTCTTTTGCTCTTTAGGACAATAAGCGGCGCAGGGTTTCGTCCACCACCTTGGGGTTGGCCTGCCCGCGGGTGGCTTTCATTACCGCACCCTTCAAAGCATTAATTGCCCCCTCCTTGCCTCCTCTAAACTTATCCGCCGCATCTGGATCATTCGCGATGGCATCGGCGCAGATTCCTTCGATCTCTCCATCATCGGACTTTTGATCCAGTCCCTTTTCCTTGATCAATTCTGGGGCAGACTTTCCAGTAGTAAACATTTCGGGAAACAATTCCTTGGCCACATTGTTGGTAAGTTTCCCATCCTCGATCAGGTTGACCAATTCAGCGAGTTTTTCCGGTGTTACCGGGCAGGACTGGGGAGTGACCCGATCGGTTGCTTCCTCGGCAAATTCGTCCACCTTGTTTGTCTGCGACAGTTCGCGCAACAAATCATTGACCACCCAGTTTGCAGTCTTGGTTGCGGATTTTGCCAAACGGGCAGCTTCCTCAAAATAAGCACAAAGCAAATGGTCGCCACACAGGGCGGAGGTAGCAGAGTAGGGGAGGTTCATTTCCTCCTGGTAGCGCCTCTGCTTATCAAAGGGTTTTTCGGGGAGTTCTTGTCTTACCCGCTCGATCCATTCCTGGTCCACTTGCACAGGCATGAGGTCGGGGTCAGGGAAATAGCGGTAGTCGTGGGCCATTTCCTTGGTCCGCATTGGGGTGGTATATCTTTGGTCGGGGTTCCATCGGCGGGTTTCCTGGATGATGGTTTCTCCTTCCTCAATCGCCCGGATCTGGCGGCGGATCTCATATTCCACCCCGTTGCGCACGCCCGATATGGTGTTTAAATTTTTAAGTTCTACCTTGGTGCCGAGCTTTTCTGTACCCTGAGGACGCACGCTGATATTGGCATCGCAACGCAATTGTCCTTTCTCCATATCACAGGCAGAAATACCAGCTGCGACCAAAGAGTTGCGCAGGGAGGTGAGGTAAGCAAACACTTCATCGGGGCTGTGCATATCCGGTTCGCTGACAATTTCCAGGAGCGGAGAGCCTGCCCTGTTGTAGTCCACCAGACTGTCCTGCTCGTAGTGGGTAAGTTTGCCCACATCCTCCTCCAAATGGATTCGGGTCAGCTCGACCATGCGGTGCGGGCCCATTTTTGACGGGTTTTCCCCGGGCATCTCGATTTCCACCTGTCCGCCCTCGCAAATGGGCTGGTCAAACTGGGAGATCTGGTAGTTTTTGGGCATGTCCGGATAAAAGTAGTTTTTCCGATCCCATTTGCAGACGGAAGCAATTTTACAATC
>JAYOTQ010000142.1:0-1635 GCA_038150505.1 Opitutales bacterium | reverse complement strand
GAAGCATGGTGGCGTGAAGGTCGTGAACATGAACCTTGTCTTGGATGGCATGGTATCCAAGTTCATCGGTTTCACCGTATCCAAATCCTCCCTTGGTTCCGCCTCCTGCCATCCACATCGAAAACCCTTTAATGTGGTGGTCCCGGCCGATTTCTCCCTTTCCTTGGTACATGGGTGTGCGTCCAAATTCTCCCCCCCAGATTACGAGAGTGTCATCGAGCATGCCTCTTTGTTTGAGGTCCTGAATCAGGGCCCAGGTGGGCTTGTCGGTTAATTGGCAGCATTGATCCATGTATTTTTCGAGCCCTCCGTGGTGATCCCATCCACGATGGTAGAGGTGGATGAAGCGTACCCCTTTTTCAGCTAACTTACGGGCAAGCAGGCAGTTGGACGCGTAGGAACCATCGCCTGGAACTGCTCCATACATGTCTAAAATGTGTTGGGGTTCATTGGACATATCCATCAATTCCGGCACCGAAGTTTGCATCTTAAATGCCATCTCGTAAGCGGCAATCCTGGTATCAGTCTCGGGGTCCTTGATCGCCATGTTACGGTGGCGGTCGAGGGCCGTGATTGCATTGACCAATTTTTTCTGATCGCTGGCACTCACTCCCTTGGGGTTGCGCACATAGTGCACCGGGTCTCCCGTGGAATTAAATTCCACACCCTGAAATTTGCTGGGCAGGAATCCCGCAGACCATTGGCGGGATGCGATAGGCTGGGGGTTACGTCCACCCACACTGGTCATGACTACAAAACCAGGCAGGTCCTCGGCTTCGCTTCCCAGTCCGTAGTTTACCCAGGCCCCCATTGAGGGTCGCCCGCTGATGGCGGTACCGGTATTCATGAAAGTGTGGGCAGGATCATGATTGATCTGCTCGGTTACCATGGAACGCACGATCGATATGTCATCTGCCATTTTTGCGGTCCATGGAAGGTAGTCACTGATGTACTGTCCGCCCTGACCGTACTTTTGGAACTTGGTCAGATGACCTTGTACCTTGAGTTCCTTGCCCTGCAACTGAGCGATGGGTTGCCCCTTGGTGAAGGACTCGGGCATGGCTTGCCCATGGAGTTCATCCAACTTGGGCTTGTAATCAAAAGTTTCCAGATGGGAGGGTCCGCCCGCCATGCAGAGGAAAATGACCCGTTTTGCTTTAGCTTTGGGGAGAAGGAAGCTTGGTTTCCCCGTGTCCTTAGCGAGGAGAGAATTGAGTGCAGCACTGCCCAGGCACAGTCCGGAACCGGCGAGAAAAGCCCGGCGGTTGATTTGGTTTGCGTGGAAGGGGAGGTTCATCGTCTTAAATTGGTTTCAGCGAGATTAAGAACCGCACGGGCCACAGGAGTCCAGTCTTCCTCTGTGTTTGGTTCTTTCTTAGCAAGAAGTGCGGCCAAAGTTTTCTGCTCGAATGCATCTGGGGGTCTGGATACTGCATGCACAAAAGCATAGGTGAGGCGCTCCTCCACGCTCGATCCTCCGTGACGGATAATCTTTTGGGCAAAGGATTTGGCGGCTTCGAGAAAGGTGGGGTCGTTGAGTAGAACAAGGGCGGCCAAGGGGGTGTTGGACTGAGGTCGTTCTGCGGAACATTCCTCCCGGCTGGGGGCATCAAATGCTTTGAGCATGGGGTGAAG
>JAYOTQ010000141.1:0-1666 GCA_038150505.1 Opitutales bacterium | reverse complement strand
AAGATATTTCTGTGCCTGCTAATCAGATTACGGTCAAGCAAGGTTGGGTATATGCATTTCTTTTCGTTGTACTTCCCCTTCTCTTTTTCATTCCCACATACAAAGTCGTTTACTTTAAGCCAGTTGTTACTGAAGATCTCTCGGTCGTGGATCTATCCACTTCCTTGAATGGAATGAGTTTTGAACTTCGTGGAGTGGTGGAAAACAAGAGCGATAATGCGTGGAAGTCCGTAATGGTGGAGGCAGAATTTTTTGATCAAGACGGTAACTTTGTTGATGAAGCCAAAGCCAGTCTCTCAACCCACATTAAGGAGCATTCCCGTGAGCACTTTAAAGTTAGGTTGAATGGCCTGAGTAAGGAGGCTTTGAGACTCGAGCCCAGAGTCAAACTAACCGGCGGATACGCCGATTAATCAATCTCGATTCAACCTCATTTTTCCCTCGTCAATCGAGGGATGGATGCTGTTTATGGAAGAATGATTCGTTTTTTGGTTTGGATCCTTTTTCTCCCCTCCATACTTCTTGGCCATTCTGAGCTTTGTCAGCTGAAGAAGGCGGGCCTTTTCCGTTTCGAGCAGGCAGAGCATGAGCACCCGCTTAACAGCTTGGGTTCTCCGCATTTCTACGACTCTTCGATTTTTATTTCCAACGGAGAAACCAAGGTCGTTTTTCTTGAACATATTCCAAGTAAGGGAGACAGGTTGATGATCGGAAACATTACCGATGGGAAGCTGGTGGGGGCTCTTGCCGTTTTTCCGGATGTGGGCACTTATAAAAATCCCACCGTTACCGTAGATGCTGCGAGCCATGAATACCTGAGTTGGGAAGAGTTTAAGGAGGATCGCTGGCAGGTGATGGCCGCCCGTTTAAAAGAAGGCAAAACTGGCAAAATTAAGGTGCTTAACCAACCCGCTTCTTTTTCAGTAAATAGTTCAGCCACTGCTGTAAGTACAAGCTTTGGCAACGGGATTAACCATGCAACCGGGCCCCACCCGGAAGGGGGGGTGTCTATCGTCTGGCAACAGGATGTAGGCGGGGGGTTCGATATCGCTCATGCCTCGGTCTCTGTAGGGCTGGAGGTTTCCGAACAGAAAATTCTTAGCAATAATTCCCGTGGAGACTGGGCACCTCGCATTGCCACCAACGAGCAAGGAAACAGCTTTGTCGTTTGGGACAGTTATGATGGGCAGAGTTTTAATGTTTTGGGTTGCTGGGTGGATAAAAAAGGTAGCGATCCATTTGCTCTTGCCGACGGTCCCTTGGCTCAGTTCCGTGCGGATATTATCTTTGTGGGAGAAAAACTCTTTGTTCTTTGGGAGGAAGCCGCTGCCAACTGGGGAAAGGATTACGACGGAGGTTTTGGTCAATGGACGAATATTGAGGACCACTACGGACCCCTGCACAAATTCCGCCTGCTTAGAGTGGCGGAAGTGGTCGATGGCCAGGCTGTGGAGTTACAGAACAGTTTGCCCCATGCTTTGCTGAACCATGCAGCTGTACAGAAAGACCAGAGGGATAACCTCGAACAACTCGGGGTCTTTTATGAACGTGGCCAGTTTGTGAAAGACGGGCAGGGCAGGTTATGGCTGGTGCACCGGTCCTTTCATGCTCCCCATGTTCGTACAACTAAGTCAGTGGCTCACCATATTGAGTCGGGTTGGCAGGT
>JAYOTQ010000140.1:0-1670 GCA_038150505.1 Opitutales bacterium | reverse complement strand
CTCCGCATCGATCAGAAGGGAGCGATGGCGAATCGGAGACCATGCCAGGGCTTGCTGGTTACGATTACTTCGATGCAGAGTCAGGGCTCCGATGAGCCGCTGGGTAGGGCACAATGGAGGCGTTGAATTGAAGTAGGGTACGAGTAAGCTAAAGGCCTGGTTGGTTTCCCCTATTTTGAGGTAGCAAAGTGCGAGGGCATAACGGGTGGCAAGATTTTGAGGATTGCTGGCAAAAGCACCCTCTGCCCATCGAAGGCAATCGTCGAGGTCTTGTCCGTATAAAGATTTGAGGATGCAGGTCTGGCGCTCCCCACTTAAATTTCCCACCCGTTCCGGGAGGGTGATGGTCCCGAGCAAATTTTCAAGTTTGGTAAACTTACCGGTTCTTTGATAAGAGTTGGTTAGCAGGTATTTGATCCCGGTTCGTTCCGGGTTTCGGTTGGCGAGCTCTTCCAGAAATGTGATTACAAAATCCGGGCTTTTGGCAAACCGTAAAAACAGGCGAATCGTTTGAAGTTCTTCGGGGGTGCAGTGGGCGAGGTTGCTGGCTAATTCTTCTGGGGTCGCGGAGTCTTTTTTATCAATAAGACTGCCTAGCAAAAGAGTGAAGAAATGAATTTCATTGGGGCTAAGATTTGATGCGGATTGCTGAATAAGCTCAAGAGCCATTTGGTCGTGTTCTTCGCTCAAGGCAGCTACGATCGTCTGGAGGTAAGTATCTTTTTTTTCAACATCCCTGACGGCTTCATCGGATAATATCTCTTTGGCACTATCCGGCCGGCCAACCCGGCTGAGGAGATTGGCCAATTGGACCTTGTTTTCGGGCTCGGTAAGTTCAGGGAAGTCCTGCTTGAGGACACTTATCAGATTGATTCCGTTGATCCGGTTTTCCCCAAAGGATGCATTCATGCATAGAATGGCATCTTCCAGAGTAGGTGATGGAAATTTCCATAGTTTGCTCGCCCATTTTTTTCTTTCTTCTATCGTACCAGCTTCAATCTGGAGCAGCCTACGAATAGCTTTTCGAGAGACAGAATGATCCATCTGGGCAGCTTTTCGCATTTGCTTCAATCCTTCTTCCCAAAAGAAAATTTGCTGGGATCGAAGGCAAAGATCCCAAAAAAAATCGCACAGGGGAGATGCGGTTGGGTTTTCCTGTAGGTAATCATTTGCCAGTGAAAATGCCTGGGCGATTCCTTCCTCCTCTTTTTCGGCGAGGATCAGGCATTGCAAGTAGATGCGCTCCTTTTTTTTAATCGCCTGAGGCAAACCGTTGTACCATTGCTCTGCCTCTCCTCGAGCTCCAAGGGAAAGGAGGAGTTTTAGGTATTCCTCCCTTTCTTTGGGATTGGAATGTGGGTGTGCCGCAACCGCTCTTCTCCATTCTACGAGCCTGGGGTGGCTCAATCGAACCGCTGTTTTTACCAGCACCCGAAGATTGGATAGATTTCCAGGCTCTATGATTTCCGCAGCCAGTGATGTTTGCAAAGCGGTGTTTGTCTCGTTGTTTTCCAACGCGGCTCGGGCGGTTTTTTGGAAACGATAAACTTTGTATTCCTTGAGCATTGGATACCCTAAAAAAACTACTGGCATACCCAAAAACAGAAGCAAAGCTAGGACGATGCCCGAGGTGAACCACCACGGTTTCTTGTGCGACTTGGTGATAAACC
>JAYOTQ010000139.1:0-1702 GCA_038150505.1 Opitutales bacterium | reverse complement strand
GCAGTCGCTTTTCGATTAGCCAGTTGTGGTAACCCTCTTTCAGATGATGAAGTATAAAGTGCTGAAGAATTCCATGACCCTCCACGCCTTAAACGATGATCTTTTTCATAATGCTTAACTTTTCCACCAGGGTAAGGACCGTATTGATCAATACACCATTCAGACATATTTCCGTGCATGTCATAAAAGCCCCACAGGTTAGGCGAGAAGCTACCTACCTCAGTTGACCTCACAAGACCCCTTTCCTTCGTGTTGGCAAGTTTTACATTAAATTTGTCCCCCCATGAATAAAGAGTAGTCGTTCCTGCCCGACAGGCATATTCCCATTGCACTTCCGATGGAAGAGTAAATGTCCAACCAAACGGAAGCTTTTCTTTCGTGTTCAGAGTTCTGCAAAATGACATTGCATCCTTCCAAGAAACATAAACTGGCAATTTATTTTTAGCACCTTTTCCCATGACCTCTCGGTATTGTAGGTTTGTTACCTCGAATCGCCCAAGATAGAAACCTTTATTCAAGACAACCTCATGACTTGGCTGTCCGTCAATAATACTTGGTCCCATTGTAAAGCCACCAGGCGGACACCAGATCATCTCCAAGTTACCTGCACTTTTTATGCTTATTTCAGATTTCCTAGAAAAACCCGCAGCTGTTTTCGCTAATTGATTAAGGTCTATACCCGCACTGTTTTTTTGAGCCAATTTGATGCTTCTCTGGATCTTGTCTTTCTCGCTTTTTGACAAAATTGATTTTTGGGGTGGTTGAGCTTTCTCTGCTGTTGCGATTTGATCCCCTTTAACAGTTCCCACTTTTTTATCAATTCCCAGAAAGTCAACCTGTCCTTCCAATACCATGAGCTTCGATAAATTTGGGCTAGATTGAAGCTTAAATTGAGTACCTCTTATTCCTGCCTGCAAGATTGGAGTTTCAACCAAAAAGGAGGATCCTTTATTCAATTTCCTTACATCTACAACCATCTCACCTCTACCTAGTTTAAGGTAAGACCTCGATGGACTTACTTCTTTACTTGTGCCAGAAATTTTTTCATCTGAACCAGTCCACTTTTTTTGCCACATTTCAGAAATAACAATTTCTGAATTTGGCCCAATATATGCCAGCGATCCATTGGTGAGAACTAAGGTGATTTCCGAACCCTTACCAGTCACAAGGGTTGTACCATGACTGACTGACTCTCCTACAATTACCTTTCTGAATTGCGGAGAAAACATTGAGTAACTGGATCGCTTTTTCTCTAAAATTTTCACATCGCCTTTAGTGGAGGTAATAATGACGGCACCTTTTGTATTTCCATCAAAAGGAATAGGCCCAGCGAACAAAGATTTCCTGTATGCTTCAGCGAAGTATTGCTTATCAAGATCTGAAAAAATGTTAATTTTGAGGTTAAACCTTTTTCCGTTGGGCTCCTCCAACCTTACTTCATCTCCAATAATTTCAAGAAATCTTGCTTCCAGGGTTCGACCATCAGTACTCGTCCATGTGCGGATCGGTTCTTTCGCGATTACATAGATAGGCAAAGTAAGAAGAATGATCAGGCAACGAACCATAGATCCGATTAATCCATTGCCCTTTTACACCGTCAATCCTTTTGAGGAACAACCAAACACAACCGAATGAACTTGCCCGTGGTTGGTTCATTCTTACTATCCTTTTAGATGACAGACGACAGTACGCCCATAGTGGG
>JAYOTQ010000138.1:0-1712 GCA_038150505.1 Opitutales bacterium | reverse complement strand
CCCAAAGTAATCGAGGAGTAAAGGAAAGCTTTTTCATGCCTGATAATTCTCCTATTTTTCAGTCGGCCACCGAACTTTCAGCATCGCTTCAAGCGGGCAATATTTCTGCGGTTGAATTAACCCAGGAAATGATCGACCGTGTTCAGGCGGTCGATGAAAGGGTGCATGCTTTTCTCCACCTCGATGCGGAAGATGCCCTTGCTCAGGCCAAGGCATCGGACGAGCGCAGAGCCAGGGGGGAAACCCGCAGTGCCCTCGACGGTATACCAGTGGGTATGAAAGATGTGATCTCGGTGAAAGACCAGCCCCTGACAGCTGCAAGTAAGATTCTGGAAAACTACCGCTCTCCCTACGACGCCACCGTCACCCGGAAATTGCGTGGTGCAGGAGCGGTTGTCGCCGGCCGTTTAAACCTCGATGAATTTGCCATGGGCTCCTCCACCGAGAACTCCGCATATGGAGCGACCCGTAATCCGTGGAATTTGGACTGTGTGCCTGGGGGAAGCAGCGGAGGAAGTTCTGCGGCGGTTGCCGCCCGCGAAGTACCGCTTAGCCTGGGCTCCGATACCGGTGGGTCCATTCGCCAACCCGCTTCTCTGTGCGGAGTGGTGGGGATGAAACCAACCTATGGCATGGTTTCCCGCTATGGACTGGCCGCATTTGCCTCCTCGCTCGATCAAATTGGTCCATTTTCCACAACTGTGGAAGATGCTGCCCTGCTTCTCGAAACTATATCCGGGCATGACCCCCTGGACTCCACCAGTTTCCCCAAGGATGTACCTTCATATTCTCAGGAACTCAAAAAAAGTGCCAAACCTGGCGTGCTTGGACTGCCCAAAGAATTTTTTGGTCCGGGAATGGACGACGAGGTACGGGCAAGTGTGGAACAAGCGATTGAACACTACCGTTCCCTTGGTTATGAGACCAAAGAGGTCAGCCTGCCCACCACCGATCTCTCCATCCCTGTATACTATGTGATCGCCACCGCGGAGGCATCTTCCAACCTCGCACGCTATGATGGCATCCGTTACACCTCGCGAAGCGAACGGGCCGAAAATGCGATTGATGTCTATGCCAAGAGCCGGGGCGAAGGTTTTGGACCTGAGGTTAAGCGGCGTTGCATCCTCGGGGCTTATGGACTGAGCAGTGGGTATTATGATGCCTTTTATTTGAGGGCCCAAAAAGCCCGCACCCTCATCCGCCGTGACTTTGAGAAAGCATTTACCGAAGTCGATGCCATCCTCACCCCAACCTCGCCCACACCGGCGTTTAAGTTTGGGGAAAAGAGCGAAGACCCAATCTCGATGTATCTTAGCGATATCTTCACCATATCCACCAACCTTGCCGGGCTTCCAGGAATCTCGGTGCCATGCGGATTTTCCCAGTCTGGACTGCCCATTGGCCTGCAATTGATCGGCCAGGCGTTTGAGGAGTCCACACTGCTGCAAATGGCCCATGCGTACGATCGCGACCACCTTCATGGCCGCCAAGCCCCCACCCTCTAAGTTTTTCAAGATGGAATACGAAGCAGTCATCGGTTTGGAGGTACATGTACAACTGGACACCCGTTCGAAAATGTTTACCCGGGTGGGAACGGGATTTGGGCAACCACCCAATACTTTGACCGACCCGGTGGTATTGGGACTGCCTGGTGCCCTGCCGGTAATGAACAGGGAAGCGATTGAAAAATCAATCAAGGTCGGCCTTTTACT
>JAYOTQ010000137.1:0-1737 GCA_038150505.1 Opitutales bacterium | reverse complement strand
TGATGATGCACAACAAGGAGCAACCTGCCCCAAATCTTTCCTGGAGCTATTGTGCGAGCTTGGCCGACTCAGAGCGTAATTGTATGCTCGCCGCAACCTGTCTTGATTTGGGTGATTACTTGCTTGGCCTGTGTCACTTAAAACGTGCCCATGCAGCACTGAATGAATCGATGCGCTTGAATCGTTTATTTTCTCATCACAGCAAAAAGATCTTCAACGAATACCTGGAAGAGTCAGATCTTCGCATGCATGACTTACGGGAGATTTGCTTGCGGGTGATGAATGACTGTCGTCGTTAAAACCAGTCAATTATAAGGCTGTCCGCCTAAGGAGTTACCAAAAGTTTACTCTCAAAGGCATTGCCCAGGCCCAACTCCCTGGCATAAAGGAAAAGCTTGCAACTCAGGGGATCCCGATCCCTCAACCCCAATCGCTTTCGTTCCTTTCGGATCGTTTCCATCGTAAAATAATCGAGATAGACAGGATTTTTGCTCAGTAATAAGGCATTTTTTTGTTCAATAAATTCTGCATTAAATCCAGGTCCATCCGCTATTTGCATCTTGGATAAGTCCATGAGAGAAAAAAGGTGCTTTTCCCAAATTTCAGGAATCGCGAGAATTTCAGTGGCAGCAGCCGGCCCCATGGTTGAATCTTCCCGAAAACGCTCGGAATTGCTTGAAGCATTAAGGGTCACATTGGTGATGGCTCCATCTATGCCCAAAATATGATCGTCCTTCGGAGTCGCTAGATTAATCCAGTACCGATCTGACAAAAACAGACAGGCTGGGAGCAGTGTTTTTCTTTCCTCCGTTTTTCTCGTTTCTGGATTTTGGGGATGAGTGATAAACAATCTTGCCCGATCACCCATCGATGGTGGCATGGGACTGTCATGAAACCAGTCAGGATGAAAATAAGTTCTGTCCACATGGGTCAGGATTGGATACCGGGAGAATGTTTCGAAAAAAGTCTTCTTCATCCCCCCATCTAATTCGTAGGTAACAAGGGTTACACTTTCTTCATCATATCCTCTTACTTCCAAAAATTGGATCAGGGATGAAAGTAAATTCAAATTCGTAGCCAATCCCGGTGCCCGTTGGGTATCGATCTTAATTGCGATTTGGGGATAAGTGGAAGGTGTGATCTTAACTTTCTGCTCATTTTCCAATCGGGCGATCAGACGAAAAAGACCAATGCGGTACTCCTTCTGGTCTAAATTTCTTAACTCTTCCTGAAATACCTTTCCCTCATTTCCTGAGGGAAGAATTTGAGTTTCTACAAGGGTGCTCCCTTCACTGGACCAAAGAATATGGACCATAGAATGCAAGATTATGCAGACCATGGCTTGACGTTTCCAATTCCTGTGAAAAAAACAAAACATGTCCAATTACCAAATATGGTTATCAATGCTGCTGGCAGGGTCAATCTCCCTTGGCATATTTGGGTGTTCTTCGGAGGACACTTCTGCACCTTCCACCCCTGAAAAGACCGAAGCGGTTGCTATGGCTCAACCTGCTATCGACCTAAGCAAGGTTTTTGAATTAAGGATTGAAGGAAAAACAGACGAGGCAATCGATCTACTCAGAACGCTGAACGAACAACATCCCACATCTGTGGAAGTCATGGTTCAGCTTGCCCGGTCCTTGCTGGATTCCAAACAGTTCTCCTTGGCGGCATTTCGTTTCGAGCAGGCACTTTCATTGAAAGAGGACACTCAACTTTCCCGGGAAGCAGCAGAAG
>JAYOTQ010000136.1:0-1788 GCA_038150505.1 Opitutales bacterium | reverse complement strand
TCGATCTAAAGCGATTGCATTTCCACAAAAAATACAGGTACCAAATTGTCCATTCTCAATTCGCTGAAGGGCAGCTTGCACCGCAATTTTTTGCATCTTCTTCCGCCTGCGTGCTTCGAGGATGAGTTGCTGGTCCTGCATCGCTTCCATTCTCGATAGCCTGCCGAGGCCTTTATCCGGCGAGACTGCCTCCGCCGACTCCTCGGTTTTTTGTAAGTATTGCTCGATCTCGACCAAGGACTCTTCCAGCTGTTTACGATAAGTTGCAGGGTTTTGAGGCACACTCATCTTTTCATCGCAGAGACTGAATGGATGAGGGTCAAACAAGAAGTACAACCCACACTTCTAAGATTTTTTCTGAAAATACCTATGAAAAGCTTGAATTCATGCAATTACTTGATCAAATTATAAGGATATGAAAATTGCACTCTCTACTCTCTTTATCGCTTTACTCATGCAACCAGCTCTTTTTGGTGCTGAAAAATGTGCCCTGATGCTGGAAGACGACATCGACCCAGAAGAATACTCAGAGGTTATGGGTAAGAAAATTGAATTTTGCTGCGGGTCCTGCGTCAAAGCATTTGATAAAGCCACAGCCTACTACATCAAAGCAGTACCTGCACTTGCAGATAAATTTACCGATGCAGAAAAGAAGGAATTAGGAGTGGATAAAGTCACTCTGCTTGAGCAACGCTACTGCCCCATTTATCCGGACAGAATTGTAAATCCTGAATCCAAAACTCTCGAGTACAATGGAAAAACCATTTACTTCTGGTCTTCCAGTGCCCAGCGCAGATGGAAAAAAGACCCAGAAGGTTACTTCAAAAAAGCGATGGAAGCTGGACTTCTTCCCCAGTTTAAGTCCTAAGGACTCCCCTTCCCTTTACCAAAACCCTGTCGGTCTATCCTCGGCAGGGTTTTTTTATGCCTCCTTGGAAACAAAGGCATAAAGTACACCGGATTGGCATGACACCTCCACATGGTCGCTGGTACAGCGGTTGCTTTGGCTGAAATGTTGATCCCAACTAAAGTCCTCTGCTTTTACCTCCCACTCCAAACCTGAACCCAGTACACCGGTTACACTTCCAAGCGGTAATAAACTTACCGAAGCACCCAACCGTCCATTTAATACAAGCGGGCATGCGGGCGTTACCCGTCGAACCCATTCATGCACATCATCAAAAATGATTTCAACACCAGGATCGACCCGTGCTGCGACCATTAAATTTGTCAGGCAATGATCCGTACGCTTGCCCAGACCGCCAAGAACCACCATTCGGTGTGGAAGCTTGCGTTGCTCCACCCACGAGAGTGCTTTTTGAAAATCAGTGGTATCTTGGTCCGTCCTCCGATCAATCACTGACCGTGGAAAAACCTTCTCAATCTCATCCAAATCTCCGGAGGAATCAAAGTCTCCCAAAATAACATTTGGCTCCACCCCGGCATGTCGATGAGCCAGCCAACCCCCATCCACAGCGATGGAAATTTCCGCTTCTTGCTCATGCCATTGTAATAAATCGGCTGTAGGCGGATGCCCGGCAAGGGTAATAAGGACAGTTGAAGCAAACACCTTGAAGAAATAAAACTACTGAAAAAAGCTTCTCTGTTTCTCGCTAATTGGAAGCTCGAGTTTTTCCATCACCTTCAACATATCCTCCCAAACCTTACGCTTGCTTGATTTGCTTGGGTTATGCAGGAGGTAGGAAGGGTGGTAAGTCACCATCATAGGCACCCCGTCATATTGGTGCCAGTTTCCACGCATCTGCCCAAGCCTGCGTTTGGGGTCCG
>JAYOTQ010000135.1:0-1816 GCA_038150505.1 Opitutales bacterium | reverse complement strand
CGGTTTAACTGGTTACAAAAGTTTGGCTTGTTTGGTTTCATGATTAGTCCAGGTAGATAAATTCATTCAGATTAAGGGCGAGCAAAGCAAACCGGTCGAGGGCATCCTTGTCACTTAGGTTTCCAGCCTTTTTTACTTCCTCCACCATCTTGACCCCTGCCTCAATCTCCGCCGGTTCAGGGGTACGGGAAAAAACAATCGATAATCCATGTTTGATTTGATCCTGCAAACGGCTGCCCCCTTGTTTACGGATGCGATCAGCAAAGGAGAGAGCCGAATCATTTACAAACTCACCATTGATCATGGTAAGGGCCTGTGTGGGTACGGTTGTGCTAAAGCGGACAGGGCAAGTAGCATCGGTATCGGCAGCGTCATGACTCAGTAAGATGGGGTCCTGCAAGGAGCGCTTCACTTTGACATAGACACTGCGTCGGTTGGCCTGAAATGGAGTGGATTTACCCCATGCCTTATCCGGTTGGGATGCAGTAGCCAAAACGATGGCAGGAATGGGCGGGGTCACACTGGGACCTCCTAATTGAAGGTTTATGCTCCCCCGGGCAGCGAGAATGGAATCGCGTACCTCCTCCGCCTGTAAACGCCGCATATCAAAGCGCCAGAAAAGATCGTTTAAAGGATCCTTGAGTATGGCCTGATCATGGGGTGTAGAGGAACGTTGATAGGCATCGGATGACATAATCAAACGATGCATCGCTTTAATATCCCAGCCGGATTCCACAAATTGATGAGCCAGCCAGTTCAGCAGGTCCGGATGGGTGGGTTCTTCTCCCTGAAGACCAAAATCATTGGAAGAACGAACAATCCCCCGACCAAAATGGTACTGCCAGATCCGGTTGATCATAACCCGGGCAGTCATAGGATTGTCCGGGGAAGCCAGCCACTCGGCAAGCACCCGGCGGCGACCACTGGAATTGCTTGTTTTGTAGGATGGAGGTACTTCTGCTTGAGCATCATCCAGAATACTGGGAAATGCGGGAGTGACCAAGGGGCCGGGCAGAGCAGGATTCCCACGACGAAGGATATGGATGGGATGGTTGCCACTTTCCGCCACTGCCAGCACCCGATATTGAGAAGCCGATGGCTCTGTTTTCAGATGCTTGGCAAGTGTGCTTTTATCTTTTTTATAAAGGTTAAACCGCCCGCCAGACAAAACTTCAGCCCCGTGCTTATTGATCAGATGGTCCAAATGAACAGGCTTGGAAAACCCGCGAAGGGAAAGGTCAAAAAACTGCCCACCAATGGTTTGCTTCACATGTACCGCCAGTACATTCTGTCCTGTTTGCAAAGCAGAAATCGCTGACTTGGTAACATCTTCGGTCTGGTAATAAGTGGAGAATCCCGAGCGGTGCAAAATCAGACGCCCATTCAAATATACCGTAATATCCTCGTCGTGATGGAAAGATAAAAACAGAGACTTGGGCAACTCTGCCAGGCCGAATTTGTGACGCAGCCAAATATCCTTGGTTTTCCACTCTGTATTGACGATTGAGCCAGGCGTACCTCTCAAACCAAAGCCGGATTCCCCAACCTTCCACTCAGCATCTCCAAACCCGTTGGTTTCCCAGGCATCACCCGGATTATTCAAACTGTATTTCCAGTCTAGTCCGCCTGTTCTTGCATCAGACAGGTTGAGGATGGGGGCCGGAAGGTGCTTTGGATCCAGTTTGGTGAAAAATTCACTTTTTAAGGACTGCACACTTTTTTGAAGTTGGTTCCTGCGGTTTTCCCAGTTCCTTCGGCTTTGCAGAGCTTGTGGATCTGGGTTTTCCGAGGTTACCTGCACCAAGTTGGACTGTGC
>JAYOTQ010000134.1:0-1868 GCA_038150505.1 Opitutales bacterium | reverse complement strand
TGACTTCTTGGACATGTGGGTACGAAAAATTTCTTCAGAGAAAAGAGGAGGTGCTTGCAGCAGAAGAAAAGAATAATGCGGTTTTTGACAAGAAACTGGCTGAGGAGGAGGTGTGGATACGCAGGGGCATTCAGGCGAGGCGTACCCGCAATGAGGGACGGGTGCGTGCGTTGTTTAAGTTGAGGGAGGAAAGGGCGAACCGGCGGGACCTACAGGGAAAAGCAAACCTCATTGCGAACCACGGTGAGAATTCTGGCCGGAAGGTCATTACTGTAAAAGACCTCTCTTATACTTGGGATATTCAGCCGATTGTGAACGGATTTTCCACCACCATCTGGCGGGGTGATAAAATCGGGGTTGTGGGACTGAATGGATCCGGTAAATCCACTTTTTTACAATTGCTGCTCAAAAAACTTGAGCCACAAACAGGTGAAGTCGAACATGGAACCAAGCTGGAAATTGCTTTCTTTGACCAGCTGAAATTACAGATAAAAGAAGACTGGTCGGTCGCTGAGAATGTGGCACCCAATGGTGATTTCGTTCTTTTGAATGGTGAAAGAAAACACATCCTTTCCTATTTGCGTGACTTTCTATTTTTGCCAGACACCGCCCGGGCACCCGCCAAAATGCTTTCTGGAGGTGAGCGTGCCCGGCTCCTTTTGGCAAAGTTGTTTCTGCAACCTGCCAACCTTTTGGTTATGGATGAGCCAACCAACGACCTCGATGTGGAAACCATTGAACTGTTGGAAGAGAGACTGCTTGAGTATTCGGGCACGCTCCTCCTAGTCAGCCATGATCGTGATTTTTTGGATCATGTGGTCACAGGTACTCTTGCCCTCGATGGGCAAGGAAACGTGCTGGAATTCACCGGTGGGTGCTCAGACTGGATGGAAAGAATGATTGCTCCTGAGATTAAAAAGCCGAACCTGTCCAAGGAGGTTCAAACCAAACTTTCCACTAAGAATCCATCCAAGCGAAAACTGCTCAACAAGGAAAGGGAGGCACTGAAAAGCTTGCCCTTTGATATCGAGGAAATGGAAGCAGCAAGGGATCGTATTACCTTAGCCATGCAAGAACCTCATTACTATCGCGATCCCAACAATGACCCGCACGAGGACCAAAAGAAATTAGAGAAATTAGAAAACGATATCCTTACTGCTTATGAGCGATGGGATGAACTGGAATCCCTCGCTTCTGCAAATTAAATTGCCTAAAAAGTTTTACATGAACCACCTGAATTTATTAATCGAAGCGGGGCAGGATTTGTCCAAGGAAGTAAGTGCTTTGGTGTTTGGGGAACCGACTGCCTATATTTACAACCCATTGGAATATGCCTGGAACCTACATCGGGCCTATCTAGAGCTTGCTGGAAAAACGAAAAAGAAAGTGGTTTTTCTGGGAATGAACCCGGGGCCATTCGGGATGGCCCAAACAGGGGTGCCTTTTGGTGAAATCCCTGCTGTTCGGGATTGGATGAGCCTGAACGGTGAGGTCAGCCAACCCGTGCCCGAGCACCCCAAACGCCCGGTGGAAGGATTGGCCTGTACCAAGAGCGAAGTGAGCGGACGGAGGCTATGGGGCTTATTTGCCGAACGGTTTGTCTCGGCCAGAGCCTTTTTTCAGGATCATTTTGTGGCCAATTACTGCCCGTTGGTCTTTATGGAGGAAAGTGGCCGTAACCGTACACCCGATAAATTGCCTGCCGAGGAAAGGGCTGGTTTGGAGGCTTCCTGTGACCATCATCTGCGAAAAGTCGTTGAAATTCTAGAGCCAGAGTGGCTGGTCGGGGTGGGCGGTTTTGCCAGGAAACGGGCCGAGCTGGCACTGGATGGAATGAATGTAAAAGTTGGAACGATTCTTCATCCCAG
>JAYOTQ010000133.1:0-1891 GCA_038150505.1 Opitutales bacterium | reverse complement strand
AGATTCGCAAGCGCAAAATCAAACCCGGCTACGGACACTTGCCCCCTGGGTGTCTGCAAAAGGGTTGGCTCAAGAGCTAAAACTCCGAGCAATGCAAACAAGGTGGCTGCCGAAAACCTGCGCGTCCAACGCAAAGCATAATGGCTTTGCGACCTTTTGAAGCTAGGGATTGGCATAGTTTTTGAAATAAAAAGAAGAAAGCAAAAAAAGGATGCGATCAGTAACAATATTTTAAGAGTTATAGAAACATCTCGGTGTTGATGAGCAATAGGGGTCAGCAGACCGCCTCCCACTAAAGGAAAGATCGGTTTAGACAGATTAACCACCAATCCATCCTTGTGGATGGGTTTATTACGATCCAAAAGATGATCCAGTGAACCTTTGCCGTAGCCCATAGCCAGTTTTATGTCATCCAATGCCTGCTCTACCGCATCCTCGTCTCCATCCTTTTGGTATACTGGGTAACTGCTTATAAATTTCAGGATGCCAGAAGGGTTTCCGGACAACAAGGTGGCCGAATAGATGATTTGGAGGTTGTGATCAAATTGAGACTGGATCACTTTTTTTTGATCGATCATTTCCAGCACACGGTTCCTGGATTCCTCGCGCTGTGCCATCGGTAAGAAGCTTGCTTCCCGGCTTGCTTGTTTAATTTCCCCGATAGAAGAGGAAAGTGGGCGGTTGAGCATACGAATTAAGGCAGCGAGATCAAACACCCCCTGAAGGTTGGGACAGCTTTGGGTAAGCTCTGCCATCTGGATTAGGTTCATTTTACGAGCCAACTGATGGGCAGACCAATAAAAAGATCGTATTCTTTCTTTCGATGCATGATCCCCGTCCAATGCCTTTTGTGAAAGCCGTCCAATCTCAAAAGCCGTATCAGCCGAGTAATAGTCCTTTTCAATAGACATCGCCGTACCCACCATCATTGGTACCAGGATGGGGTAAGGTAACCAACGGCCATGGCTTTCCATCTTTCCCTCTGCGTTAATAATTCCGCCAATAATTACGGCATATCCGCCATCATTGGTACGGCCAAGTTTCAACATGACAGAGCGGTCAGCAAGGTCAGTAAAATCTAAACCTCCGGGCAGACTAAAATTACCATCCACTTTGGATATGTTTGTTTCCGTCCCCTCTTTTCTGACCTCAAACCATTCAGCACCACCGGAAAACTCTGATAGCCCAACCCGGGCTTCCGCCAGGCAAAGATCGCGAACCTGAGCCTCGGTAACATTTCCTTCAAATGCTTCGGGACCACGCAAACCAACGGAAAGCAAAACCTTGCGACCCGAAAAGTATGGATAATCGGTAAGTTTTGCCACCTTCACACCAGGAAAAGCAAAAACCAAAGGCTCGTTCATCAACTTGGTCCAGAAAAAACCAGGCCGACCATCAACCGGAATGGAACGTAAGAGAGCCTGTACATTATCATTTGAACTTTTGTCTCGCAGGCGGTCCCAAAGATCGCCCCTGGATGTGGCCCGGTTGTAGACAAAAAATGCCTGGTACCTCCCACGGTTTAAATTATATTTATCCAGCCCACCAAAATAATCGTTGAAAGTAAGCATATCAAAAATACTGCCTCCTCCCGAAATAGACAATTCTGGGTGTGCAGACTTTTTTGCCTCGATCGCTTCTGAAAATTCTTCCCGCTTGCTCACTGATGCCAAAGGCAGAAGCATTTCTGCTGGGCCCACATTATTTTGGCGAAGTTGCCTGACCATTTCCTCATCCACAGATTTGGTGCCATCACCGATATCAGCTAGGGCACGCTCAGATACCGTGGCAAAGTAGACGGGAGAGCCTAGTCCCAAAATACCGCAGACGATCGCCAAAGGGAGAAAATATATGCCGCCAATTCTAAACTTATTATCCATCAGTAATAAGA
>JAYOTQ010000132.1:0-1894 GCA_038150505.1 Opitutales bacterium | reverse complement strand
GGCCCGCCATTTTGGTAAGAATGGGCTTGGGGTCGAACAAGTCGATGTGGGATGGCCCCCCGCCCTGCCAGAGCACCACCACCCGCTTGGCCCGGGGTGTAAAATTGGGAAAGGAGTAATTTCCGATGGTTGCACCAAGGGCCCGGTCCTGGTTGAGAAGACCGGCTAGTGCGGCCAGGCCCACCCCCGTGGAACTCTTGCCGAGAAAACTTCTACGGGTTTCAAGTTGGGCAAAACAAGGATCAAACGACAGGCTCATGGTTATTAATTTATTCGCGGGTAAGGGACTGATCGAGGTTGAGGATGGCCAGGCAAAGATTGGTCAGGGCGGCATGCTCAGGCAGGGGCAAGCTTGGGTTGCGTTTCTTTTCTCCCACCGCGAGCAGTTTTTCTGCATCACTAGGGCTTTTTTGATAAATATCTACCTGCTCCTCGTAAGCCGCTTTAAGAATATCAAGTTTGCTGGGTGATGGGTTCTCCGCGTTGACCAGACGGAATGCATATTCGAGCCGCTCAGGAAGTTCGTCCTTTTCCTGCATCACCCGTTCGGCAAGAAAGCGGGCTGCTTCCACCCATGTTGGATCATTTAGAGTGGTCAGGGCATGGAGCGGAGTAGAAGTTTGGCCGGGCTTTACCCGGCAGGCCTGACGGTCGGAGGAGTCGAACATATTGACGGGGCCCACCGTACGCCTCCAAAAGGTGTAAAGAGACCGACGGTACAAGTCATCGCCCAGGGATTGAGGATAATCAAAGGCACGGCCCTTGTTTACAGCAAGTGCTTCCCAAACTTTATCCGGCTGATAGGGATATACCGGACTTCCTCCGAGTTTTCTGTTCAGAAGACCGGAACTGGAAAGGGCCCAGTCCCGTAATACCATCGAGGGCATACGAAAACGGCTCGACCGGCTGACGAGCCGATTATCGGGATCGTTTTCCCGATGCCACTGGTTCATCCTACTGGACTGGCGGTATGTGGAACTGGTCACGATGAGACGGTGCATTTTCTTTTGGCTCCAGCCCAAATCCTGAAATTCCACCGCCAACCAGTCGAGCAGATCCATGTGCAAGGGATACTCGCTTTGCACACCCAGGTCTTCCGATGTTTTGACTAAGCCTACGCCAAAAAACCTTTGCCACATCCGGTTTACCTGCACCCGGGAGGTTAGCGGATGCTCCCGGGAAACCAGCCATTGAGCAAGACCGAGTCGGTTCCTAGGAAGATCCTTGCTCATGGGGGGGAGAAAGGACGGGGTGTTAAAGGTAACTTCTTCTCCCTTATTGAGGTATTCACCACGGTTAAGGATGTGGGTCTGGCGCTTCTTGGCATCGTTCATCACCATGACTTTGGGCACCTGATCCCCCTTGTAGTTCGCCAGTTGTTTTTCCAATTTCTTGATCTGCTTTTGGGTAGCTTCGATCTTCTTGGGATCATTTTGCTGAATGAAGGTTTGCAGGGTCCGGTTTTGTTCCTTGGTGAATTCCTCAAAGCTTTGGGGCAGATCCGCTTCCCAGAGGGGCACCGGGGCTTTTTCTCCTCGGCTTGCCCACAGAGGCTTTCGCTTGGCGTCGTAAGCAACCACCCAAAAATTTTTAAGCCGATGTTCCAACCTGTCCCGCCTGTTGTAGACCTTGATCTGATCAATTGTTTTTTCCGAACCAAGATCAATTTCCAGCCAAGGTTTGGTTTCGTCCTTAGTATGACTGACAGACTTTTGACCAAATGCCCCATTGGTATTGCCGTCAATCGCCCGATTGGCTGAGGCATCACCAAACTGACTGCTTTGGGAGGCTTGAGCGTCCAATGCCAGGTTCATTCCTTCGGAATAAATTTCCACTTCAGCAAGGTGTAACACTCCTTTGGGAGTATCGTTGGTGACCCGAACAAAACGGGCCT
>JAYOTQ010000131.1:0-1912 GCA_038150505.1 Opitutales bacterium | reverse complement strand
AGGTTTTCCGATCATCCCAATCAAGGATAGGGTAAAGTTTAATCACTCCATTTTGGCGCTCGAGAAAGTTGAGCTTTTTTCGATCCGAAGCCTGAGAGCGACGCAAGCCAGCCATCCATACTTTGGCACCAGTTTCCTTCAATGCACGATCCATGGGCTCTTTTTTATTCAGCCAATTATATTTAATCATCCCTTCTTTTCCCTGCTCCCAGAGTTTTCCATATGATGCTTCCTGAAAAGCTGGAGAAAGTTTGGCTGAATAAACTTTAGGCTGAAACTTGAGCTTTTTCTGTAAATTCAAGGCGTACTCATAAGTACCCGGAAAAAGATAACCCGTATCGATAAAAATGATGGGAATCTCCTTATTTACCTCACAAACCAAGTGAATCATCACTGCGCTTTGCAGGCCAAAACTGGTCGATGCGATTAGTTCAGAACCTAGTTGATCAAAGGCCCACTGAATACGACCCGATGCATCCAATTTGGATAATTCCTCATTGGCGTCGTCTAAGTTTTCTAAATCAATATTCATTCAAGCAAGCGATCATACTGCCAAAATTTATGGTTCGAGTAAAGAGCGGGCATTACTTATGACAGAATCGAAATTAAATTGGCTACTTTTCAATTCTCTCTGTAATATGCACAACCATGGACGATATTGATCATCTATGCCAAAGAATCCCTGCCCTCGTCCCGTGCAGGGACAGTATTGAGCAAGTCACCAAGAAGCTTATTCAATGCTTCCAAAATGGAAACAAACTCCTGCTTTGCGGAAACGGGGGAAGTGCAGCCGACTGCGAACATATATCCGGGGAATTGATTAAACGCTTTTCAAAACCGCGCCCCCTCCCAGAGGATTTGTCCAACCGGTTAGGTGCAGGGCTTTCCCAAAATCTCCACCAGGGCCTACCCGCCCTCTCCCTTCCCTCGATGATTGGTTTTCATACCGCCTTTACCAATGATGACGACCCGGCCTACGCTTTTGCTCAGCAGGTCATTGCATTTGGTAAAACTGGCGATGTACTCTTGGCGATTAGCACCTCGGGAAACTCCCTGAATTTGATTCATGCCGTGCATACCGCAAAGGCACTCGGGCTTAAAACCATCGCTCTTACCGGCGAGAATGGTGGTAAACTCGCTCCTTTGTGCGATCTTGCCATCCTCGCCCCTGCCAGCGATACCCCACGGGTACAGGAACTCCACCTCCCCATCTACCATTCCATTTGCACGGTGGTGGAGAACACCCTCTTTCCTGAATCAATCTAAATGGCCGATACCACCGGCCTTCTTGACTGCCTTCCCCTCGAACTGGCTGATCTCGCCCGTTCCCTTGCTGATGATGTAGCTAAGGCTGGTGGACGACTCCTCCTTGTCGGAGGCTGTGTGCGCGACGCCATTCTCGAGTCCACCCCGCGAGAGATCGACTGTGAAGTTCAGGGTCTTTCCCTCGACCAGTTAAAGTCAGCCCTCTCTCTCAGGTACGAATGTTTAGAGGTCGGCAAGGCCTTCGGGGTGCTCAAACTGCGGGGCCTGCCCGCTGAGCTTTCCCTTCCCCGCACCGAGACAAAGACGGGAACCGGACACAAGGGCTTTTCGATTGAGATGGACCCCCACCTACCCTTTGAGCGATCCTGCCAGCGCCGCGACTTTACCCTCAATGCCATCGGGCTCGATCCCTTGTCCGGGGAGGTGCTCGATCCAGTTAATGGCACCGCCGATACCCAAGAGCGTATTCTCCGTCATGTTGGACCCGCTTTTTCCGAAGACCCCCTCCGGGTCCTTCGGGGCATGCAATTCATCGCCCGCTTTAATCTTTCTCCCCATCCGCAGACCCTTGAGCTTTGTCGCACCATACCCATCGAAAACCTTCCGTCCGAGAGGCTCTTTGAAGAGTGGAAAAAGCTTATTCTTC
>JAYOTQ010000130.1:0-1937 GCA_038150505.1 Opitutales bacterium | reverse complement strand
CTTCGGGAAATCGAGGGGATCGGGGCGATGAGGGCAAAAAGCATTAAGCAGGCATGGGAGGAACAAAAGGCGGTCCGGGAAGTGATGATGTTCCTGCAGACCTACGGAGTTACGGATGCCCTTTGCCTGAGGCTCGTTCGTAAGTACGGCAATGAGGCAAAAACGATTTTAGAATCAGATCCTTATCGCATTATCCGAGAAGTGAAAGGGATCGGATTTAAAACGGCCGACCGTATCGCCCTAAACCTTGGCCTTGCCAGCAACGGCCCCCCACGGATTGATGCTGGTATCCTCCATGTCATGCAGGAGTGTGAGGACCGTGGGCATACCCATTTTGAAAGACGGGAGGTGGCTTTACAGGCAATCGAGCTTCTGGAGGCAAACTCAGATGAGGTGGAAAATAGAATCGACTGCCTGCTCACCCAGGCAGAAATCGTACCCTCTAAACCAGAATGGATTCAGCTACCCCCGACCTTTCGTGCAGAGCACACCCTGGCCCGCTCACTCCATGTTGTAATGCAAGGAAACTCCAGCCTGCCTTCGATTCATATTGATAAAGCGTTGGTCTGGGCACAGGAAAAAGCAGGGTTTCAATTTGCTGAAATGCAGGAGCATGCGCTCCGGCAAGCACTCTCATCCAAAGTTTCAATCTTAACCGGAGGACCAGGCACAGGTAAGACCACCATTTTGCGAGCACTCGTGTCCATTCTTCGTGCCAAAAAAACAAAAATTCTTTTGGCTGCCCCCACGGGCCGTGCCGCAAAAAGAATGTCCGAAAGTACGAGGCATTTTGCCCAAACTGTGCATCGCTTACTCAAATTTGACCCATCTCAGGGTGGATTCATCATGAAGGAACAAAACCCATTGGTTTGTGACTATTTAATCATGGATGAATCGAGTATGCTTGATACGCGACTTGCCTCAGCTCTGCTGCGTGCCCTTCCATCCAATGCCCATCTTTTACTCGTGGGAGATGCAGACCAGCTTCCTTCCGTCGGTTCAGGAAATGTGCTCAGAGACCTGATTCGTTGTAAAATCCTTCCAGTCACCCGCCTGGAGGTAACTTTCCGCCAGGCAGATGACAGTGGAATTGTTGGGTTGGCCCACTCCATTCTTTCCGGAAAAGCCAGCCCACCCCCTCCCCTTGAGTTTGGATCACAGTTACCCCGCAATCATGATGTTCATTTTATTCGTGCAGAATCTCCTGAGGAATGTGTACGAGTGGTGTGCGATCTTTGTAAAAGAGTACTGCCCAAATCATTTGGGATTAATCCCAAAAGTGACCTACAGATACTTGCCCCTCTCCACCGTGGAGTTGGGGGCATTGGAAACTTAAATGATCAAATACGGGATGCAATCAACCCCAATGGAGCAACCCATATGATGGGAAGCTTGCTTTTCCGGGAGGGAGACAAAGTGATTCAAACACGCAACAATTACGACAAGGATGTTTTCAACGGAGACCTAGGAATCATTCAAAAGGTGGATAATTTAAACGGCGTTTTGGAAATCGATTTTGAGGGAAGGATGGTAAGGTATGAAAGGATGGAAGTGACCGACCTGCAACCCGCCTATGCGATCTCGGTACATAAAAGCCAGGGTAGTGAATATCCGGTAGTCATTTTCCCGCTACTGAAGCAACATTTTATGATGCTTCAAAGAAACCTGGTGTACACCGGGCTGACCCGAGCAAAAAAGAAAGTCGTATTTGTGGGGGATCCTGCTGCTTACGCCATGGCCGTCCGCAATAATAAAACTTTATCGAGGGAAACTGATTTAATTCGAAAGTTCCTCGAGGAAACAGAAGCTACGCAAACACCAAATAACTAGATAAAAAAAGCATGAAGTATGCGGGGGCGACCTTTAGGTAGTTATCCCGCTCCACATTGAGGTGAAGAACCACAGCACCCAACATAAGCACGGAAAGAAGGATTGCT
>JAYOTQ010000129.1:0-1940 GCA_038150505.1 Opitutales bacterium | reverse complement strand
CTGGAATTTTCTCTTGCCCGTCTCAAAAATATTTTTCGGCAGGTTGCCCTTGGTGGGCTCCTGCAGGTAAGCGTGACTGCACTGGTCACCTCTGCAGTCTGCTTAAGCCTCAACTTATCGCTTCCCGAGGCGATTGTATATGGGTTTGTCTTTGCGCTATCCAGCACCGCCCTGGTTTTACGAACTCTTGGAGAGAGAGGGGAACTGGATGCACCACACGGAAGATTTATCGTAGGAACCCTCATTTTTCAGGATCTGTGCATTGTACCCATGGTTTTGATTGTTCCCCTGCTGGCCAACGGTTTGGACAACCCTGAAACCTGGCAAGCCATACTGATTGCTCTAGGTAAAGCTGCCCTCGTGGTTATCCTACTCTTTGCTACCTCCCGCAAATTGGTGCCCATTCTTTTTCGCCTAGTGGATGCCAGCCGAAGCAATGAGGTCTTTATTCTCACCGTGCTTTGCCTCTGTATTGGCACCGCATATTTAACATCCCTCACCGGGTTATCCCTTGCCTTAGGTGCTTTTCTTGCCGGCATGATTGTGGCAGACACCGACTTTCGTCACCGGGCAATGGGAGACATCCTTCCGCTGCGCGATGTTTTTGTGAGTTTCTTTTTCGTATCGCTGGGGATGTTTTTCGACTTTCAATTATTGGCCGAGAAACCAGTGGAGGTTGGTTTACTCCTGCTCGCTTTCATCGGTGGGAAAGGCCTGCTTGCCATTCTGGCTGCCTCCTTCATGCGTTTTCCGCCTCGGGCGGCCTGGTTGGCAGGAGTGGGACTGGCCCAGTTTGGGGAGTTTGGGTTTATCATCCTCCAACTGGCTATCCATGAAGGTGTGGTCATGGAATCAGAGATTGGAACACTCCTGAATGCTGGAATCTTAAGCATGTTTCTCACTCCCTTGCTTGCATACAAAGCCCCTCACTTTACCGCAGGAGAACGGGCCCTCGACCCGCTGGCTAAATTGCTGCGTGCCCGCAGTGCCGAGGAACTGGAAGATCGCACCGTTGGCCACAACGATCATGTGGTTGTGATTGGGTATGGTTTGGCCGGTCGCCTGCTCACCAACAGCTTAAGCCGGTTGAAAATCGAAGCGGTCGCCCTGGAGATGAACTCCGACAATGTGGAACTTGGCAGGCGAATGGGCGACCCCGTGTACTATGCCGATGCCACCAGTGAGGAAGCCCTGGGCCATGCCCATGTGGAGACCTGCCGGGCCATCGTTATTATGATCAATGACAACCGGGCGATCGAACGGGTCATCTCCACCATCGCCCGAATGAAAGTGGAAGCCCCTGTATTTGTACGTACCCAATACATGCGTGGGTCCGAGCAGTTAAGCAAGGATATGCCCGTCAATGTGGTCGCATCCGAAGTGGAAGGAGGGTTGGAAATCCTTTCCCTCGTTCTTCGACAGCTCAAGATACCAAGAAATTTAATTGTTCGTGAAATTGATCAGGCACGCGAAGAAACGATGCACTCCGACCGCGACCACTCCACCTCTCCCCTCCCCCTTGAGGCCCATGCGGGGCTCAAAGACTTAAAAGTGGAAAAATTATTGGTTACCGAAGGATCCAGGGTGATTGGGAAAACACCAAGAACCCTTGACCTGGCGGAGACCACCGGCATTTCGATCCTCGCCATACGCCGGGAAGAAAATTTGCTTGTGCACCGCTTGGCTGACTCTGCCTTTGCTTCCGGAGATTTGGTCTACTGCATTGGTAGTGACAAGGACTTATTTAATATTACGCCATGGTTTGATGAGGATAAAGCCGTCCAGCAGGTGGATGCTCACGGATAACTAAAGTCCCGATGATTGCCGGTAGTTATGAGAAAGCGGAGCAATTGACACAGGTACTGGATTCGGGAGCCACTTCCAGTCGATCTAAAGCGATTGCATTTCCACAAAAAATACAGGTACCAAATTGTCCATTC
>JAYOTQ010000128.1:0-1960 GCA_038150505.1 Opitutales bacterium | reverse complement strand
CTTCCGCCACCAAGCTCGACTCCATTGAGGACGATGTCGTAGTGCTGCCCGCGTACTTTCTTGGGGTCGGAGTCAAGAAATTCCAAGTCCTCTTCCACTGGTGCGGTGAAGGGGTGGTGGGAGGCGACATAGCGGCCTTCCTCTTCCTCATAGTGCATCAGCGGGAAATCGATTACCCAAAGGAATTTCCAGTCCTTGGGGTTACGCAGGGTTTGCCCCCGCTTTTCAAGCAGGGTGGCGGCCTCCAAACGTACCCGGCCAAGAATATTGCAGGAACTTTCCCAGGGACCGGCAGCAAAGAATACGATGTCTCCATCTTCCACAGCCAGCTTTTCTTTGAGGGTATCTTTTTCTTGATCGGAAAGAAATTTGAGAATGGGAGATTTCCATTCCCCCTTTTCAGATTTAATAAAAGCGAGGCCCTTTGCCCCAAGCGATTTTGCACACTCTTCCAAGTGTTTGAGCTCTCCCTGGGTCAGGTCGGCCAAGCCTTTGGCATTGAATGCCTTGACTGCCCCTCCAGACTTTACCGCACCGGCAAATACTTTGAAATCAGAAGAGGAAAAATCATCTGAGAAGTCCTGAATCTCCATTCCGAAACGCATGTCCGGTTTGTCCGAACCAAACCGGTTCATGGCCTCGTGGTAGGGCATGCGCAGAAAAGGGGTCTGGATTTCCTCGCCCAGGGTTTCCTGCCACACGGTTTTGAGCAGGCCTTCAATCAGGGCATACATATCTTCCCGGTCGATGAAGGACATTTCCAAATCCACTTGGGTGAACTCGGGCTGGCGGTCAGCCCGCAAATCCTCATCGCGAAAACAGCGTGCGAGCTGGTAGTAGCGTTCAATCCCGGCCACCATCAACATTTGTTTATACTGCTGGGGAGACTGGGGTAAGGCATAAAACTTTCCAGGGTTGAGCCGGCTGGGGGTAAGAAACTCACGAGCCCCTTCGGGAGTGCTTTTAAAAAGAACCGGTGTTTCCACTTCCAAAAATCCATGCCCGTCAAAATACTGGCGGATGGCATGGGATGCACGGTGACGTAATTTCAGGGCGTGCAAATTGGTGGAGCGGCGAAGATCAAGGTATCGATAAGACAGACGAAGGTCCTCACTTACTTTATCTGCGGAATCATCGAGCGGGAAGGGGGGTGTTTTCGACTGGTTATGCACCGTGATTGACTTGGCAAAAAGCTCGATCCCACCCGTGGGCAGGTTCGTATTGACCGTGCCTTCATCGCGGGAGCGAACTTCTCCGGATACTTCAATTACGCTTTCAGGCTTGAGCTTGGAAAAAAGGGCGGACAATTCCGCATTGTCCGGATCGAGCACGACCTGAGTCTTTCCCTCGCGGTCACGCAGATCTAGAAAAAATACTCCTCCATGATCTCGCAGGGAATCAATCCATCCAATAAGGTTGGCAGATGATCCGGCATTTTCCGGGCGTAACTCGTTGCAATCGTGGGTACGTTTCATGTTAGCTAAAAAAGCAGTTGTTTATAGCTTGAAGGAAGGTGCTTGGCAAGCGGGATGACCAAAGACAGCACACTCACTGATAATTCTTTCATTACCCGCTTTTCCTTCCCCTTGTTTTGCGATATGGAATGTTTCTCTATGGCTAGAATTAATACCAATTACAACAAGCTCGCTGCTGGCTATCTCTTTCCAGAGATTGCCCGCCGTACCAACGCCTTTTTGGAACAAAATCCTGGAGCACAAGTTTTACGGCTCGGGATCGGGGATACGACTGAGCCTATTGTTCCTGCCGTTCTCAACGGTTTAAATGAGGGAGTTTCTTTGTTAGGGAAACAAGAAACCTACTCTGGATACGGTCCATCCGAGGGGGTTCTTCCATTGCGCGAGGGCTTGGCGGGTCTTTACGCTGAAATGGGTGTATCCATCGATCCCACGGAATTTTTTGTCTCGGATGGGGCGAAGTCTGACTCCGCCAATATTCAGGG
>JAYOTQ010000127.1:0-2016 GCA_038150505.1 Opitutales bacterium | reverse complement strand
AGTGTTCCCTCACTCCCCACCCAAAGATCGCGCAAATTATAACCTGTGGCAAACTTGCGGGTCGCCCGCCCCCACCTTACTTTTTCTCCATTCGCCAGGTACCCCTCCAATGCGAGTACATAATCCCGGGTAACTCCATACTTTACACAGCGCAAGCCCCCGGCATTGCAGGCAATGTTCCCCCCAATCGTACAGAACTTTTTCGAGGAAGGATCAGGTGGATAAAACAAATGATCCTTGGCTGCCTCTGCCTGTAATTGTGCCACCACAACTCCAGGGCCACAGTGGGCCACCTGGTTTGCTTCATCGATTTGCAAATGGTTCAATCCGGAGAGATCAAGCACCCACCCACCCTTGATGGGTGTAGCTCCTCCCGTAAGCGAGGAACCTGCCCCACGGGTGGTCACAGGAATAGTAAATTCATTGGCAATTTTAAGAACCTCCCCAACTTGGGTATCTTTTTTCACCCGAATAACGGCATCGGGAAGAGAACTAACCTTTAACCCGTCGTAGGATGCACCCTCCCTCGGCTCAAGAGCAGTTTCCACACAGGCACCCAATTGCTGGATCAACTGCTCCATTGCAGAATTCTGATGAGTGGGCACGGTCATTCCACACAAGAGTACGAAAGGGCATGGGATACATCCACGAAAAAAAGCATCCTAACTATTCTACCCCAGGTTGTTTGTGATTCAACCATGCCAAGATGCCAGCACCGGCAACCAGTTGAAACATATGGTACAAGGTAAGGGGGAGTACCAGCCAGATCCACCCCTCGGTACTCTCCATTCCCATAGTCGCAAAAATCAGGGGAATCCCGGTAGCGAGAGATTTTTGGGAAACCACAAAATAAGTGCTTTTCCTTTCGGGTATATCCAGTCCCGAAACTTTCCCACAAGCCCACCCCAAAAAAGAAAGAACCAACCAGCATCCGATTACCCAACCGCCCAACCGAACCCACTCAATCATAGGCAGATCGAGCAAAGAAAGAGCACTCCCTGAGGCAAATGCCAAATAGGAAAGAAAGAGAATACATACCTGAGGCACCTTGGCTTCCCAATTCCCTAAAGGATGGCCAAGTGTGGGTATTTTTTTCGACAACCACCCAAGAACCACTGGCAGCAAGATCAATAAACCTAACCTTGGGTATACTTCGGCAGCCACTTTGGAAAATGGAATTCCACCATACCCCACTCCAAAAATCCACCATGTGCTAAGCAAAGGGAAAAGCATCGGAGCCATGAGGTTGGACAGAAAGGAATGCCCCAAAGCAAACTCCGCATTTCCGCCTGCCTCACGGGTGAAGATCACACAACTCGATACAGTGGTGGGTAAAATGAGGACAACCAGAAATCCTATCGCAAAAAAGGAAGAGGGACCAATCAATGTCAGCACAAAGGCAATCACCCATGTCACACCAAAGATAAAAAACTGAACCATTAAAGTAATTTTCGGATTGCGACATGCCCGAAGCAAATCACTCACAATTAAGTTTCTACCGATAAAGAGAAAAATAATAAAAGTGGACAGGGGGGCCAGCTGCCTGATCCATCCTCTCACCCCATCGGTATGAGGGAAAAGCACGCCAAGCAATGCAACCAAGATCAATGCAAGGGCAAACCCTGCCCCTTTGGGAAATCCTCGCTTGCTTGCCAACCTGTCCATGTTAATCAAATAGAACTCTTGGCACAAAGTTGCCATTTATCCAAACGCTAATCCTTTATGACTGAACCCCATCCCTCCATTCGCCTGCTCACTGTGGATGCCGCCGGCACCCTCGTCCGCCCATGGCCATCCGTGGGTGCGGTCTATGGAAGGGCTGCCCGCGAACACGGAATCGAAGCTTCGGACGACGAGGTAAACACACGGTTTTATCAAACCTTTGGCAAACTGCAGACCTGTAAGAAAACCAATGACGGGGAGGAATCCGAATTTTGGCGTCAGGTCGTGACCGAAACCTTTCGCCCCTTTGCTGGCGACCAAGACCTCGACCCTCTTTTTGAAGAATTGTGGGAC
>JAYOTQ010000126.1:0-2029 GCA_038150505.1 Opitutales bacterium | reverse complement strand
TTCTGCATAGAAATAGGTATCGTAGAGTACATCTTTGGAAAAAGTCAGAATGGCAAAGATGGGAGTCTGCCCAAGCATCAGGGCAAGGATGTAAAGCATCTGTGGACCAAAACGAATGGGTGGAACACGGTCCGAAGGTGCACAGATGGGCCACCACATTAGGAGAGAAACAAAAAACATCGATAGGTGCTCAGCCATGTGAATGACTTTATCGCGGATAGCTGCTTCATAAAAGACACCGACATGCCAAAAAGAAAAAACTAAGGTAAAAAGCAAGCCAGCGATAATTGGATGGGTAAGAAACCGCAGTGCTATTTCAATACCTGGTCTGGAGGAAAGGAAGTGATCGACCAATACCTTGGGCAACCCAAGCAGGATGAAGAGCGGGCACACATACATTAATATATTGTGCTGAATCATATGGGCAGAAAATAGGAAGTTTTCTCCGAGTGGGTCTAACGGAGAGCCAACGGCCAGATAAAAGGTGATTAAACCGGCGGAAAACCAAAGGGAGTGGCGTGTTGTGTTGGGCATACCAGGGCAGCATTTTTCACGGTATGGACCCATAAACAGAGAATACGCCCAGCCAACAAAGAGTATACCCCCAACGAGGGCAGGTTCGGTGTGCCAATGAAGCAAAGTGATCGGAGAGTTTTCCATCTAAGTTGAAAACTATTCCTAATGAGAGTCCCGCAGCAGGCAACTCAGCGGGCCATACCAGGCATGATGCCGGAATTTCCCCCTACTGAGATTCTGTCCAATAGGCTTCTGAACGAACCTTGAGGCGAAAGTCTGCAGTCGATGCAGTGGAAGCAAGCAGGGCGGTGGTCGACTCGTCGATTTCCTCCTCACCCTCAGGGTGAGACAGATGAAAGAAAGGAGTTTCTGGGTTTAAGGAATTGATTTCAATGGTATCAACACCACCCGTTATGCGGTAGGAGATAGCATGGGGGACACCACTTACTTTTTTCCAATTTTTAGGGTTAAAATTTTCGGCGGACTGAAAATCTGATTTCGCTTGGAAGTAGTTGTTGTTATGCAGCACAAAATCCTTGGATTGGTAAGAGTGATCCGCTTTCCACTCATCTTCAAGCTTAGCGACTTCAAATTTTTCCACAACTGGGTGGGTGTCAGACATGTAGATGACAGCAAAGAAGGTACCGAGGGCGATAATTAGCCCCATCAGGAAAAGGATGGTATTTAAAATTTTGTCCCAACGCAAGTGCATGAACCACCATATCACCCCGACAAACTTAACAATGGATGTGGCAAAAAGGACACCTATGATAGATGCCCCATCAAATGTCTGCACATAGATAATCACGATTTCGATACCAGTGATGGCAACGAGAAACATGGATAAATTAAAGAAAGTGAAGAAGCGCTTGCTTTCTTCGGCTACAGGATCTTCAGAATGTCCGCTCATAATTTAAAATTTAAAAAACAAAAAATGATTACATGGCATACTCCATCAGGTAAATGACGGGGAAGATGATTATCCATACAATATCAACAAAGTGCCAGTACAAGCCACAGATCTCAACATCCAACGCATTGGCGGTGCTCATTTTACCAGTGAAGGAATAGGCCAACCATCCAAGCAACCAAAACACCCCGATTGCTACGTGGGTGCCGTGAGTGCCAGTGAGGACATAAAAGGTAGATCCAAATACATGCGGTTCTCCACGGTAGGTCGAAAGGGTTAATTCATTCCCAGGTGCATGGACGAAATGAGTAAATTCATAGACTTGGCATGCAAGAAAGATCGCACCAAAAATTATCGTTCCAAAGAGCATCCAACGGGTGCTGTTTAAGTTACCTTTGTGTATCGCAGACACAGCGAGAGCCATGAACAAGGAGCTGGCAAGAAGGATGAAAGTACTAAAGGAGGTAAGCTCGATATCAAAAACATCTCGGATGTCCAAAAAGTTACCTCCAACAGTTGCAGAGATTTTACGGTAAATTAAATGGGTGGAGATCAGGGTTCCGAAAAACATACAATCGGAACCAAGAAAAGCCCACATGAGCA
>JAYOTQ010000125.1:0-2103 GCA_038150505.1 Opitutales bacterium | reverse complement strand
AAGAATGCTTCTAAAAAACCCGGTGAATGGAACCATCTTATTGTCTCCTGCGAAGGACATCATATCCGAGTGGGATTGAATGGCGTGGAAGTGCAAAATGTATACTTAGATAGCGAACCGGATAAGGGACTGCCTCCCTACAACTTAGCCAACCGTCCAATGCGTGGACACATTGGTCTGCAGGACCATGGCGTTCCTCACCGGGTGGAGTTCAGAAATATTAAAATTCTCGAGTTGTAAGTTTGAAAGTTCACCTCGTCCAATTTGCACCCGAATGGGAAAACAAAGAGGCCAACTTTTTTAAAGTTCAAAACCTGCTCAGGCAAAATAAACCTGAACCCAATTCTCTCATTATTCTCCCCGAGGCATTTGCCACTGGTTTTTCCCTAAACTTGAGCAAAACACTCCACGACGAACCTTGTGAAACAAGTACTTTTTTATCCAAGCTCTCTTCTGAATATAAGACCTGGGTATTAGCGGGAACGATTGCACCGGATAAGGACCAAGAATTAGGTAAAAACCTATCCGTACTTTTTAACCCCAGTGGGGAATGTGTTGGGGAATATCAAAAAATGCACCCATTTACTTTGCTGGGTGAAGAAAAGGCTCATTTACCAGGAAAGAAATACGAACTATTTAAAATAGGAGATTTTATGCTTTGTCCAATCCTGTGCTATGACCTTCGTTTTCCTGAATTATTTCGTCACGGTGCGCAACAAGGAGCCAACCTCTTTGCCGTACTTGCAAGCTGGCCGAATGCCCGTATGAACCATTGGCATACCTTATTACAAGCCAGAGCCATAGAAAACCAGGCTTATGTCATAGGGATCAACCGAACGGGAAGAGATCCAAATTATAAGTATGCAGGAGGGTCCAAAATAATTGGCCCCAAAGGCTTGACCATTGCCCAAGCAAATGAAGAAGAGCAAGTTCTGCAAGCTACGCTTACTTATGGAGATGTTGTAAACTGGCGTTCTTCATTCCCCGCCTTATCAGATATCCGTGAGGATTTAATTCAGTCTCCCAAGAACTAATCCGTTGCCCAAAGGGATTTAGGTAAATTGATTTTTGCCACCGTTCGGTTAATTAAGCTTTCTTCTTCACTTGAAAATTCTATGTTTTGGACCGCTTTCATATTTTCAAGAATTTGTTCTTTGCTACTTGCACCCATCAAAGCACTCGTCACCTGCTCTTTTCTTAACACCCACGCTAAGGACATTTGAGCGAGGGATTGTCCTCTTTTTTCCGCCATGGCATTAAGTTCACGGATTACCCGAAGGTTCTGCTCACTAACCTCATTCTTGCGCAAGGGGGACAAGGGCTGATTCAAGCGGCTTTTTTGAGGAATTCCATCCAAGTATTTTTGAGTCAAAAGCCCTTGGAAAAGCGGACAGAATGCAATCACTCCCAACCCACTGTCCGAACAAAAGGCGAGTAATTCCTGCTCCACCCAGCGATTCAGCATCGAATAGTTGGGCTGATGAATGATGGGCAAAGTCAGGTGTGATTTCTTGCAGACATCCAAAACTCTTTCAGTTTGCCGAGTGCCATAACTGCTAATTCCAACATAGAGTGCTTTTCCTTGGCGGACTGCCGAATCCAATGCCCCTATGGTTTCTTCAAGCGGAACTTCCGGATCGAAACAATGGGAATAAAAGATGTCAAAATATTCCAATCCCATACGCAGAAGGGACTGATCTAGGCTCGCCAAAATATGTTTTCGTGATCCACCTTTACCATAAGGTCCTGCCCACATGTCATAACCTGCTTTGCTGGAAATGATGATTTCATCACGGGGTAAATCCCTCAGGATGGATCCTACATTTTGCTCTGCGGAACCATAAGGCGGGCCATAGTTATTGGCTAAATCAAAATGGGTAATTCCACCATCAAATGCACAGCCAATCATATCACGCTGCTCATTTGTGGGTGAATCTCCCCCAAAATTATGCCAACAACCAAGACTTAATGCTGGGAGTACTAATCCTGACTGCCCACATTTCCGGTACAACATACGACCATCATATCTTGATGGTGGGAGATTTGCCGAAGTCATCTTTCAGCAATCAAAATAAATCAGAATCAGGAGTCAGTAGATTCGAC
>JAYOTQ010000124.1:0-2117 GCA_038150505.1 Opitutales bacterium | reverse complement strand
AGCAATGCTTTCTTGCGGCGGATGGCATCCGCAACCGCAAGGGGGTTGTACCCGTCCACCCGTTCGGAGTGCATCGAGTCTGGGTTGACCCCTGCTCCCACACGGGCAAGGAAATCAAACGCCATCGTCTCCCCGGCGGTTTGACCACCCATACCATAGAAATTGTTCATGAAATTAAAGATGATGGGCAGGCCGCCCTTCATCGAATCTTCCCAGAGTTCATGAAACTGGCGCATCGATGCAAAGTTCATCGCTTCCCAGGTTGGGCCACAACCCATGGAAGCATCACCCACATTGGAAATAACAATGCCAGGCTTACGGTTACACTTCTTAAAAAGAGAAGCACCCATGGCGATATCTGCAGAGCCTCCCACAATCGCATTGTTGGGAAGAATACCGAAGGGGGTAAAGAAGGCGTGCATCGAACCACCCAATCCACGGTTAAACCCATTGGCCCGCCCGAACACTTCGGCCAAGGCACCATAGAGCAAAAAGTCACGGGCAAGAGCCTTCACATTTTCTGCACCCTCTTTTTCAACCACCCGGAAACAATCTCCATCGAGAAAGTTTTTCATGATTTCCATAAGGGTATCATCATCGAGCTTGCGGATCGAGGACATGCCCTTGGCTAAAATTTCACCGTGGGAACGGTGCGATCCAAGAATGTGATCATCCACACCCAAAAGAAAAGCCTGCCCAACCGCAGATGCTTCCTGCCCAATGGATAAGTGGGCGGGTCCTTTGTGATCATATTCGATCCCCTCGTAGGATCCCTGCGTTTTGATGCTTTGGAGCATGCTCTCAAACTCGCGGATCAGGAGCATATCTTCGTAAATACCAACCAGAGCATCAGCTCCGTAGGTTTCTACCTCTTTTTTGATATCCTCCTTATATTGGTTGAGAGGTACTTCCTTGAAAGGAACGATTCCCGCTTGGCGTTCTTTGGCGGGTTCTACAATTTGTGACTTCGGCATGGCGAATGTGGGTTAAATTATTTGGGTTGTTTTAAAATAAGGTAATTAGCGGACACCCATGAAGACATCCTTCATGATTTCGGAGGTGGTTGGGTGAGGGAATACAATCTCTTCAATCTCTTCCTCGCGCAGTTCCGTTTCGAGCATGGCAGTGGCACCAAAAATCATTTCCGAACAGGCACCCCCTACCATATGAACTCCGAGCAAGCGGTTGGTCTCTTTTTCAAGGACCACTTTGCACAGCCCTCCCTCATCTGGATTTTCCGCAATGTACCGGGCATTGATTGCCATGGGCATACGGCCGGAACGGGTCTTGATCCCCCGCTCCTCTGCTTCCTCCTTGGTCAATCCTACCACAGCCACTTCAGGACTGGTGTAAACCACTGCGGGCATGGCATCGTAACGCATACGGTCCGTGCGGCCAGTGATGTTGTTTACCACCACCTCTGCCATACGGCTGGCCGCATGGGCAAGCCAGGCACGACCGGTGATATCACCCGCTGCCCAAACCCCGGGAAGGTTGGTGGCCCCACGGTCATCCACTTTGATGCCGCGTGGGGAAAATTCCAACCCAATGTCCTCTAAACCAAGGTTGGAAACATTGGGACGGCGCCCGGTAGCAACGAGCACGAGGTCGCCCTCAATTTCCTTGCTCCCCTCTCCGTCATTGTAAGTCACAGTGGTTTTTCCAATTTCTTCCACCTTGGAACCAAGTTGAAAATCCACACCCTTCTTTTCCAGTTCCGTCCGTAAAGTGGCAGAAATTTCAGCATCCAGGTTTGGGCAAATTTCTGGCATTGCTTCAAGCACAGTTACCGGGACATCAACGGATGCATACATGCAGGCAAACTCACAGCCAATCACCCCACCCCCGACAACGATCAAACGCTTGGGCAAAGTTTCAGTGTTTAAAATGCCAGTAGAGTCCACCACATGGTCCTGGTCGATTCCGGGAATGGGAGGGACTGCGGGGGAGGAACCGGTGCAGATCAAAATGTTGTCCGCTTCGTGCTCCTCTCCATTGATCACAATCTTACGGTTTGGTTGAAGCACTGCCTCGCCCTCTACCACATCGACCTTGTACTTCTTCATCAGTCCGGCAATGCCATCACGCATTTTGTCCATCACCCCGTTCTTGTGGGC
>JAYOTQ010000123.1:0-2125 GCA_038150505.1 Opitutales bacterium | reverse complement strand
TCCATAAACCAAGAGTGGAAGGCATTTTCTGAACGTCAAAAGGAAGTTATCCCCACTCCTTCTGCATTGTTAAAAACTACATTCCTAATTGACGCACTACGTGGGGGCACATCCCTTTTTTCTACTGTCCTACAGGACAGAGAATAGTTTAACCGGATGTATTTATGACCCGAATGATTCCCTCATCCGTTTGGAGATAAAACCAACCTTGATCATGCCTCACCCTGTAGCATCGAACTGGCAAACTTAGACGTGCCTTGATGCGTCCATCTTCTAAATCGAAAAGAAGCAAGCTTTGCCCATTACCAATGAGTACAGCCAGAAGATTTGATTGATCATCCAAAAGATCGAGGGAAAGGGGCTCGTCTTGCGATCTTGGAAATCGGATTAACTCCCAACTATAAAAACCTGAGTCTGTACCATTCATCTCCACAACAACCACTCGATTAGGTTTTGATTCAGACACCAACAACCTGTCCCCTTTGGTATTCATTGAAAAATCATTGGGTCGCACCAATTCTTCATTGAGAACCTCCAATTTCCCGTCCGTGGGATCGAATCCATAAATCGTGGCGGCATTGGGAGTGCCAATGAAGATTTGATCCATTTGATTTCCGGCTAATCCTTTGATTTTGGTAAACCGATACCCATCGTAAGAATCCGCTAAGTTTTCAAGTTTCCGGGCATCTTTTGAAATTCTTAAGATCTTACCGCTGGTGGATTCAGCAACCACTAACCTGCCTTGGTGGTCACTCCACAAATCATCGATCTCAAAATTCTGGAAAGTATCTGATTTTAACCATTCTTTCAGGTCAATAAATTCCGAGAACTCTTCTGGGGTATCCAATCTTGCTTTTCGGACGACAGATTTATCCTCGGATGCAACGAAATAAATATTTCCATCCTCCGAGATAGAAAAAATGCCTCCATCGATAAAAAATGGTTTCTTAATATTAAAATTCTGCGAAACAGGAACATTGCTTGATCCAATTTGCTTCTGGGGATGGTTTTGCAGGTTCGGTGTTTTGAAACATCCAGCAAAGAAGAGGATGAGAACAGGTAAAAGGGTGTAGGTTAAAGTCATTTTCAAAAAGTCATCTTTTTCAAAGAAAACAGTTTGTCAGAAAAGATATTGAATTGATCCCTTTCAAAACAAAAGTGAGGTTTACAGAAAGTAAATTCACTAAGGAATGAAAATAGACACTGCTGAGATTGTTAAAAAAGTGACTGCTGCCGAGGCGATATTCATTGGTGCAGGTGCGGGAATGGGGGTAGACTCAGGGTTGCCGGATTTCAGGGGAAGCCAAGGCTTTTGGCGGGCGTATCCACCCTTGGCTAAGCTTGGTTTACAATTTGAAGATATGGCAGACCCTAGGTGGTTTTCTGACAACCCAAAACTGGCATGGGGGTTTTATGGTCATCGTTTTCAACTCTACAATAATTCACGACCCCACCAAGGTTATTTGATTTTAAAAAAATGGTGCAAGGATCTTAACATACCTAGCTTTGTCTTCACTTCCAATGTGGACGGACACTTTACTCAAGCAGGATGGACGGATCAGGTAGTTGAATGTCATGGGTCTTTAATGATGTTACAGTGTCTTAAAAATTGCGGGCAAACTATCTGGTCGACCCACTCGAGTTCGGTGAAGGACATGGAGGTGTGCATGAAGACAATTACTTGCCAGTCAGAACTTCCCCGTTGTCCAAGTTGCAATGCATTAGCAAGACCGAATATTTTGATGTTTTCTGATTTTTTTTGGGATCCCCACACCCTAATTAAACAGGAAAAAACACTAGAAAATTGGATTTCCCAAAATGGAAACAAAAAACTATTGGTAATCGAAATTGGAGCGGGGCTAAAAATACCAACCGTTCGTTTGTGCTGCGAGAGGGTTAAGCGAATCTATGATTGTGAAATGATCCGAATCAATCCCCGAGATTATCAATCGCCCAAGGGAGTCAGTTCCATACCCTTAGGTGCATTAGAAGCACTTGGGTTAATCAACTCGGCCATAACCAACAGTGAATAAAACCAGCCAGTCTTATTATTCCACCGTGACTGACTTTGCTAAATTTCTTGGTTTATCAACATCCAATCCGCGCAACCGTGCAAAATGATAGG
>JAYOTQ010000122.1:0-2136 GCA_038150505.1 Opitutales bacterium | reverse complement strand
TCTCCCACTCGTGCCTCGGTTTTGTTTGGCCATCATTTTTCTTCCATAGCTGGGGCAGGTCCAATTGTTGGCCCTATCCTTGCAGCCACTTATTTTGGGTGGGGGCCTACCTGGGCGTGGATCCTTGTTGGGGCAATTTTTGTTGGTGGAGTTCATGATTTCGGCAGTGCTTTTATGTCTCTTAGGCACGAGGGACGCTCGATTGCTGATGTGATGAGGTCTTTGGTAGGTGGGCGGGCCGGAAAGCTTTTTCTAATCTTTGTTCTTCTTGCCCTGGTCTATGTAATCATTGTGTTTTTAGATCTTACCGCATCTACCTTTGCCAGCCAACCGGTAGTGGCATCCGCTTCCGGGTGGTTTATTGTGGTTGCTGTTCTTTTTGGGTTCTTGCTTAGGTCGGGGAACTTTTCGTTGGGGAAACTCGCTTTGGTCTTTTTCCCACTCACCTTTTTAGGCCTTCTTGTGGGCCATTCTTTCCCTTTCCCCATATTGGCTAAAGAGGTTTGGATTTCCATTACTCTCATTTACTGCTTTTGTGCAGCGGTCTTACCTGTAGGTATCCTTTTGCAACCAAGAGATTTTCTCAGTGCTGGTTTTCTTTATGCCATTCTTGCCCTAGGAGCGGCGGGAATGATGTTTGCAGGAGAATCCTTGACACTCCCTGTATTTCTTGGATGGGAGTCAGAAAAATTAGGTATGTTAATCCCTTTTCTCTTTATCACTGTGGCCTGTGGGGCGTGCAGTGGCTTCCATAGTATCGTGGCAAGTGGAACCACTTCCAAGCAAATCCGCAAGGAGAGCGATAACCAAAAAGTAACCTATGGGTCTATGCTACTTGAAGGAATTTTAGCGGTATTTGCACTTGCTTGTGTGGCCATTTTGACTGCAGGGGAAAGAGAAAGTGGTGGAACACCAGTAGGCATTTTTGCCCTTGGGGCATCCAAGTTTTTTTCCTCTGTTGGGATCCCATCTCATTTAGGGGTGGAATTTGCTATGCTTGCAATCAGTACCTTTCTGCTTACCACTTTGGATACCTGTACCAGGTTGACCCGTTTTTTGGTTGAGGAGTTGTTTTCCTGGAGAAACCAATGGAGTCGATACCTCGGTACACTGGCTGCTTTATTGCTCCCTGCATTTTTGGTTTTTCAATCGTTTCCAGGACCTGATGGAAATATGCAACCTGTCTGGAAGGCAATTTGGCCCCTTTTTGGAGCAACCAATCAATTGCTTGCAGCTTTTGCTTTGCTCACACTGGTTGTTTTCCTGCGGGTAAGGGGAATCGCTTATGGATTTGCCCTCTGGCCAGCTGTTTTGATGATCTTTATGCCCATGCTCGCACTGGCTTGGATGGTGTGGGCAAATGGTTTCAGCTCTTTGATTGGAGGAACATCTGTCCTGATGTTTATTCTGGGGTGCTACCTGACCATTGTTTGCTGGCAACAGATGCGTACTGGTGGGAAAGCCGGTCTGGATCGTTCAAGTTAAAGTTAGAGCACGAAGTCGGGTGCTTTATCCTCTGGCTGGTTTCCTCCACGGGAATTCAGAGCCGCTTGGATTGTGTTCTTGAGCTTGTCTGGGGGGCAGGGCTTGTTGAGGATTTTAAAAAGCAATCCAGACTGCAAGGCTTCCGTTCCACCGAATTCAAAATCTGCATGACCAGTGAGCAAAATACACATCGTTTCCGGATTGCTTTCCTTAATCGTTCTTAAAAGGGTGGCACCGTCCATTTTGGGCATGCGCATATCGGAGACAACCACAGGGAAATGCCCTTGTTCATTAATGGTCTCAATTGCTTCATACGGACCATTTGCAAGGGTAACTTCAAACGCTCTGCCTAAGTTGAGCTTTATTCCCTTAAGGATCGATTCTTCATCATCTACAAATAAAACTCTCTCCTTCATAATACTTATGAATCATAGTAGATTTACGAATGCAAGGATTAGATTCTTTTATCTTTTCTCGTCCAAAAACACCAAAACTTTCATACATTCCAAGAAACAAAAATATTTTGTCGATTCCTTGGACTAACCTTGCTAAATATAAACCTTGAATGCCCGAGTGGCGGAATGGTAGACGCTGCGGACTTAAAATCCGTTTCACCTAGTGAGTGTGGGTTCAAGTCCCACCTCGGGCACT
>JAYOTQ010000121.1:0-2151 GCA_038150505.1 Opitutales bacterium | reverse complement strand
ACCATCAAACTGGAATACAGTTACAAGGATAATGATGGGTTTCACTTTATGGACCTGGAAACCTATGAGGACACCATTCTTTCCGAGGATATGATTGGGGAGGATGAAATCTTTTTGGTGGAGGGTAACACCTACGATATTTTATTGGTCGACGACAAGGCGGTGCGACTGGACCTGCCCGCTTCCGTAGAAGCCACGGTGATCGAAGCGCCCGATGCCATCCGTGGAGACACCGCAGGCAATGTACAAAAACCAGTAACTATTTCTTCGGGCATCACCGTACAGGTGCCCCTGTTTATCAAAAAGGATGATGTCATTAAAATAAGCACGGAAGATCGCTCTTACCAAGGCCGGGTATAACAAGCCCTTCCACTTTGGCCCTTTAAAAACGGGCACAAAAAAAGCCTCCCTATTCCGGGAGGCTTTTTTGTTTACGAATTATAAATTCCGATAATTTCTTACGCCACACGCTCCACCACGAGAGGTGCAGGGTTGGGGCGTTTGGGAGCCAAGCGATAAGCAGCTTTGAAATAATCCATTGCTTCCTTTAAACGTTTTTCATCGTTGTAATGAATCATCATCAAAGGCTCGCCCTGCTTCATTTGGGTGCCTACTTTTTTCATTTCAGCAACCCCAACAGCTGGGTCAAACTTGGTTCCACTACCATAAGCAAGGATTTGTACACCACGCGCCAATTGACCGGCATCGATTGTGTGTACATACCCACGCTTGGGAGCAGGAAGCTTTTTCACATGCTTCGCTTGGGGGAGCTTTTCTGGGTCATCAATCACCTTGGTGTCTCCACCCTGGGCTTCCACAATATCCTTAAATTTTTGCAGGGCTGAACCATCTTCCAAATGCTTACGCACCGTTTGTTTGGCCGAAAGTGTGGAACCAGCAACACCAGCAAGACGGACGATTTCCATACCCAGCTTCATTACCAAGTCCTGCAAATCTTCAGGGCCTTCCCCTTTGAGCAGTTCAATTGCTTCCTTCAATTCAAGAGAAGCACCAAGGGAATGTCCAAGGGGTTGGTTGTTATCGGTGACCAAAGCAACGCAACGGCGTTTCATCAAGCGTCCCACACGGGTGATGGAGCGGGCGAGTTGCTTGGCATCCTCCGCATCGCGAATGAAAGAGCCTTTGCCCCATTTTACATCCACAACCACACCTTCTGCACCGGAAGCGAACTTACGGCTTAGCATACCAGCAGTGATAAAGGGAATGGAAGGGATTGCCCCGATCTTTTTACGAAGATCGTAGAGGATGTTTTCCACAGGGGAAATTTCATCGTTACGATCAACAAAAGCACAGCCAAACTTGCGTACTTTGGCATGAAAATCATCGAGGTCTAAATTGGTTTTGATTTTTGGAATCGCCTGAAGCTTTTCGCAATTGGATGTAAGAAACTCTTCATCGTACCCATTCATCATTGGCATAGCTACGCCAGCTACTGCAGATAAAGGGCCAAGAACGAGAGTGGTTTTATCCCCCACACCTGCGGTGGAGTATCTCTCGATCTTGGGTCGGGATACATCCATCATTTCGATCACCTCGCCCGAGAGCATCATCTCTTCGGCAAGGAAAGCAATTTCCTGAGCGGACATGCCCTTGAAAAAATTGGTCATGATCCAAGCAGATTGCTGGAACTCGGGCATTTCCTCATCGAGAATCGCGTCTACGATGGTGCGTACTTCTTCGTCGGTGTATTCACCGCCGTCGCGCTTCTTTTCAATAAGATAGGAGAAGGAGGGGGCTTCTTTTTTGGCCTTAGGCATAACTTTACTCGGGGGTTGAGTTTATGATTTAGAAAAAATCGTGCAAAGCACATTAGATATGCAAATATCTTTAATTTGTCGAGCCTTTTCAGCGAAGTGGTCTTGACGCGAGCCTCAATCCATGCTTACAGGCATACCAAATGTCCACTTCTTTTGACCTTGTTCCAACCTTTGATTCTCTCCTCTTGGAGACCGCTAAAACTGTTGATGCATTTAACGATGACTTTGTTCCCCAAACCCGTTCTGCAGATGAAAGGTTTGGAGACTTTCAGGCAAACGGGGTGCTGCCTTTTGCCAAAAAAGCAGGCAAAAACCCCCGGCAACTTGCTCAAAACTTAATCGATGCCCTTCCCCCATCCGAAGATTGGACAGT
>JAYOTQ010000120.1:0-2158 GCA_038150505.1 Opitutales bacterium | reverse complement strand
CGTAACGAATCTCTTTGGTTCCCTTAAGAGCAGTGGAAATCAATATCATGTAAATTAAAAGGGATAATCGCATAAAATGAGTTAAAAAATTTTCAAATAAAACAAGCATCTGTACTTACAGTCCCCCTAAACGCTCTAAATTGAACGAAAAAAAATTACTTTGCAGGTCTCTATACATTCCCCCCTACTTGTTTTTCCCGTTTTCATTGTTTCAAAACGAGTTCAAGCGAAGGACCTGCTGCTTCACGATGTTTGCTCGAAGCAAACCCGTGAACCAAGGAGGCACCCGGTGTTTCACAGTCGATCATAAAGCTTACTTCGCCACTCTTATCTTTCTTGAGGAATGCCAGTAACTCAGAACTATCAATGGTTACCACCTCACGCTTCTTTGCACGAAGAAGAGGGAAACTTCCTAATCTTTTTGAGTCTTCCACTTTGGGTGCATTCTCCCACATCAATCCAGTATTGGGCCATTGTTCGCGTTCATCATCCGGTAAGCCTAACACAGTAAATTCGCTTACCTTGGGCATGTCAGTGACCATTCCCAGGCCGGTCGGTACCGCGTTAAGAATTAAGCGGGCATTGGTAATTTGATTGAGATCAATGCCTGAAAGATCAAACGCAAATAACGCTCTTCGATTAACCGTTTGATCAATGGATGAGTTTTTGACCATTAATAAATCCGCACTGAGTCTTTGCTTGCGCTCATTATTTTGGATTACAGAGGTTTCTTTGCCCTTTGTTCCAAGGGTTATCAGGGGTTCTCTTGCCGCCACTCCTCCTTCCGCTGTTTGATCCTCATCCCGATAAACCTTTTTTTTATTAATACGAACGGTTTCGTCGGTGTACAAGTGCTTCACCAGACCATTGGGGTGGTGAATGGCGACTTCTCCTTCTCCTACTGCCAGTCTGGCATCTTTATGGTTCTGACTAAGTGACAAAGAGAAACGGGTACCATGGTCGACAATGTTTCCGTAACTGGTGTCCACCTGAAATCCAACTGCACTTTCCGGAACATGGAAGGAGGCATTACCATAATGGAAAAATATTTTCATTTCAGAAATTACCTCCAGATGTGCTGGCCCTTCCAAAACCATTTCCGCCCCTGAGTCAAAACCTAGGGTGGCAATCCCTTTTTGAAGGATAAAGGTACCGGGTCCAAATTCCGCTCCTTCGATCGTTGGCTGGTCGCTTTGCCAACCTGCGAGTTCGCTGGACAGAATTTCACCCACATTTTCGGTCGCGGAACCCAGTGGGTTGATTATTGCAAATAGTACAACTATAGCCGCCGCTACCCCCATGTAAAATAGAGCAAGCTGCGACCTTTTTGTTTTGGTTGCAGTTTGAGGCTCTGTTACTACCTTCTCTTCACGCAGTGCAATCCGGTTTAAATGCGTTTCGAAAATGGCCTCATCCAGGTAAAGTTTTCTTAAACCTGAATCGGCAAGCATCCGTTTCTCCAGCTCTGCAATTTCTTCGTCGCTGGATTGACCGAGAAAATAAGAGTTTAGCAGTTCTTCATCAGTGAGTTTCATGAATGAGCCAGCCTTTCTGCCACACAAAGACGCAAGCGGTTCCGCAGTCGCCCGAGCTTTTTATAAAGTGTATTCTCTGTAACTCTACCTAACTCTGCCAGTTCTTTGATTCTTCCGTGATAGAGATGAGGTGCCAAGACTAACTCACGTTCAGGGTCCGAAAGAATCGATAGGCAGGACTCAAGGGCTTTGAACCGATTGTTGTACTCCTTCTCGCTGGTCTGTTGGGCTTCATCCGCGAGGAGTTCGATCAATTCGTTGCTGAATACTGCTCCCTTCCTCTTTTTTTGCTCCAGATATTTGAGGCATCGAAAACGTACAATGACTTTTCCCCAGGGTAAAAAACCATTTTCATCTTCCAGTTGATCCAGTTTTCTCCACATGATGACACTGGCATCCTGAAGTACATCGTCGACGGCATCCCAGTCAGGTAGTAAACTCCGGGCAAAAGCCCGGAGAGCATTTTCATGCTTTAAAAAAATTCCCATGAAATCCGCTTCTCTTAGTGTTGAATTATCTTTTTCTTCTTTCATTCACACACTTATCCAAAAATTTTTGAAATCTGCCTTTTTCGGAAGCATTTCAGACTCAGTTTAAAGGGGTCCATTTTTCCAGGTATTCCA
>JAYOTQ010000119.1:0-2361 GCA_038150505.1 Opitutales bacterium | reverse complement strand
TAATCAATTATTACCGGGACGGAAAAGACCGTGTCGCCTGGCACAGTGATGATGAAAAAGAACTCGGGCAAAACCCCATCATCGGATCGGTTAGCCTGGGTGCGGAAAGAAAATTCAAGCTCCGCCATAAAAAATATAAGGAAAATGGGCTAAAGACGGAGATCATGCTCCAGCACGGAAGCTTTCTTTTGATGAAGGGACCGACCCAGCACCACTGGATGCATGAGATCCCAAGAACGGCCAAACCGATCGGACCAAGAATCAACCTGACCTTCCGAATAATTTGTTAAATACATCTTTGCGATTGATCTGAAGGCACTTTTTTTACGATCTATAAAGTGTGCGCATTACTATTACCTTCGCTTTGCTTTCCCTGTTCATCACCTTCAAATTGATGGGTTACGAAGCGATGCACGAAAAAACACCGATTGGAGAAATCAAAGTGCTGCAATTGCCCGCACGCACCGCACTTGAGGCAACTAGTGAACGCTCCTATTTTTCCGAAAACAATGGACTCTTCCGTACTTTGTTTCGATACATTTCCAAACATGATCTATCGATGACCACTCCGGTGGAAGCGGAAATCGAACCAGGAAAGATGCGTTTTTTTGTTGGAAATTCAGACGCAAATAAGCCCCAGCCCACTACCGGTTCTGTGTCCGTTAAACAATTGGAACCCTCCCTGGTTGTGGCCATCGGGATACGGGGAAGCTACAACGAGCAAAGTTTTGAAGAGCATCGTGAAAAACTCCTTGAATGGGTGGAACAATCAAACGAATACCAACCAACTGGGTCGCCAGCCTATGCAGTTTACTGGGATGGTCCATTTACTCCTTGGTTTTTGAAAAGGTCTGAAGTACACCTGCCTATTCTGCCCGTCTCCCCTCTTTCCGACTCCAACCAATCCTCTGAAAACCCATGAAATTCATTCCCTTACTTCTCACAGTTATTATGAGCACTGCATCTGCCTCTACCGTTTACGAACATGAACTCCTCGATATCGACGGAGAAAAAACCAGTCTTTCTGTGCACAAGGGTAAAGTACTGCTATTGGTCAATGTTGCTTCCCGTTGCGGTTTCACCCGCCAGTATAAGGGCCTGGAGGAACTGCACCAGCAGTACAAGGACAAGGGCCTCGTGGTCTGCGGGTTTCCCTGCAACCAGTTTGGCGGACAGGAGCCAGGCAGCGAAGCGGAGATCAAAGAGTTTTGCTCCACCAAATTTGGGGTGTCCTTCCCCATGTATTCCAAGATTGATGTGAATGGGGACAACCGCCACCCCTTATACCAATCCATCATTGGAGAGAACGGTCCGCTCAAAGGGAATGTGAAGTGGAACTTCACTAAAATCCTCATCGGTAAGGATGGGCAACCCATTGATCGTTTTGGCAGTATGACCTCCCCTACATCGAAGAAATTAATCAAAGCGATCGAAGCTGCCCTCGCTGGCTAACTTTATATTCGGGCACTCTACTGTTCGATGCCCCTCTTTTTGTTACAAGTTTCGCTTTTTTGCATCTGTCTCTTCTGCACCGCATGTGTGCAAATGGAATGGCGGGGCGGGATGATTCCCCACTTTACTTTGCAAGGCTCGACAGAACGGGACTCTTCACCCTCTCTAACAAACACCAATCAACTAAGAGAGATCACCCAGGAGTGGTCCCAGTTTCGAGGACCGAAGAGGGATGGCCATGTACCGCTTCCTTCCGGCAGCAAACCTTTTACCCGTCCGCCCAGCCCACGATGGAACAAACTCTGCGGAGCAGGCCACTCATCAGTTGTCACCTCCAATCAATTGGTCATCACCCTTGAACAGCGCGGAAACAGAGAGTGTCTCACTGCCCGTAGTTTAAGTGACGGAAGCAATATTTGGGAGTTGAGCGAGGATACCCGCTGGGACGATATGATGAGCGGAGAAGGCCCACGGTCCACTCCCACAATTGTAAACGATCGTATCTACACCCTCTTCTCCAATGGTATGCTCGCTTGCAGCAATGCAACTACCGGAAAAAAGATATGGCAGACAAAAATCATCGGAGAAAAGTACGACTTTCCGGAGTGGGGAATTTCCGCATCTCCTCTCGTTTGGAAAGACCAGGTGATCGTCAGCCCTGGAGGGGAACACGGAGCGGTAAAATCCTACTCCGCTAAGTCCGGAAAATTGCTCTGGCAGTCTCAACTATCCGGCCGAGGAGTGTATTTGTCTCCCACCATCCTCACTCTCCTCGGCGAGGATCACTTAATCACCGCGGTCACAGGAAAGATCGTCTCCCTCGATCCGAACAGCGGTAAGACCCGATGGGAGCACCCTTGGAAGATTTTTTTGAACAATGCCCAGATCGTTCAACCCATCGCCCTGTCC
>JAYOTQ010000118.1:0-2377 GCA_038150505.1 Opitutales bacterium | reverse complement strand
TGTGGCCCGGTCTTGTCGGTAAAGGCGACGGCGAGGGCGAAGAACCTCCTTTTAGTCTGGAGCGCATGCTCGACCTTACCGCCAATGCAGAAGTAAATGGCCGCAAGTTTGATGGTGTTGATTGTTTTCTCTTCCATCCACATACTGATCCTGAAGCCGGTGATGATCAATTAAAGGAGACTGCAGATTTAATTGCCAGCCGTGGTTTTGATGTCGGATCTCTGGTTGCCCCAGTCTGGCCAGGCACCGTGGGCGATTCCGCAATGGGTACGGATGAACAGCAGGGAAAATTTCTAGACGCCGTAAAAGTTGCCTGCCGTATTGCCAAGGTGTTTAATGATCATGGTGTGCGCAAGGGTGGTGTGATCCGTATCGATTCTGCAGAATTTGGAGTGGAGCAATGGAAAGCGAATCCGGGCGAAGGAACCGCTCGTATTGTTGACACCTTTAAGAAAGCAGCCGCAATTGCTTCCGATCATGGCGAGCGACTCGCTGTGGAGGGGGAAATCTGCTGGGCTGGTATGCACAGCTGGAAAGATGTGTTGGATTTATTGGAGGGCGTAGGAATGCCAGAAACTCTCGGGTTCCAAGCAGACTTGGCCCACACCTACCTCTACCTCATGGGGTACAATGCCCCTGAACATGCCTTGCTTCACGAGGGGTATTCCGAGGATGAGTTTTATGCGGCTTATGAAAAGATGACCGATAAACTTAGACCTTGGACGATCGATTTTCATGTAGCTCAAAACGACGGGCAAGTGCACGGAGCAGGTTCCCACGACAAAACGGGCAAACATTGTCCGGCAGATGATCCTAACGGGAAGCTTGATATTACCCGTTGCTCAAGCTACTGGCTCAAGGATTTCCAGGATCGTGGAATGAAGCACATTTGTTGGGATGGTTGCATGTTCCCCAATGCGACCCTTGAAAATCCATCCACATGGAACACCATTCTCAAAGCGATGGTGGATGTGGTTTCCCAGTAAATTCAGTACCTTAAATTTGATCATCAAGACGGCCTTTTCGGAGGCCGTCTTTTTTTTGGGTTTTATCTTGTGAATAAAAAAAACAAGATTTTTTCATTTTTTAATCGAATCTCCCTGCAACCTGAGTAAGGGTAGTAACATAAATGGATGGTTAAATGGTGGTTTTGTAATTTTTCAATTCCATCATTTTGTACAAAAAACTTCTAACAAGGATTGAAAAATGGGAATAACATACAGAGAAGCAAAAAGGATTTTATCCAAACAGGATGAGGCACGGGATGTCATCAATAGTTACCGAGGAATGGAAACTTTGGGGAAGAGATTACAACTGCGCAGTAACAAGGAATTGATTTTAAAATTATTTGAGATTGAGGAAGATGAGTCGATCGTAGAGGTATTTTCTCACCTCAAAGCTCTCTACGAAGAACAGTGGGGAGATGCGGAAGTCACTGCACCACCCGAAGTTCCAGGAGAACTCAAGGAAGATGCAAAAGAAGACAAATCGACTGCTCCAGAAGCTACCAAAAAGAGCAAGGTAGATACCACATCTTCCATCCCTGCGAGTGCCGGGAGTTAAATTTTTATTTTGCTATGCTTGATTTTTCTACCCTCTTTTGGGTAGATTAAAGCTCTTGAATATCACTTCCAGATTTAAGCATTCCTCCTCGCTATCAGGCAGTATTTTGCTGTCCCATCCTTCCTTGCAAGATCCCAATTTTTGCAGAAGCATTGTTTTCCTTTCTAATCATTCCGAAGATGAAGGAACTTTGGGAGTCATTCTGAATCGTCCCTTGGGCAAGAAATTGAACCAATTGGACGATCAATTTAAACATTTCAACCTCGGGCAGGCAGAAGTCTATGATGGGGGCCCTGTTGAGAAAGAGAAACTTATCATTGCAGCCTGGGACTGGAGAGACTCTTCCGACTCTTTCCGTCTCTATTTCGGTATTGATATTACCAAGGCTGAATCTTTGAGGGAAGAAAATGAGAATATTCGTATTGCATGTTTTCTGGGGCACTCCGGATGGTCGCCTGGACAACTGGAAGATGAACTGAAGTTGGATTCCTGGGTGGTCTCAAACCTGAACCTTCATCTTTTTGAGCAAATGAATGCGAAAGCAGAATGCTGGAAATCGGCCATATCCGGGGTCAGTGATGAAATGAAACTTCTTGCAGATGCTCCTGATAATCCTTGGCGTAACTAAATTCTTCACCTAACCAGGTAATCCTCTTAAGAGAGGTTCCCGATCGTTCAATTCTTGAGCAATTTATGCTCGAAAAAGGGATTGGCATTTCTTTTGCTAAAAAGGTTAGGATTGTCATTTAGGCACTCAGTCTATTATCAGTCATTTAACCCTTAATTATATGAGTAAGCACAAGCTAGAATACAT
>JAYOTQ010000117.1:0-2393 GCA_038150505.1 Opitutales bacterium | reverse complement strand
CCTCTTTGTTGGCAATAAGTACGGTATTGGTTTCCATCAAAACATCCACAATCCGCAGCTTGTTTGCCCGCAAAGAACTACCTGTTTCCGTTAAGTCCACAATGGCATCCACCAGTTCCGGTACTTTCACTTCAGTGGCACCCCAGGAAAACTCCACTTCTGCTTCCACTCCATGAGATGTAAGAAAGTCTTTGGTCACTTCTACCAATTCGGTGGCAATCTTTTTGCCCTGCAAATCTTTGACCGTTTTAATATCAGATGCTTCGGGCACAGCCAGTACCCACTTGGATATCCGGTTGGATGCACGGCTGTAAACTAAGTCGGTCACCACTTCCACATCGGAAGCGTTTTCTTTTACCCAGTCACGCCCAGTTAATCCACAATCGAAAAAGCCATCCTCCACATACCTGCTCATCTCCTGAGCACGAACAAAGCGGCCATCTATTTCCGGATCGTCCCAGCTAGGTGTGTAAGAGCGGGAACCCTTGGTGATATTAAATCCTGCACGGGAAAACAATTTGAGAGTGGCATCCTCCAAGCTTCCCTTTGGCAGTCCAAAACTTAGTAAAGTGGTCATTTGGTTCAACTAATACCAAAGAGGCTCACCGGGGAAAAGCCTCTTTTACCCACAAAGGAAGGAAGTTTGCTTTTCCTTCAGGAATATCTCTTTTGTGCCTCTTCCCAGGACTTGGTCATTTCCATGGCAGAAAATATTTCCTCCAGCTTATCCATAGCAACTGAACTTGGCGAAGTCTCGGAAAACTCCGCATCCGAAATCAATTGGATCAACTCTAAGTTTCTCTTTAGATCTTCCCTTCGCTCATAAACGACACTGCAAAAACGGCGGGGGGTAAGCCGGCCGGCATTGGTGATCAAGTTTTCCATATCCCCAAACTCTTTAATCCATTTCACCGCCGTTTTCGGGCCTACTCCAGAAAGCCCAGGGATATTATCTGATTGGTCACCAATGATAGATAAGTAATCAAGTATCAAGCTTGGAGGAACCCCAAATTTTTCTTCCACCCCCTGCTCATCTAATGTACGCCAGCCAATCCTCGGGTTGGCTGTGGGTGGTGGGAGCAACTGCTTCACCCCGGGAGAAACTAATTGGGCAAGGTCTTTATCCGAGGATACGATGGTCAATTCCGTGCCCTCCTCCTTGAGTTGCATGGTCTTGGTGGCAATCAGATCATCTGCTTCCAGCCCCTCTTTTTCTGCCCAGCCATACCCCATCGCACCGGTCAGTTCTTTCACATATTCTAGTTGTTCCGAAAACCCTTCGGGCGGGCTTCCCCGGTTGGCTTTGTATTGAGGTAAGATATTTTCACGGAGTGGGCATCCACCTTTGTCAAAAAATACCCAAATCTCATCAGGTGAAAAATCATCTTCCAACCGCCAAAAGGAACGGACCCACCCATGGATCATATTGGTGGGGAATCCATCTGATCGGGTCAGTTCTCGAATCCCATAAAACGCACGAAAGGCAAGGTTGTGACCATCACATAGAAAGATTTTTTTCATAATTCCAATCTGTTATCCATCAACGCCCCATGCAGGAGCAAGACCAAAGGAATTTAGTTGCAGTTCTGCTGGCCTTCCCAGTTGATCAGCTCTGCCTTGCAGTATTCTGGAAAGGCCTCCCCTATCTTGACCGTAGCCATTCGATTGGCCAGACCTTTGGGTTCTTCATCGACCCGTACCTTGAGGTAATGATCGGTGTAGGCAAAGTAGCTTCCATCCTTGGGGTTTTCTAAAAGCACCCTCATTTCCTTGCCCAAATGGCTGGCATGAAAGTCCATTCGTTTCGACGCCGAAAGCCTGCGCAAATGGGCACTTCTTCTTCGGCGTTCTGCCATCGGTACATGCTCGCACGATTTTGCTGCCGGTGTGCCCTCCCTTTCCGAGTAGGTAAATACATGACAATAGGCATAGGGCCCCTCAAGAAAAGTCGTGCATGTTTGCTCGAAGTCTTGCTCCGACTCACCCGGAAAACCAACCATCAAATCCGTGCCCACACACAGCTCAGGCACCGCTCGGGTTGCCCGTTCAAAGAACCGTACCATTTCCTCTAGGTTATACCTTCTTTTCATTCTTTGGAGGGTGCGGTCACACCCTGCCTGCATTGGAACATGTAAAAAAGGCATCAAGGGATGTTGGGGGTCAGCCATGAGCGGAAATAACCCTTCGGGAATCGTTGTGGGCTCAATGCTGCTTATGCGCAACCTGTCCAGCCCATCCAATTTGCTGAGTTCCTCAATCATTCCCAAAAAGTCATGCCCTTGCGATTGGTAGGTTCCTAGGTTTACCCCAGTTAAAACAAGCTCCCTTACACCCTGTTCGATCATGCGTCTGGCATCCGCAACTAAGTCATCCCACTCCCTCGAACGAGCCCG
>JAYOTQ010000116.1:0-2460 GCA_038150505.1 Opitutales bacterium | reverse complement strand
AGTGTCCCGCTTGATCAAGAAAGCCAGGCACATGCAGATCCTCAAGTAGAGGACAAAACTTCCTAAACGATTGCTCATCTCCGTAGATGATGCGGTCGCCCGGTTATCCAAGGGTGACATTGTTGCCCTACCCTCCGAAACGGTATACGGACTCGCAGGCTTAGCCCTGGAAACGAAGAGCGTTGAGGCAATCTATGCCCACAAAGGCAGACCTTCCACCAACCCTTTGATCGTTCATATATGCAGTGTGAAAGCTGCAGAGAAACTCGCTCATTTCTCCCCGGATGCATACAAAGCTGCAGAAAGCTTCTGGCCCGGCCCACTTACTCTAATCCTACCCAAAAAAGATTGCGTGCCCGATCTGGTAACCGCAGGTAACCCCACGGTAGCTTTACGGATTCCAAAACACCCAGTATTTTTGAAAATTTTACAAGGGGTGGAGCAACCACTAGCTGCTCCCAGTGCCAACCCGTCGAACCGTACGAGCCCTACCGAAGCAAAGCATTTAGAGGAGTTGTTTGGGAAACAGTGCCCACCCACGGTAGATGGGGGCAAATGCTCCGTTGGGATTGAATCGACCGTGCTCGATCTCACCCAAAAAACACCCACCATTTTAAGACCTGGTGCCATAACCCGAAAGCAGATCATCGAAAAGATGGGCATGGATGTACAAATCCAACAGGAGAAGGTTTGTAACCATGTAGATAAAAAACCGCAAAAAAGGATGGCATCTCCCGGAATGCAATCGGTGCATTATGCTCCCAAAACCCCGCTTTTTTTATACTCATCACTTGAAAGTTTTCAGCAAAAGAAGACCTATGAACCCGGAGACCTGGTGGTGCTTTCCAATGCAAAAAAAAGTGCCCATTTGCCCAAAGACCTTCGCGAGCTTTATACCCTATCTGAGGATGGAAACCCGCAAACCATTGCTCAAAACCTGTATGGCACCCTGATCGAACTGGATGCCAAAAAAGCAAACTCTATCCATCTTATCTTTACCGAGAACCACACGGGGGTGAACCGTGCAACTTGGGACCGCTTATCCCGTGCCCAAACCAAATGATTGAATCATCAAGCTAGATGATTCGCCTCTACCACTCCTTAACACCAAGTATCGCTTGCAATCATCCAAGAATTACTATTCCAATGTAAAAATATTCTCACCCTTTAGATTATGTCGCGCAAGATAAACAATGGCCTTTTTCTTTTAATTTCTGCAACGCTTTTGGTTGGTACCCCATCGTTTGCACAGACGGATGCTCAACTGCGCGACCCGGAATTTTTGATCAAGCAGTACAACGACCTGGCAGCCAAACACAATGCATTGGTCGAAAAAACCCGCTCGGTTGTAATTGAAAAGCTCAATACACCGGCAGTGGTCACCCAGTCCCCAGAATCTGCCAAGCTACAGGATGACTTAAATGAGGCTCTTGGACAGATTGCTGCATTGGAATCACAACTGCTCAAGCTAAAACAAGAAGGCTTACGCAGCGTAAATAGCAACCAATACCTCGACGAAACAAACGCCCGCTTGCGCCGACAGCTCCAACAGATCAAGGCAGATGAAAAGGAGTTGGAAGTACGAAACCAAGAACTTGCCCTGGAAAATCGTAAGCTTGAGCAAGCGATGGACAACTTTAACTCTTCTGAGGAGAGTGCATATTCCAAGATACGCAACCTGGAACTCGCCAATTCCACTCTCGAAAGAAAAGCAAAAGACTTGCGCTCTGATATGAGCACAACCCGTGCGGAAAACAATAAACTCGAAGCACAATTGGACCGCCTGACCAAGGAAAACTCCAAGTTAAACCAAAGGATTGCTTCCCTTGGCATTGATCAGGAAACAACCGACTCCAGGCTGAGTGAAATGAAAGCACTGATGAGAGATGCTCAAAACGAAGCCAAAATGCTCGAAAATGAGGAGTTTGTTTTGCGCGATGAATTGTCCAACGCACGCAATGAGATTGCCCGTTTAAATGGGATTTTGGCACTGGAACAGGATCGTTCCTCCCTCGTTCTTGGAGATAAAGATAGCCTGGCCCAAGAAGTGAGCGATTTACAGGTGGAAACGGATGCCTTGCGTGCTCAGGTAGCGAGCCTTCAGCAAATCAATACCGATTTAACCATGGAAGCTCAAAGGCAGGGCGAAAATGCCCGAATCATGGAAATGAGCAACAATGACCTGCGAGCAAACCTGGAACGTTTATCCACCCGAAATGATTCTTTGCTGGATACCGATATGGCACAGAAAGAAGAGCTCAGTGTCCTGCGGGCAGAGTTAAACAATTTGGCCATGCAGGAGTCCAGAATTTCCAATGAAATGGTGGGTTTAAGAGATTCCAACGAAATGCTCTTAGCAAAAACATCTGCCTTGGAAGCGGAAAATGCAGATATGTTACGTGCGGTTGATTTGATGAGGGAAGAGATTGAAAATATTGAATCCAATGAAAGAAACCTCAT
>JAYOTQ010000115.1:0-2490 GCA_038150505.1 Opitutales bacterium | reverse complement strand
AAGGCGAGGCTTAAATGTGCCGCCAAACGGAAATGGCTTACCTCCGGGTCCTTAACCAGTCCGCTCTTTACCATGTACCACCCCATCAAACCCTGTGCCCCCACGAGCAAGACAAGCAGAGCTCCTTTGTACTTAAGCCCGCGTTCCAGCTGCCCACGAAAAAGAAACCAAAGGTAGGGCACGAGACAGATCAATCCGACAATTCGGCCAATCACCCGGTGTAAATACTCCCAGAAAAATATGTATTTAAATTCCGAAAGTGCCATTCCCTGGTTGACCAGTTTGTACTGGGGGGATTCTTGATACCTAGCGAATTCCTCGGCCCATGCTTCGTCTCCAAGTGGAGGGAGCACGCCCGAAATTGGGCGCCAATCCACCATGGAAAGACCAGATCCCGTCAGGCGGGTAATGCCACCGACCAAAAGGATTATCATCACACTCAGGCAAACCGCACGCAACCACCACAACCGAAAATCAACAGGGATGTTGTGGGATGAAGTTGTTGGGGATAAAGGCATACAAACAACCTAGCAATTCGATGCCTTCCCGCAAAACTTTTACCCCATTGAATTCGCAAATTTTTTGTTCTCTCAGGAAATTCTTTTGCTAAATCTGCGATAGCTGTAAACCTGATCCCCTTTTTAGACCCATGCTCATACTGTCAAACCTTAGTAAACGCTACGGCCCCAAAATTCTTTTTCAAAAAGTTTCCCTGAGGCTTGCCCGGGGAGAACGCATGGGATTGGTCGGGCCTAATGGTGCTGGCAAAACCACACTTTTTTCCATTCTTCTTGGCCAAAATCATGAAGATGAGGGCACCATAGAATGGGAGAGAAACCTGCGTATTGGCTACCTGCCTCAGGAAAGTGCCCCCGCGGGGGATGAAACTGTTCTCGAACTGGCAACATCGATCACCAAAGAATTGGGGGCCATTCTCGCAAAACTTCGTACATTCCCTGATCCAGAATCCACAGATCGGGCAGATGCCCTCGAGCAGTTTGCTGAGCTCGATGGATACAACCTCGAAGCAAAAGCGAAAAAGATTTTGTCTGGGCTGGCTTTTCATCAGGAGGATTTCACAAAACCGGCCAAGACTCTAAGCGGTGGCTGGATCATGCGGGCACACCTTGCCCGCTTACTGGTGATGGAGCCTGACCTGCTGATGCTCGATGAACCAACCAACCACCTAGACTTGGAAACCCTAGGCTGGTTCCAATCGCAGTTACAAAAGTTTTCCGGATCCCTCCTCGTAATCTCCCATGACCGAGCCTTTCTGAACACGGTATGCACTGGTATTCTTGAAATAGGAAACCGTAAGATCACCCGTTATCATGGAGGATTTGATTCCTACCTCACTCAAAAGGAAGAGCGGCATATGCAACAGGTTGCAGCTTATGAAAACCAGCAAAGAGAGATTGCCCATCATGAGGACTTTATCCGCAGGTTTCGGGCCAAGGCATCCAAAGCCTCCCAGGCACAGGCAAGGATCAAGCTTTTAGAAAAGATGGAGCGAATCGATCCTCCGGACGTTGCCGAATCCACAATTAAATTTAAATTTCCTCAGCCTCCAAGAAGTGGTCAGAGGGTGGCAAGCCTGCAACATGTCAGGCAAGCCTATGGAGATCACTTGGTCTACGATGACCTTTCTCTGGAAATTGAAAAGCAAGAGCGTATTTCTTTGGTCGGTCCCAATGGAGCCGGCAAATCCACCCTATTAAAAATTCTGGGCGGACTTGTGCCCATTGAAGGTGGCACTCGGGAACTTGGGCATAATGTAACTACTGGTTATTTCTCACAGCAAAGGGTGGAGACGCTCAACCTTGAGAGTGCGGTCTTGGATGAGGCACTTCTATTAGCAACCGGAGTATCCGAGCAGGATGCCCGCACCCTCCTCGGGGCTTTTCTTTTTCGGGGAGACGATGTTTTTAAACCGGTCAAGGTGCTCAGTGGTGGAGAAAAAAGCAGGCTTGCCCTGGTTAAACTCCTGCTTGCACCACCCAATCTGCTTCTCTTGGACGAACCCACCACCCATCTGGATATGGCCAGTATCGATGCCGTGGTCCAGGCATTGGAGGATTACCAGGGCACCCTTGTTTTTGTCAGCCACGACCTCCACTTTATTCGCAAACTGGGCAAGCGTACCATTCGGATCGAAGCAGGCAAGACCACCAACTATCCAGGAGATTATGATTATTACCTCTGGAAGTCGGGCTCAGCAAATGCCCAGTCTGGGCTGGTTGAAGGGCTACGTAACGCACGCCCTGATCAGTCCATCAGACCATCAGGAGAAAAAGCACTTAGTGCCAAGGAGAAGCGCAGGCAGCGCTCCGAAGAACGCGAGCGAATGAAGGCCCAAAAGGGAAAACTCCAGGACCGGGTAAGACGACTTGAAAAAGAAATTGTTTTGCTCGAAGAAAAACAGGCGATTATAAATGAGAAACTTTCAGGGCCTGATGCCTACAACGATTCCGAAAAAGCAAAAGAACTGAG
>JAYOTQ010000114.1:0-2512 GCA_038150505.1 Opitutales bacterium | reverse complement strand
AGGATCAGAGTGGAAGGTGCACCCGCAAGAAAATCTTCGGCTATTATAAGAGCTTGTGCCAATCCCTCTGGTTTGGGTTGCTCAGCATAAGAAAAAGACACTCCAAACCTTGAACCATCCCCGAGCAGTTCTTTGAACATCGGTAGATCTCTTGGTGTGGAAATGATCAAAATCTCTTGAATCCCTGCAAGCATCAAAATGGAGATTGGATAGTAAACCATGGGTTTATCATACACCGGCATAAGCTGCTTACTTACGGCCATGGTTAATGGGTACAGGCGGGTACCGGACCCTCCTGCCAAGACTATTCCTTTTCGTGCTTTCATCAAGTACCCAACCTTTCCCGTTGGTATTTTCCAGAAGTTACATTTTTACACCATTCGAGATTAGACAGGTACCAATCAACGGTTTGTGCCATTCCCTCCTCAAATCCATATTGAGGAACCCATCCCAGTTCCTCTTTTATTTTAGTACAATCGATCGCATACCTGCGGTCATGACCAGGCCGGTCTTTGACAAAAGTTTTTAAGTTTTGATGAGGTGCTCCATCTGGGCGAATCTCGTCCAGTAGTTGGCAAATGGTATCCACCACCTGCAAATTGGTTCGTTCCGAATTTCCCCCAATACAATAAGTCTCACCCACCCTGCCCCTTTGTAGAACTTCCCAAATGGCGGAACAATGATCTTCGACATGCAACCAATCCCGAATATTTGCACCGTCACCATAAATCGGAAGGTCCTTTCCTTCGATCGCATTGAGAATCATCAGCGGAATTAGTTTCTCCGGAAATTGATAAGGTCCATAATTGTTTGAGCAATTCGTGGTTAAAACAGGCAGACCAAATGTATGGTGGTAGGCACGAACAAGATGATCAGCCCCCGCTTTGGATGCCGAGTATGGGCTATTGGGTGCATAAGATGTTGTTTCGCAAAAAGCAGGATCATCTTTGCTCAAAGAGCCATACACCTCATCGGTGGAGACATGGAGAAACCGAAGCTTGCACTTTCTATTATCGGATTGAGTATCGAAATAAGATTTAAACGACTCCAGGAGCTTGAGTGTGCCTACCACATTGGTTTGCACAAAAGGTTCCGGCCCATCAATCGATCGGTCCACATGGCTTTCTGCCGCAAAGTTTAGCAATGCATCGGGTTGATGTTGTTCAAGCAGTTTGGTTATTAGTGCCCCATCGGTGATGTCACCCAAAGCAAAATGGTAACGTGGATCATTTTCAAAATCCGCCAAATTCTCAGGGTTTCCCGCATAAGTCTGCTTGTCTAAGTTAATGACGAGTTCACATTCTGACTTCTCCAAAAGCATACGAATGAAATTGGACCCAATAAAACCGAGCCCACCCGTTACTACTATTTTGTTCATAAATGGACTGACTGACGCATCTTCCGTATGGAGTCAATCATCGCTTCCTCAACTGGGCGCATCGCAATTCCTGCTTTTTCTGCCTTTGTCGTATCAAGCACACAATTAGATCGCGGAGCAATCGCGGCCTTTGTCATAAATTCTTCTTCAGAATCAAAGAAATTAAATTTTTTATCGGTCAGCCCTTCCTTGATCATCCATTCGGTTACTTGGCTCGTAGTAATACTTCCCGGATTGGTCATGTTATAAATCCCAGGTTCCACATCTTTTGTGAAACATTCAACGCACTTTTGACAAAACTCCTCCAGGTGAGATACCGAGTTCTCAGCTTCAAGAAGGTTTTCATAATTCAAAAGTTTTTGCAGGTAGTTTCTTGGACTAGGCTCATGATTAAATGGGATGCGTAACCGCCAAACAAAACAGTTTTCTGCTCCTTCCAAAACCTCCTCGCCTAATGCCTTTGTGCCACTGTAAAAACTGCAAGGAGGTGAACGAAAAGAAAAGTTTGGCTCATCCTCTTCAGTCCACCCATTACCATCATCTCGCCTGCCTGAATAAATACACCCACTAGAAATATGCCCCCAAGGAATTTTAAGATCCTCACACACCTCACGAATGATTCCCGGCAACACTCCATTCCCCTGTAGGCACTCGTACTTAGCAGATTCACATGCATCCACATTGGGTTTGCCGGTGAAACCAGCAGAATTTATGAGAAAACTGGGGCGTGAATTAGTAAGAAAGTTTCTTAGTATTGTGTAATTGCAAGATTTTTGTTTATTGAGGATAATGCTAGATGTAGCTATACGTTCTTTATGCAATAGCTGTAGTAGCATACTACCCACGAATCCAGTAGACCCAAGAATTACGATCATAGAAATGAAAAAAAATAGATGATCAAGTTAAATAAATTAGATTAGTGAAGAATGTAATAGAATTAATTAATATATCTAAAGCTTACAACTTAGATAAATCAATTACAAAAAGTTTTATTTCTATAATTAAGAATTTGTTTTTTTCTAGAAAAAAACAATCCGATAAAAAGTTTTGGGCACTAAAAAATATCAACTTAGAGATAGTTAAAGGAGAAGCTGTAGGTATAATAGGTCGAAATGGCGCTGGTAAGAGCACACT
>JAYOTQ010000113.1:0-2514 GCA_038150505.1 Opitutales bacterium | reverse complement strand
ACGCCAATGAGGAATCTATGGCGGATCAAAATCTAACTATCGTCACCGCGATCGTAGCAGGAGTGTTTCTGCTTGTTCAAATCGTGATCTTCATGATTTGCATATCACGCGTATCGCAAATTAAAAACGAAGAGCTGAAAGCTGGATTAAAGCTTGGTCTGCTCGACAATGAGGAAAATCTCTTTGACCTCGGCTTGTATGTGGGTCTTGGGGGAACGGTTCTTTCTCTCATTTTACTGCTTGTACTGGATGTGAAGCAGGATGCTCTTATAGGTGCTTACACATCCACCTTATTTGGCATTTTGTTTGTAGCAGCCTTGAAGATCGTAATCGTCCGGCCATACCGCAATCATTTGCTGGTCAAGCAATCTGAAGAAAAAATCGCATGAACCGCAGCTTGCTGCTCGTAGTTTGCGACTTTCTACTCCTTAGCATTCTTGCTTTGGCACGCTTTGATGTGCCTAAAGATGCAGTGATCGCCCAGGATGACCAAAAGGTTGTATCCAAGGAGGTGGTGGAGAGAATATCGGACGGCGAGAATTATGATGATGTGGTTGCTGAGCTGGAGGCTACCAATGAAACCTTGCTGGAAAATTTGAGTAGCGACAAAAATGACCTTGTCGAGCAGAAGCTCAAACTGGAGGCTGAGATTGCCCAAAGGCAAAAAGAGCTTGAACAAAAAGAGTTGGAGATTGCTTCCAAAGATGCGGTGATTGAGGGAAATGAGGAGGCTCTTGACCTAGCCAAAAAAGAGGCACAGCAACTCGAGGCACAAAGACAGGAAATCGAACGAAAAAGAGAAGAGCTTTTGCAAAGCAATGCTGCATCGAAGAAAGAGCTTGAGCTGCTTGCCAAAAATCTTGAGCAGGCGAAAAAGAAATCCGAAGAGTTGGCTGAAATGAAGTCCAAAAAAGAAAAGGAAGCAGAAGCAGCTCGCTTGGAACTTGCCGCATCGGTGGAGCGGGCAAAAGCCCAGGAACTAGCAGCATCGGAGGCCAAAGCTCTCCTGATCGAGGAAAAGAAAAGATCGGATGAACTGTTGGCATCTGCAGCCAAAATTGACCAAAAAATTGACACCCTCAACAAAGGGTTGGATGGGGTGGGGCAGGACCTTAAGTCTGTGGGGGAAGGTTTAGCCGGAGTGGGAGAAAAGATTTCGACGGTTTCCCAGGATGTGCAAGAGTCGGTTGAGGTTCAAAAAGAAAACTTCCGCAAACTCAACGAACGACAAACCCGTTCAGTGAATGAAATATTTACCCGCTACGAAGAAAATAAGGTAAACTTGGAGCTTACTTTTTCACACAAATTTGGAATTACCCAGTCTGTCAGAGAAGATAAATTCAGTGTTGATACGATTCTCATGGTCGATGGGAATTTTGTATACGCACTTGTGCATGCCAAAGACAGTCCTTTTCGGGTGGAGTTTAATCCGAGGAGGTTGGTTTCCGTTACCGGTACGATTTCTGGCGATCGGCTTTCTAAACCGCTCGAGGTTAAGGAAATTGCCTTTATGGATGACCCCAGAATTTTAATCGTTCCTCTCTATGCGAATCCGCAGGAATTGACGAAATCTGGACTTGAGCTCTTCCAAGCACCCCAAAACCCCTTCCTTTTTGATGATGCTGTGGTGGTGGATGTTAAAGATAGCAGGTTTGGACAGACTAAATGTCTTAGAGATGAGAAAGATGGCCGATATATAGAGGTCGACGAAAAACATTTCGCTTTCCTCACTGGAGCATTCAATCCAGGCAAGGGTGATTTAGTGTTTTCCCAAAAAGCGGAGTTGCTCGGTATCATGGTGAATGGAGACTATGCTTTTCATGTAAAGAACCTAGGTAGTCGGATCGAGGGCGGGTCAAGGACGCTTCTTGGCAGTTCTTTTCAGGCAGAAAAAACCAACACCCTTCTTCGCGAGCTTACTAAAAACCTTTCAGGACTGAACAAAAAGTTTAAGTACTAATCAGGCTGAATCTTTTTTTAAGATGAAGTTTTTTCAAAATATAAAAGGATGAACCTTTTAGAGTCTGCTGTTGGAAACAGAGGTTTTGGCAAAAACTTAATCTCTTTGCCCAAGGATCATGCTCCATCTCTGGTCGTAGTTTTTCTTATTTTATTGGCTTACTTGTTAAGTTTTTGGGTCCGGTTGGAATGGATTGATTATGCTCAGGCAAATTATACCAACGAACAAGGTGAGACTGTTTTTTTAAGACCCAATATGGTCAAGGATGGGGTGGCTTTGCCCAATACCCATGATAGTTTTTATTTTGGAAGCATTGTGCAGAAGGCTGCCTTGGGAATGCATCAAAACAACGATTTGCTGCCCGGAGTTTTCCAAAACGGTATGATTACAGCGCTGCCTTATTGGCTCATTTGTCTTTTTCCTGAGCTGTCAATTGAGCATTTGCTCTTGTGGTTGCCTGTGTATGTTGCAGGTCTGGTTTGCATTCCGATTGTTTTGATTGGTCGGCTTTATGGATCCGCAGTTTGGGGCTTTGGTGCAGCGTGTTTAGCCGT
>JAYOTQ010000112.1:0-2516 GCA_038150505.1 Opitutales bacterium | reverse complement strand
GCTCACGACATGATTTTAGGTCCGTTTACCAACGAAATTTTTTCAGGCAATAAGTTGGAAATACTCTCCTCATTAATTTCGGTACAGGCAAAATCCGAAAACTCCTTACACATCATTTGCAAAGGGCATTCCTTGCGTGCAGCCAATTTACTTTCTGAACTTATTGTGCGAAACTACAACCGATCGGTCACTTCGGAAAGCATCGATACCCCCCTACCCGAAAGCTTGTTTGAAAAACTCGAAACTTTGAGAAAGTACGAAGAACAAATGGATGATCTAAAAGTCATCATCCAGGAAGAAATGGCTGGAACCCCTGAAGAAAGCTTCGAGGTCATGGCAATACGCTCGGAAATTATGCAGGTGGACCAGGATGTTGAAGGTTTCAAGCAACACTTATTGCAAATCGATCAAATTCACAAAGATGGAAAAAACCCAAATGAATACCTTCATATTCCACCTATTCGGGATTATGGACAGGTATCGCAATTGGCAGACATTTTGGAACAGCTAAAATCCATGCGTCTGGACAGAACCTTAAATGAATTCACCCGAAACCAAGTGGAAGAAAATATTCTTATCAATAGCAAGGAACTGGAAAAGGAAGTTATATCTGCGATCGAAGAAATTAAGCAAAGTGTTGCCCAATTATTATCGAAAAAGAAAAGCCTTCAGCAAAGTGCGTTTGACTACCTTGCAGAAGCTAAACTTTCCAGAACGAAAACCTTGCATATGGACCGGTATAACAAGATCAAAGAACTGGCACTGGAGGCTAAAAAACAGTACGAAGATGCGACGCTTCTTTGGATGTCCTGTAAATCCTCCTTCTCCCTTTACCGAGTTGCGCAGTAGCGAACCAAGCTTCTTATGCAACAGGGTATTTTACAGGGGTGGAAAAATTTATTTTTCCCGAAAGTTCCAGGATTAAAATTTTCTCTTTTTAAGAATTCTCCAAGTAAAGATTTCAACGCAGGGCTCAATGTTGCTTTACTCGCCATCCCCCAGGGAATGGCCTATGCCTTGGTTGCAGGTCTCCCCATCCACTACGGTCTGTTGGGCTCAGCTATTGCCGCTCTCATGGGAGGGATTTTTGGTGGAGGAAGATTCATTACCCTCGGCCCCACCAATGCCACCGCCGTACTTTTATTTGGTGCCTTTGCAGGGGTTGGTCTCATTGGACAAAATGGATTGGCTACCCCTTCTGCCTTGCTTCTTCTGCCTATCATTCTGATTACTTCTGCCCTTTTTCTTATTTTAGCCAGTATCTTTCGGGTATCTTTCATTGTACAATTTGTTTCCCGAACAGTGATCACAGGATACATAACTGCTGCTGCCTGCCTAATTATAGCCAACCAGGGAAGGCATGTTTTAGGCATTTCAAGTAGCGATGAGGCACCGCCCTCCACCTTTATTGGAATTACTTACTTTCTTGCCACTCATTTGGATTTGATTTCCCTTCCATCCCTTTCCCTCAGCCTAGCCACTGCATCCATCTATTTCTTGCTCAAGTTTTATTCACCGGCACTGCCAAGCGTTGCAGGTGCTTTAGTCTTGGCCTCCATTGGTGGTTATTTCATGGAAAGCTATGGGTTTTCCGTTCTATGCCTTGAGGGCTTTTCACTGAGCAAAGACCTGTTTATGATTCCCAACCTGGGCTTACTTTACCAGCACGGTTCTTTGATTGTAAGCACTTCGCTTGCGGTTTGTATGCTCTGTCTTCTCGAGGGGCTGTCTATCGGCAAATCATTATCGGCACGTGCAGGGGGTCGGATTGATGCCAACCAAGAGACTTTTTCGATTGGCATGGGGAATCTTGGTTGTGCTTTATTTTCGGGGATGCCCGCTTCTGGTTCTTTGACCCGCTCAACCCTAAGCGTTGCCAGTGGTGCCAAATCCAATTTAGCAAACATAATTACTGGTGTAATGATCTTTTTAGGAGTTTTCCTTCTCAGTGATTTAATCCAGTTTGTACCCATTTGTGCCCTCGCCACCCTGGTTATTTTCATTGGTGTATCTCTGGTCAAATTCCGCCAGATTCAAACCGTTACATTTGCCACGAGGTCCGATGGCTTTGCTTTCGCCGTTACTTTGTTTGTTGGGCTTATATTCTCCCTAGAACTTGCAATTTTTGCGGGGGTAATCACATCGATTTTGTTGTTTTTAAGAAAGGTTGCTCATCCGCAACTTGTTGAATACGGGTATACCGAAGAAGGGGCTCTCGCTGAAGCATCTGCCCACACAAAGCGGGCGGAACCGGAAGTATTCATTGTCCATGTAGAAGGAGAGCTCTTTTTTGCCGCGGCCGACTTGTTTTACGAGCAAATCAGACGGGTGGGTGAAGACCCCAACCAAAAAGTGCTTGTTTTAAAAATGCTCAACGCCCATCACATGGATGCCACATCTGTTTTGGCCCTTGAAGAACTGCTCGACTATCTCAAAGAAAAGGACTGTCATGTGATTTTATGCGAAGTCAGGAAAGATTGCCTCCGCATCCTCAAAAACTCCGGTGTTCTGGCACG
>JAYOTQ010000111.1:0-2534 GCA_038150505.1 Opitutales bacterium | reverse complement strand
TTTAAATTCCATGCACCCAGTTTATATTTGGATAAATCGTTGGCTTCCGCGGAACTGAGAGGTTCATAAAACCCAATCTCGATCCTGTCCTTTTTTACCTGCAAGGAACTGGGCAGGTGCACGGGCTTGCCTGTGTAACGAATGCGGTCAAGACCACCACTCCCCTTGGCATTGGTCTGCCAACCCTTCAGCCCGGATACATAGAGCTGACCGTCACTCGGATTAATCCGTGCACGCATGGCACTGCTCGACAGCTCGATCGGGATACGGGATACCCCACCCTGCATCTGCCCATTCTTTTCCTCCTTAAGAACGACATAGAGTTTGCTTTGCCCATAGGACATATGAAGCAATTGATCTTTGAGAGGACCCCACTTGTCACTCGTCACCCAGACCTGTCCGCCTCCGGAATTATCCACCCCACGCTTTTTGCTCATCCACACAAGGGGCTTCGGTGATTCTTCAGGAAAGTGCTGAAAGCCGGCACGTTTCATAAAGGATCTGCGGTATTCTCCCCATTCCGAATAGGGAATTACATAGCCCTCAATCGCAGAACTTTGCAAGTTACGATCCCCTCTGTAGGAATCAACCACTCCATTGAAGCTTCCAGGTTTCACCCAGTTAAGAGGGGCAGTGGGTACAAAACTTCCCTCGTTGTCGCCCGTGGTTACTTCACCATTCGGTCCCACGCCGATTCCATTGGGTGCCCGGAAACCACTGGCAAAGATAGAAAGGTGATCTCCGTTTGGAGATACTTTCAGCACACAACCATGGTGCCTGCCCAACCGCTCAAACCCGGCTCCACCCGCCCGTACTGGGCAACCCATGCTGAAGTAGAAATTTCCTTGCGGGTCGGTTTGCAAATCAAAGCAAAAGGCATGAAACCCTTCGGTGGCATCCCAGTCATTGTTAAAATTTTCCAGAAAGTCTGCCTCGCCATCCTTGTTAAGATCATGAAAGCGGGTAATCTGATTGTCTCCGACGGTGTAGATTTTTCCATCGACGATCTTTAAACCGAGGGGCTCGTGCAACCCGGTGGCAAACCGTTTCCATTGGAGGTTTTGCAAATCATCTTCGATGCCAGAAACGATCCAGACATCACCATCCCAGGTGCAGACCGCAGCAGTCTTGCCATCATCAAAGAAATCAAATGCTCCGATGCGCATACGCGGTTCGTATTGGTTATTGAAAGGGATCCCTAGGGTATCGACCACATAAGCATCCGTCTGGTTTTCGGAAAGTTTCCCTTTTGTCACAATCGGGTCGTCCCATTGAAGTGCACCACCACTGGTCATAGAACCTAAGTCTTCAGCCAACCCCGTTGCCGATTGCACGGCTGGTTGGTAAGCTGGATCGCCGGGCCAAAATGCAATCTTGGTTCGATGCTTACCAGCAGGGACCCGCAAAAGTGCTAGGCCGTTTTCAAAAGAAAGTTTGGACTCTTCCGGACCATCAGTAACTAAATAATTAATCCGTTGCTTCGCCCATTTTACAGATAAAGTAGCTGCTGCTTTTTGGGAGGATTCCCCCTGGGCAAGTACAACAATGCCTGGTTCAGGAAGATTGGTCTCGAGTGTGCGGGTGAAGGCGGAAAACCCAAGCTCTTCGACAACCCCAGGCATGTCCAAGACCCTTCCTTTGCCCACCGAGTAGGAAAAAATGGCCCGACCGTTATGGACATAATGCCCCTTGAAATGTGCCCATTCCTTGGGCAAGGCACCAAGCCTTGGGAAAGTTTTATATTTTCGCGGGCGCGGATCGGTAAGATCCCCTGACTTGGCCCAGCCAGGAAGCATACCCGTGTGAAACAAATTATTGTCATATTTGATTAATGCGGTGCTCCCGTGGGCCCCGCCAAAAGGCATGCCTGTAGCCTGTAAGCCAGACTCATTTAACCAGCCAAAGGAATAACTGAGGGTATCGCTATCGAAAACCAACACCCGGTTTCTTTTCTTACCCAGCGGAACGAGGTGGGCCCGGGATACTATGTAACGAACCTCTGTCCTTGCATCGCGAATTTTTTGGTAGAGGTTCTTCGCCCGGAGCACCAGGTTATCGAGGTTTGATGTTTCCTTCCGGATTAATTCCACTTCACCAATTTGCAAGGGTGTACCTTCGGGCCCGACCAGTTCAGGAAATATCAGTTTATAAAAGGAATAGGCTTCTGCATTATCAAAAGAGAAACGCTTGCGCTGCTGACGTGCACTAAAGCTGGGCACTGCTCCGGCAGCAACTGGAACAAATTCACCGCCCTCTTTCGATCCATACAGGGCAAAGGTTCTTGGGTCACGTTCTGGTGCGTCGTTGCCTGAGGTCAGGGCAATTCCGACCGCCACTGAGTTGCCCACTTCAAGAATGAGCCCACTGCCCTTGCCATCAAAGTTAAGGTATTTGGTTTTGGGATTATCATCGATGGCATTGGAGGGAGCCTCATTGGCAGGGAATTTCGTGGAGGTTCCCTCAACCTTGCCCCCCGGTTCGGTCAAGTCCACCCGCAGGTTAAGCGCAAAGTCTTTCAAGGATACATTTTCAAA
>JAYOTQ010000110.1:0-2565 GCA_038150505.1 Opitutales bacterium | reverse complement strand
CATGCTTTGAGGGCACCATGGACACGCAACTTTTTGGTCACTGCCCGCGTATCGATCCCTTCAATTCCAGGAATGCCATGTTTTTCGAGATACTCAGAAAGGTTGCCCGTTGCCCGCCAGTTGCTCACCACAGGGCTGAGGTCACGAACCACAAACCCTGCGACTTTCGGTCCGTCCGATTCCTCATCGTCAAGGTTGACTCCATAGTTTCCAATCTGGGGGGTGGTCATCGTGACAATCTGCCCGAAATAGGAAGGGTCAGTGAGGGTCTCCTGGTAACCGGTCATGCCGGTATTAAAAACCGCTTCTCCTGTAACCGTTGTTTTCGCCCCAAAAGCGAATCCGCGAAATAGGCTTCCATCCTCGAGGGCGAGGACGGCGTTTCTTGTTTTTGGATGCCAACTCATATGCTCGGAACCGCATGCTAAAGCACAGCCTACCTAAGGCAAACCTGATTTATTCCCATAAACAAGAAAAAGAGCAGAATTTGCTATGGTTTAAGGGATCGGAGTTTGACTATCCCAGTCTGTCTCCCTAGCGAATGAAATATGGGAAATCTTACGGAACTCTACGATCGATCTAAAACGCGAAATATAGCCCTGCTTAAATGGCTGGATAAAATGGTGGATATGTGCCAGCCAGAGAGTGTGCACTGGTGTGACGGTTCGGACGCAGAATGGGATCAACTTTGTGGTCAGATGATTGAAAAAGGTTCGATGATCCGCCTCGATGAAAAAAAGCGTCCCAATAGTTTTTTGGTCCGGTCCGACCCGAGGGATGTTGCCCGGGTGGAAAGCAGAACTTTTATCTGCAGTTATGGAAAAGAGGATGCGGGACCGACCAACAACTGGGAGGAACCCCGTAAGATGCGGGCAAAGCTAAAAAGACTTTTCAAAGGGTGCATGGAAGGAAGGGTGATGTACATCGTTCCCTTTTGTATGGGCCCACTCGGTTCTCCGATTTCCCAATATGGGGTACAGGTTACCGATTCCCCTTATGCGGTGCTCAACATGCGTATCATGACCCGTATGGGCAAAGAGGTGCTTGGTTGTTTGGGCGAGAAAGACTTTTTCATTCCCTGCCTTCATTCGGTGGGTATGCCCCTGTCCGAGGGGGTGGAAGATGTTGCCTGGCCCTGTGATCCCGAGAATACCTACATCGTCCACTTTCCGGAACAACGAACCATTGTTTCCTATGGCAGTGGGTATGGGGGAAATGCCCTTCTCGGTAAAAAGTGTCTCGCTTTACGGATCGCTTCCTGCATGGCCCGGGACAATGAATGGATGGCGGAGCACATGCTTATTTTGGGAGTTGAATCTCCAGATGGCGAGAAAACCTATGTCGCAGGTGCTTTCCCCAGTGCTTGTGGGAAAACCAATATGGCCATGCTCGTGCCACCCCAGAGCATGAAAGGATGGAAGGTTACCACAGTGGGGGATGATATCGCCTGGCTTAAGCCAGATGAAGAGGGTGGAATCCGGGCGATCAATCCGGAGGCAGGCTTTTTTGGGGTGGCTCCAGGTACTTCCTGGGAAACCAACCCCAATGCGATGGAGTCGATGAAGCAAAACACCATCTTTACCAATGTGGCATTGACCAAAGACGGGGATGTATGGTGGGAGGGATTAACCAAGGAACCCCCAGAAGGACTGACCGATTGGCATGGCAACCCATGGAGTCCGGAAGCTGGTAGCCCGGCAGCCCATCCCAATGCCCGTTTCACCGCACCTGCATCCCAGTGCCCCACCATCGATAAGGACTGGGAAAACCCTGTGGGTGTGCCGATATCTGCCTTTGTTTTTGGAGGGCGCCGGATGTCGGATATCCCTCTGGTTTACCAATCCTTTAACTGGAACCATGGTGTGTACCTGGGGGCAACTCTCGCTTCCGAGACCACCGCAGCGGCTGAAGGAAACCTTGGCAACCTTCGTCGGGACCCCATGGCAATGCTGCCCTTTTGCGGATACAATATGGGAGATTATTTTAGGCATTGGATCCGTATGGGCAAAAGGCTGGAGAATAAGCCACGTATTTTTCATGTGAACTGGTTCCGCAAAGATGCGGATGGCAAGTTTCTCTGGCCTGGTTTTCGGGAGAACATGCGTGTGCTTCGCTGGATTGTGGAACGCACTTCGGGTAAGGCTCGTGCGGTGGAGGGTCCGTTAGGGTGGACACCTAGACAGAGAGATCTCGATTGGTCAGGGATGGAATTCAGTGAGGAGCAGTGGCAAGAGTTAATGAAAATCGATCCTCAAAGTTTGCGCATGCAAACGCTTAGGCACGAAGAGTTATTTTTGCAGCTTTCTGAATATCTTCCCAAAGAAATGCTTTTCGAAAGAGAACTGTTGGTTTCGAGGTTGTAACTAAGCAACTTTTCCAGCGGGAGGCTGGCTTTTTACCCAACGGTAAAAAATAGACCCAAGTACGCCTACAGACACCGCCATATTGGCAAGCTTCATCAATACACCTCCGGCTTTCTGATCCTCAATAGGGGTCAGTTCCATGATCCTTTCTGCATAGAAATAGGTATCGTAGAGTACATCTTTGGAAAAAGTCAGAATGGCA
>JAYOTQ010000109.1:0-2588 GCA_038150505.1 Opitutales bacterium | reverse complement strand
TTCATTTGGGTTCACTAATACGATGTCTGCCCAGTAGCCCTCACGCAGATACCCACGGTCAATCACATCAAAAATACGGGCGGGAGCATGGCAGGCACGCTCGACTAAAGTTTCCAGGGAGAAATCCTTTTGCTTCACCATTTCCAGCATCAGTAAGAGGGTGTGCTGAACCAGGGGTAACCCGGAGGGAGCCGAAAAATAAGTCCCCTGTTTTTCTTCCCATGTGTGTGGGGCATGGTCGGTGGCCAGGACCGATATTCTGCCATCTGCCACTGCTTGGCGGATCGCCTGTCGGTCGCTGTCTTTCTTAATTGCCGGGTTGCACTTGATTTGCGAACCGAGGCTGGCGTAGCTCGATTCCTCAAACCACATATGGTGCACACAGGCCTCGGCGGTGATGCGCGGGTCTCCCGGTGTAAAGAGATCGAGCTCCTCCTCTGTGGATATGTGGAGCACATGGAGGCGGGCATCTTCCTTTCTTGCCAGTTCAACCGCAAGGGTGGACGATGTAAGACAGGCCTCCCGCGAGCGGATGAGAGGGTGCTGAGAAAAAGGAACCTTCTCCCCATACTTCGCTCTGGCTGCTTGTTCATTTTCGAGAATGGTTGGGGTGTCCTCGCAATGGGTGGCAATGGGAGTAGGGGCGTGCCGAAAGATCTGTTCGAGCACCTTTTCCTCATCCACCAGCATATTACCGGTGGAGGAACCCATAAATACTTTAACCCCGGCAATCTTTGTGGGGTCGGCAGATTTAACCGCCTCCATATTGTCGTTACTAGCCCCGAGGAAAAAGGCGTAGTTGGCCACCGAATCTCGCCGGGCAATTTCCCGTTTTTCTTCCAGCCTGGCCATATCGAGGGTGGGCGGGGAGACATTGGGCATTTCAAAAAAAGTAGTCACTCCACCCGCCACAGCTGCTTTTGCCTCCGTGGCTATAGATGCTTTGTGGGTAAGTCCAGGTTCACGGAAGTGCACCTGGTCATCGATTAAACCTGGCAGAACCCATTGCCCTTGTGCATCAATCACCTTTGCTTGAGCAGGTGCAGAAATGGAAGGGGCGATTCGTTCTATTCTTCCCTTTTGGATGAGAATGTCCGCCTGCTGTTTTTGTCCGTCGGAAATTAAACAACCTCCAGTGATAAGTAGATCGGTCATGAGCATGTTTTTATATTGTGGCTCAGATCAGCAAAAGAAAAAGGTATGGGATTATTTCCACTGCCCAGTCCCTGCGATGAGGTATTTGTAAGAACACAATTCTTCCAGCCCCATGGGGCCCCGTGCATGTAAGCGGTCGGTGGATATACCGATCTCTGCACCCAGTCCAAATTCAAACCCATCGGTAAAGCGGGTGCTGGCATTCCAGTACACCGAAGAGGCATCCACTTCTCTTTGAAATTTTTCGGCCCGGGTGGCCGAGGGGGAGAGAATGGATTCACTGTGCCCACTGCCATACTGGTTGGTAAATACGATCGCATCTTCGAGAGAATCCACGGTTTTTATGGCGATGCGCAGATCGAGAAATTCCTCCGCAAATTCTGCATCCCCTGCAGGCTGGCTGGGGGTGGCACCAATTGCCTGGGTTGCTTGTTGATCCGCAAAAATCTGGCACCCTTTATCTTGGAGCTTTTGGGCGATTCTGGGAAGCAGGGTGTCGAGGTGCGAGGAGTGGACGATCAGGTTTTCAATTGCGTTGCATACGCCCGGTCTACCGCACTTTGCCGACACTGCAATATCCTCAGCCATTGCGGGATCACACCCTTCATCCAGGTAAAGATTGCATACACCCTTGTAGTGCTTGATCACCGGGATGCGGCTATTCTCTGCAACAAAGCGGATCAATCCCTCCCCCCCACGGGGAATGATGCAGTGCACATATTCATCCAGAGTAAGCAGGTGGTTTAGGGCAGACCGCTCGGTGGTGGGAATGAGCTGTACAGTATGCTTGGGTAAATCAGTTCCCTGCAAAGCATTGGCAATGATATTGGCCAGTGCCCGGTTGGAGTGGAGGGCTTCTTTACCCCCCCGTAAAATAGCTGCGTTCCCAGATTTTAAACACAATCCGGCACAGTCAATCGTTACATTGGGTCGGGATTCGTAAATAATCCCAATCACCCCGATTGGGGTGCGTACTTTGCGAATCTGTAACCCGTTGGGCCTCTTTTTTTCTTCGATCAATCCACCCACCGGATCGGGGAGGTCAATCAGTTGACGCAGGCCCTGAGCCATCCCGTCTATGCGGTCGTGGGTTAGCCGAAGACGGTCGATCATCGCCTCTGTCAGCCCGTTTTGCTCGGCAGCGTCTAGATCTTTTTGGTTTTCCTCAGTCAGGGTTTTTCGGTTGGATTCAAGCTCGCGGGCAATTGCTTCCAAGGCCTCGTTTTTTTGTACGGTCGTAGCAGCACTTATGCCCCTGGATGCATCCTTTGCCTGGCGGGCTATGGTATGGATTAGATCAGTTATTTCTTCGCTCATTTAACTTCCGACATTATCCGATCCATAAAACGGAGCAAAGTGTATTTCTTACTGTCGGTGCTTTTTCATGGATGAATCTTAGAGGAGTCCATGGTTGGAGAGGAAAACCATCCAAA
>JAYOTQ010000108.1:0-2686 GCA_038150505.1 Opitutales bacterium | reverse complement strand
AAAAGAGAATCGGCAGAACCTTTACCAACATCACCAAACCCGCAAATCATGGCGACCTTGCCAGATATCATTACATCCATGGCACGCTTAATCCCATCAACTAATGAGTGACGGCAGCCATAGTTGTTGTCGAATTTAGACTTAGTTACCGAGTCGTTCACATTGATTGCCTGAAAGAGAAGTTTTCCTTCCTCTTCCATTTGGATTAATCGGTGAACCCCAGTAGTTGTTTCTTCGGAGACACCAACAACTCCTTCAGCCACTTTCGCCCAGTGCCCAGGTTTTTCTGAAACGATCTTTTTCAAAAGGTCTTTGACCACCTGTTCCTCATGATTATCAGAGGAGGAATTTACCCAATCACTGCCTTGTTCGAGTTCCACACCTTTATGAATGAGGAGTGTGGCATCGCCACCATCGTCCACAATTTGGTCGGGTCCGGAACCATCCGGCCAGGTAAGTGCATTCCATGTGCAGTCCCAATAGTCTTCCAAAGTCTCACCCTTCCATGCAAATACAGGAATCCCAGCAGCGGCGATGGCAGCGGCAGCATGGTCTTGGGTAGAGAAAATATTGCAGGAACACCAGCGTACATCAGCACCGAGCTCAACCAAGGTCTCAATCAATACAGCGGTCTGGATGGTCATGTGCAAAGAACCCATAATTTTAACACCGGCCAAAGGCTTGGAAGGACCGTACTTAGCACGGGTTGCCATAAGACCGGGCATTTCATGCTCAGCAATGGAAATTTCTTTGCGGCCAAATTCAGCAAGAGTGATGTCAGCAACTTTGTAGTCGAGGGATACAGGGGTGATGGTTTCAGTCATAGTAGTCATGGGTTATAGAACGGAAATGCGCAGTGTGCGGATGACATTATTTATAAGTTAACTGGCAAGATTGGCCAAATCACTGGCACGACTGGTGTCTTCCCAGGGAAGATCAGCTTTGCCAAAATGTCCATAATGGGTGGTTTCACGGTAAATAGGACGAAGTAAGTTTAGCTGGGATACAATGTCGGCAGGCTTGAAAGAAAAAACTTCCCGCACTGCATTTTCAATTTTACTTTCCTCGGTTTTCTCTGTCCCAAAACAATCCAAGGTAATACTGGTTGGTTCTGGATGCCCAATCGCATATGCGAGTTGGATTTCAACCCGCTCTGCCAAACCTGCAGAAACCACATTTTTGGCAACCCAACGGCACATGTAGGCAGCAGAACGGTCCACCTTGCTCGGATCTTTCCCAGAGAAAGCACCACCACCATGACGGCCCCACCCTCCATAGGTATCAACAATAATTTTTCTACCGGTGAGCCCGGAATCTCCCTCGGGACCTCCGATAACAAACCGACCGGTTGGGTTGATTAAATATTCAGTATCTGAGGAAAGCAGTTCCTGAGGCAAAGATGGTTTAATCACTTCATCAGTAATAAATTCGCGAATTGTTTCGTTGGATACATCCGCAGCGTGTTGTGTAGAAACAACCACATTTTTGATTCCCACCATCTTGCCGCCTTCATATTGCAGAGCCACTTGAGACTTACAGTCTGGACGCAGCCAAGTTGCTTTTTCCCCAGCATGCCTCACCTCTGCCATTCTGCGAAGAATGCGGTGAGCAAACATTACCGGAGCTGGCATGAGTTCTTCTGTCTCATTGCAGGCATAACCAAACATAATTCCTTGGTCTCCGGCACCTTGCTCAGCCGTTCCCTTCCCGTCGGCCGCAGCGGCATCCACCCCTTGCCCAATATCACGCGACTGGGCGGTTAATTGGTTGGTTATAAAAACTTGGTCGGCATGGAAAATATCGTCGTCATTGGTATACCCAATCTTGCGGATTGCTTCACGAACCACTTCCTCATAATCAAACTTTGCACCCGTGGTAATTTCTCCAGCAAGAGTTACACAATTGCTTTTCACTAAGGTTTCGCAGGCAACCCGGCTGTGTGGGTCCTGCTCCAAGCATGCATCCAAAACGCTGTCAGAAATGGAATCAGAAACTTTATCAGGGTGACCTTCGCCAACGGATTCAGAAGAGAAAATGAATGATTTTGACATTCTGTAATCGAATCAAAACCAGCCTAGTAATGCAAGTTTATTCATCAACGCATCATGATGCGTTGATATGTTTTTTAATTTTTAGTTTTCCTCTCCCACAAATCGAAGAGGTATTTTCCATAAGTAGAAGACCCATGGCTTTCGGCGGATTGCTTGAGTTGCTCTAGGCTGAACCATCTCTTGTAAAAACCAATTTCTTCGAGACAGGCAATCTTCAGGCCCTGCCTTCTTTCAATGACTTTTACGAAGTCAGTCGCCGACGCCAAGCTGTCATGATTTCCGGTGTCCAACCACGCAGTGCCCCGCCCCATTACCTCAACCGAAAGTTCACCCGCATCTAGATACACCCGGTTGAGATCGGTGATTTCCAGTTCCCCACGTGGAGATGGTTTTAAAGCCTTTGCCCGGCTGCTTGCTTGTTCATCATAAAAGTATAATCCTGGCACCGCATAATTAGATTTGGGCTTCTGTGGTTTTTCCTCCAGGGAAATTGCTTTTCCCATGCCATCAAACTCAACCACACCATAACTGGTTGGGTCCGATACATGGTAACCAAAGATCGTCGCTCCACTTGACCGATGATCCGCTTCAGCAAGAATTTGTTCCAATTCATTACTGTAAAATATGTTGTCTCC
>JAYOTQ010000107.1:0-2695 GCA_038150505.1 Opitutales bacterium | reverse complement strand
AATAAGAAGTTTTTCATCCTTAGGAAGTTTTTCGGGGCCCAATGCCCGCCGGACTATTAGATGACCTTGCGGGTCTTGAGGTTGTTGAGTCTACGGGTCACTTCGATGATACCGTCGACCACGCAGCGGTCGTAGGTACGTCCATCGGTCGTATCCACTCCATGTCCCTTGACTAGCTTACGCAAGGGTTCAAGGGCGGCATCCTCATGATGGAACAGTTCCACGAAGACATGCTCCAGTTTACCAGTTTCAGCACAGGCGGTGAGCAAGGCGGCAATCCAGCCATCGTCCGTGGAGAGACAACCACGGGTGGTCTTAGCGGAGGCATGGAAGATACCCAGGGCATCTGCCTTGGCAAGGTCCTTGATCACTTTTTCATTTTCTGCAATGGAGAGATCCGAGTCGCCACAGTGGGCGGCGTCGATCATGACTTTGAAGAATTTTTTACGGATCTTTTTGTTGATCCCTTTAACTACTTCCGCCGCTTTGGCGGCATTGGTAAAGTTTTGGAATTCTCCACCCCGGAGGAATTCGAGGTGCCATGCCTGAACCGGGCTCTTGTCTAAACCTGCTTCTTTGTAGCATCTGGCATGAAGTTTTATCACTTGCTGGACTGCATTGGCGTAAGCTTTGCCCTTGAGGGGTTTGCCGGAGAGCCATTCTTCATAGGAGGTAGAGGATACATGCTTAACCTTGTATTTCTTGGCTACGGCCAAACCCGCACATAGCATTTCCACCACTGCATCTTCGTCCTTGGGGTTGATCGGGTTAGCTCCGCCTACCATCATGATGAGGTGCACTTCCAGCTTGAGGGCCTTCATGCCTTTGAACAAATCCTGCAGGTCTTTGGAGTCCGCTCCGGGAAAAAGGGGAACCTGTACACACTTCAGTTGCACCGGGGAAGATTTACAGATCGCCTTCATACCCGATACCACCTTGAGGATGCCCGAACGGGTGCGGGGGAGTTTTCCATTTTCATCGGGCACAAGGGAGCCAACGAATTTCATATGAGTGGGAACGACTCCCACGGCAACTTTAGTCTTATTTTGAATGCTCATAATTAAAGGGGTTGGTGTTTTAAAAATTTAAATAATTCACAAAAATTATTGTTGGATGGGCAAGGATAAAGGAGGCATTTATTACTCTGTCGAATCTAGGTGACCTTTTTAGTCCGTTTATTCAGCGACCTTGATTTGAGCAACTTGATAGCTAGGGTCATCCGGCAGAACATCTACCTCTACCATGCTACCTGCTTTTTTGAGAAGGTTCCTGCAGTTGTTGCTTATGTGTTGTACCTTGAGCGATTTTCCCGCGGACTGGTACCGCTCTCCAAGCTTGTGGAGTGCCTCGAGTCCAGAATGATCCCAGACCCGGGAGTCCTTCATGTCTACCACAACTCTGTCTGGGTCGTTCGCAGGGTTGAATCCCAAATTAAAGTCCGTGACCGATCCAAAAAACAAAGGGCCGTGGAGATGATAAACCTTGGTGCCATCCTTGAGGGTTTCTGATTCTCGGTGAATGTGATGAGCAGACTTCCAGGCAAAACCAAGGGCTGATACGATTACGCCACTGATCACCGCAAGGGCAAGATTGTGGGTGAAAACAGTGACTGCCGATACCAAGATGAGGACGAAGGCATCAGTTTTGGGTATTTTTCTAAGAATCCGAAAGCTGGACCATTCAAAGGTACCAATCACGACCATGAACATGACCCCGGTGAGAGCAGCTAAAGGAATTTTTTCAATCAAGGGGCTGGCAAAGAGAATAAAAGCGAGGAGAAATAGACCGGCGGCAATTCCGGACAGGCGACCGCGTCCACCCGAGCGTATATTGATGATGCTTTGTCCGATCATGGCACAGCCTCCCATGCCTCCAAAAAAACCAGTTGCCACATTAGCCACACCCTGGCCGAGGCATTCTCTTGTGCTGTTTCCTCGGGTTTCCGTCAGTTCATCAATCAGGGTCAGGGTCATCAAGGATTCGATCAGTCCAACCGCGGCAAGGATGAAGGAGAAGGGGGCAATGAAATAGAGAGTATCCCAATTCAGGGGGATGGTGAAAGATACGAGGCTGGGGAGTTCCCCACCGATGGATGCCATATCGCGAACTACCAAGGTATCCAGATCCAGTCCGATCACCAACAGACTGACGGTCGCGATGGCTGCGAGAGAGGAGGGGAATTGTGTGGTCAGCTTGGGAAGTAGGAAGATAATCGCCATCGTCAGGGCAATGAGCCCAGCCATAAGGTACAGGTCTGCGCCAGCCAGCCATTGGGATCCGGGCACAGTCGGACTTTCGGTAAACATAGGAAACTGGGCCTCGAAAATGACTATGGCTAGACCATTCACAAATCCAAACATTACGGGTTGAGGAATAAGGCGAACAAACCTCCCTAGCTTGAGGATGCCGCATCCAATCTGAATGGCACCCATGAGGATGACCGCGGCGAAAAGATACTGTACGCCCATGTCAGGTCCAAGCCCAAGGGCATCTCCTCGTTCGTTCCCCAGAACCACCAAAGATACCATAATCACGGCCAGGGCTCCGGTTGCCCCGGAAATCATTCCCGGGCGTCCGCCAAGAACGGCGGTGATCAGGCAGACCATGAAAGCCGCATACAATCCAATAATTGGGGAAACGCCGGCAATAATGGCAAAAGCGACCGCCTCAGGGACAAGTGCCAGTGCTACGGTCA
>JAYOTQ010000106.1:0-2748 GCA_038150505.1 Opitutales bacterium | reverse complement strand
GCGGTCGTCATGCAAAAGGAGCAACAATAGGTCTTCTTCAACAATTGTCAAACGATCAGACTCCTTTGGTGAGTTTTCTTTTTGCTGAGTGGGCTTGCGGTATGCTGGTGTACGGTTTTTACGGAATTTCAGGAAATCGCTCTTTAATGCATCGATGGCTACACCAAGCAAGCGGGCCAGTTGTTCCAGGTAGCCTTCCAGGGCAATGCGTGAATCAATTTCGGCAAGGGATGAAAAGAACCACTGACAGGTGGATTCTTTCTGTTTGGGAGTGGCAGCTGCAAGGCTGGGGATTTTTTGGCGAATTACATATTCGATCATCGGTCGGGCTTGATCGATGATTTTTTGCATCGCTTCCGCTCCCTCCCCAACCAAAATTTGGTCGGGGTCTGACCCTTGGGGAAGTTCGGCAAACCTGGCATCCAATCCCGACTTAAGAAATAGAGAGACATAGGAAAGGGCCGCTTTTTGACCGGCACTGTCTCCATCGAGCAGGCAAACCACCCCCTTGGGCTTGGAACGATAAAGCAGTAGGGCCTGGCTGTCCTTAAACGCGGTTCCTTGCGGAGCAATAACTGTGCGGAATCCCATATCCCAGCAACGGATGGCATCCAACTGGCCTTCGACCAGTAAAAATTCTTTTTCTTCAGAAATCTCTTTGTTAGCTAAATGTAAATTGAAGAGGAGGTTTCCCTTTTCAAAAATAGGCGTTTCTGGAGAGTTTACATATTTGGGGGACTTACGATCTCCCCATTCGGGTGTTTGTGAAAGTTTTCGGGCAGTGAATGCACAAATACGACCAATCTTGTCGCAAATGGGAACCATGAGCCTGCCAGTGAACACGGAAGGACCAACCTCTTTTCCTTTTCCTTCGCGAAAAAGTCCTGACTTTTTGAGCACGGGTGCAGAAAAGTTTCTTGTGCTCAGGTATTTTCCCAGGGCAAACCGGTCCACTGGAGCATATCCGATTACAAATTCCTTGGCAGTTTCCAGACTAAACCCTCTCTCTTCTAACCAATATTTTTTCGCACTTTGTGCTTCCTCGTTGTTCAGAAATAACTGCTGGTGAAACCAGTCGGCAACGAGTTTGTGCAGTTCGTAAAGATCTGATTTTAAGGACCGGGAGACGGCAGGCCTCGAAGATGATCCGCCATCTTCGGCATATCGCAGTGGAATGCTGAACCGCTGGGCAAGAAATTCAATCGCCTCGGTAAACTCAAGGTTTTCAATTTTTTGGATAAAAGAGATCGCATCTCCGCCTTCTCCTGAGCTGAAGCATTTAAAAAAGCCTTTGTCTGGATGTACATAAAAAGACGGTGATTTTTCCTGGCTGAAGGGGCTGAGCCCAACCCAGCTGGCCCCACTTTTTTTTAATTGAACATAAGGGCTGACGACATCGTACAAATCAATCCGTCCCTTGAGTTCGTTTACAAAGCCATCAGCTAGCCTGGGCATTCAAAAGAGGGGTTGGTAAAGTAATATCCATCCAAAAACCGGTTAATTTCTCAGCTTTACCAGTTCCATCTGGGCTTGCTCAGCAATCGCACTGTTAGGCGGAGAAATTTGAACGATTTTACGATAAAGCACAGCAGCGGTAACGGGCATGTTTTCCACAATATGATACCTTCGGGCAAGTTCCCATAGGATCTCGGTGGAATCGGGGAAAATCTCACGAACTTTTTCCAGCTCCTGTAGGTATCGCTTGCTCGATAATGTTTCACGGGCAATGCGAAGATAATCCAGCCGCATATCCAAATCAACCGGGCGGTGCCGGATGGCTTCAAGGATGGTCATCTCTGCCTGGTCTGTCTCGCCCAGTTGAAAGTGTGCCTGGGAGCAAAGACGCCAAGCGAGGGCATCTTGCGGATTTTTTTTCAGGGCATCCCGGGCATGAAGCAAGGCGGAGGTAAAACTGCCATCAAGGTAGGCCTGTTGGCCCAGGTCGAGCGGAGATTCGGCCGCACCTGCCACATTTTCTATTTCACCAACAGGTGCAGAGAATGCATCGGCCAGACTCATCCGTTTAGGGGGGGATGTTTCCGTAGGAATGGAAAGGATGGGCTCCGGCCTGGGTGGTTCTTTTTTTTCTTCTTTGGTTTCGTCCGCAAAAAGCTCCGATTCGCGAGAGGGAGGAAGCTTGGATGAACCAAGGACAGGGCTTCCACGCAGAGGTGTTGTCTTTTTTCCGGTAAGCAAAGCGGAAGCAAGCTGGGTAATTGATTTTCCGCGAACATCCAAGCCTCCGGCGATAAAATCCGCAAGCCTACGCCGTTTCAAAAGATCAGTGGAATATGCGGCGAGGTCGGTTGTTTCTAAAATTCCTGGCTCGATTTTTTCCAATGCCAGTATGGTGGTTTCTGCTTCACGGTCGTTTTTCTCCTGCTTCGCCACCAGAAGCAACCCAAGCAGGGGTTGGGTAGGGGGGGCATTACTTCTTCGGGAAGATTCTCCATACCAGTGTTTGGCCTGTGGGAGTAGTTTTTTTCTTAAAAATAAGTTGCCCATAATCAGACAGTCATCCGCGGTGGCCTCTTTGCTAGCCTTGGAAAAGGCATTAATTGCTTCTGTATCTTTTCCTTTCTCAGATAGCAATCGTGCGTAGCGTAACTGGGAGTCGGGATCTTCGGGCGAGGTAGCGAGGTATGGACGGTATCGCTCAATTGCCGAATCAAAATCTTGGGCAAGGTAATGAGCTTCTGCTGCTTCCCGGGAAAGTTGAGTGTCCTCTTTCAATGAAAGTGCCTGCTC
>JAYOTQ010000105.1:0-3032 GCA_038150505.1 Opitutales bacterium | reverse complement strand
TATCCAACGGAAGCACTTTTATTGAAGTTCATCTATGTTTCACTGTGACTTCCAGAGCATCACACCTCTGGTATTCACACTATTCTGATTACCAAGAGACCATTCATAACCTCATCAAGACAATGCATGAATCAGGTGTAGGTTATCGAAAGATTGCTCACTGGTTTAATGTACACGGTTATAAAACGCCCTGAGGATATGAGTTTAAGAACACTCATGTCTTTTTAATTCTTAAAAATAAGCGTATCAGGGACGAGCAATTGAACAAGCGTTACATATTTGAGATAGAGAATTTAAGAATATGTCGTGTCAATGTGCCGGAATAGTTGATGAAAATGATGACAAGTAGACCTGCTCAAAAAGCAGATTTGGACTCAATCCTAAAGGTTGTTGAAACTGCTTTTTCTGATGAAGAGAACAAAGTCATCAAGAACCTGGTCCTAGAACTCTCTAAAGAAACTGCTAGTCAATCAATCAAGTCATTAGTTGCTGAAGTTGATAATCAAGTAATTGGTTATGTTTCCTACAGTCCAATCTTCTTGAGATCTGACTCTTGTACCTCTGGATACATTCTTGCTCCACTGGCCGTCTCTCCTGAATATCAAAAACAAGGTGTTGGTTCAAACCTCGTTAATGATGGAATAGACATGCTCACCAAAGATGGTGCTGCTGTTCTACTGGTTTATGGAGACCCTAATTACTATGGACGGTTTGGTTTCAAGGAAGAGATTGGACACTCGTTTATGCCGCCATACACACTACAATATCCATTCGGTTGGACAGGTATGATGTTGGATGACACTCCTGTTCCAGAACACTCAATCCAATTTCAGTGTGTTTCTGCACTATCCAAACCAGATTTGTGGTAGCATTCAGTTCAAATAAAAAATACTCCATATTATAAGCGGCAAGGCAAATCATGGTGGTTTAACTGTCTAAAATAATAAACGACCAGCGCCCTAACTTGCCTACAACTGTGACGGTTGAATAAGGGAAATTTTTAGCTCAAAAATTTTGAAATCTCAGAATCAAGTAATTCCAAGGATTCCAGTGCGCCAAAAGGAAGGGCTTCCACCCCTGACGGGGTGAGAAAATCTCTCGGATTGATGCGGATCATTCCGCAATCGTAAAACATTTTAGTTTTTTCACAAAATGTGCGTACCTTAGGTATGTTCAGCCCTGCTCCAATTTCAATCACCAGCAGTTTTGGGTTCCCATGAATCGATAACCAGTTTTCTAGTTCTTTTTCTTGTTGAGATATCCTTAATGGATCCCAGCAATAGTCTGAAAACATCAAAATATTGGGCCTTGCTAAGGAATGGCAGTCTGGGCAATTCGGAAGTTTAGATTTACACCGAAGTGTCTCCATACACACTTCAATTTCCTCAGTTACACTTCTTTGGGTGAGCCAAGGAATTTGCCCGCAAGCTTCAAGGCATTGCAAGTACATCAAAGATCCATGACATTCGAGAATTTGATCTGTCCAACCTGAGGTAGAAAAATGTCCATCTACATTTGAGGTGAAAATAAAACTGGGAATTTTTAGGTTCTGGGTCCAACTTCGCAAAATTTCATAGCCTTTATGGGGTTTGGTGGATTTATAAAGTTGGTATCGGTGACCATAAAACCCCCATGCTAAAGTTGGGTCTTCCATGAACCACCTAGGGTTTGCCATATCTTCAAATTCTAGCCCTAAATTAGCTAATGGAGGGTAAGCTCTCCAAAAACCTTGTTTGCCCCGGAAGTCAGGCAATCCAGAATCTACCCCCATACCCGCACCTGCACCAACTAAAATAGCATCCGCGTCTAAGACCATTTGAGCAATTTTCCTTATCTCCATTTTTATGCCTTAATAAATTAACTTCTTCTAAATCTAACTTTTGCTTTGAAAGGGGGGAATACAAACTCTTTTGTGTCCAATTGTTTTCATTCAAAAGTGAGCAATAGAAAAATGATTTTAACCCTCATTCCTTTTTTAACTCTTATCCTTGCTGTTGGAGGATGCTTGAGTTCTTCAAGCATAGAGGAGTTACCCGATCCCCCTAAAAGTTTCGAACCCCAAGGTGTTACTTCAATTTCCAAGCTTCCAGAACCCTTTTTTTTAGAAGGTGGACCTTTTTCAATAACCGAAGATGGGACAATTTATTTTGTAGATTTCCATGATAAATCGATTGTTTTAAAAGCAAAATTAGGTGATCCAAGAAAAGTTACTACTTTCATTAATTTGAATGAATGGTTGAAAGTTGAAAATTCCCAAACTTTTCAAATTGATGATATTTACAGCGATTACCTAGGAAGGTTGATTGTTGCAGAATCTACAACTGGTAAAATCCTACGCATTTCAAAAGATGCACGAAAGCTAGAAAATTTAGCAGATTCATACGATGGATACCGGTTTTCCAAAATTAAGGGTTTAGCTGGTAACGAGAAAGAGCAAATTTTTATCGGAACTCCCAATGCTGCAACGATTTACGAATTTGAGCCAAGGGAAGGGAAGCTTAACATTTTAAATGATGAGTTAGTCCGCCCCAACGACTTTACCATGAACCGCAGGGGGGATAGGCTCCTCGTAGCCGAATCAGCACCTAATCGAATTGTTGTTTTTGACTTGGATCAGAGGAGTTCTGTGGATGCAAGTTGGGATTTAATACATCTGCCAAGTTACGAGGATGAACCTATTTCAATAGAGATTTTGAAGGATCGACCGAATTTATTGGCGGTGATCATTCGAAATAAAAAAAGCCTTCTCTTTTTCAATCTAGCAAAAGGTCGTATTGTTAAAAGAGTAGATTTACCTGCTGTTTGCACACATGTACGCTCTCATCAGGATTGGATTTATCTTCAAGCAGAAAAAGGAATCATTCGCATCCCCAATCCATTCCACTGAATGGATCTTGGGGGATAGGGTCACTCAAAAGATCGCCCCAGTTCACAGAAAACAATCTTTTAGATATAGTTTTTAACAAGGCATCCATTATGGGGATAACTTCCTTTTGACGTTCAGAAAATGCCTTCCACTCTTGGTTTATGGA
>JAYOTQ010000104.1:0-3053 GCA_038150505.1 Opitutales bacterium | reverse complement strand
TTGATGAAGTTGGCAAAGAGTCGACGAAATTCGGTTTCGGCTTGATAGTGATCCCTGCGGTCTCCGGGAACATAACTGGTACGTACAGCTTTGAGAGAGCGCAGTGTTTTGAGCCCCTGGCTGGCAGAACCCAGGCTTATCCCAAGGCGGCTGACAATTTGGTCCATGGGTAGTGGAGTGGTGGAAAAATAAAGCAAGCCATAGATTTCTCCAACGGACCGTGGCATGCCGAGCATGCTCATCATGCGGACAAAAAAATCAATCGATTCGATTTCGAGGTCTTTGTTGGATTTCTGAATCGGCTGATTGCCTGTTATGGGCGTGGACTGAGGCATTAGCTTCAAAGTTTTCAAAAAAAAATGAAATAAGCAAGTAATTTAAAAATTTTGCGAGGATGAGAGCACTTAAATCATAGAAAAAAATGAGCTTAGTTCTTCTTGCGCACGAGCACGAATTTTAGTATTTTGAAGTTCATGCCAAATCCAAGAGACCAAGGACATGCCCTATTGCACAGGCTATGTTTGCTTGCTCTTATATTTGTTTGGTTTTGGTTATCGCTCGATTTGTGGGAGGGTTGGGAATTATCCCTGATTACCCTTCCCTGGAACTACGCAATGGTGGCGATGGCGGGTCTGGTGGTTGCCACATTTGGGTCTTTGCAGAATTATGGTGCTTTTTATATTAAAAATGGTTGGCAAAGGGTTAGGGAGTCGATCCACAAAGCAAACTTTCAGTCTTCCCTGATTGCATTTTTTGTTTTCGCTTCTTACTTCGCGACCAAAGACAATGAGACCAGCCGTCTGTTTTTGGGATTTTACATTGTGGTTTGCTGGCCGATTTTACTTGGTGCCAACTTTGCATTGCCTGGAATTTTCAAGCGGGTGATTGGGTTTCGGGGGATGAACCGGGAAAGTTTGCTTATTGGGAATCCCCACTCGGTCAAAGACCTAAACCTATGGATGAAGCAGCAAACCGCCAATGGGTTTTCATTTTGTGGGGTGTTTTCCACTTCCAGAAGAAAAACAGAAGAGGTGCCTGAGTTGCCAAACCTTGGATATTTTGATGAGTTAGAAGAGTTTTTGAAAGCCAACCGGGTGCACCAGTTGGTGGTACTGCCCGATCGCTTGATGGAAGATTGGGTGAGCCGAGTGGCTGAGTTGGCAACTCAATATGGTTGCCGTGTTTTGATCTACAACAATTTATCAGGATTGTTTGATGCCCGGCTGGTTTTTATGGAGGAGTCGGGCAGGCAATTTTTTACCTTATTGAACGAGCCTTTGGAGAGCCCGTTTAACCAAATGGTAAAAAGATGTTTTGATTTATTTTTGAGCATACCTGCTCTATTAGTCGTTCTCCCTCCGGCAATACTGGTGGTGAAGCTTTACCAGTCAATCCAGGCACCTGGACCCGTCTTTTTTAAGCAGGAACGGGTAGGTTTGGCAGGGAGAAGATTTGTAATCTGGAAATTTCGATCCATGACCCATGCTCGCGAAGGTGAACGGGATGAAAGTGTGCAAGCACATGAGGGGGATGACCGCATTTTTGCCTTTGGTAAGTTTATGCGCCGTTTCAGCATCGATGAGCTTCCTCAGTTGATCAATGTGTTGAAAGGAGAAATGAGCCTGGTGGGCCCCAGACCCTACCTCGCGGAGCACGACTATTTGTTCGAGCGTAATTATAAGGCTTACCGGGTGCGCCAGTTTGTAAAACCTGGGGTGACTGGGCCCGCCCAGTGCCGTGGGTTGCGTGGCGAATTTACCGATCCTGAACTCGTGAGCAAGCGCATCGAGATGGACTTTAACTATGTGGGCAACTGGTCGCTGTGGTTGGATTTGGAAATTGTGATCCGTACGGTTGGGCAAGTCATCTTCCCGCCTAAATCAGCCTATTAATCTAATTTTGCTTGGAGATTGCCTTGGCAACTTCGTAAACCTTGGCAGGATAAAAAGGCGTGAGCAGTACTTTAGTAAAGGCATTGGGCGTCTCTTTTTATGATGGAGATCTGGCAGGTGCTTGTAAACGGGCAGCAAAGGGTGGGCTTATCACTGCACCTTCGGGTCCGGGGTTAGCCCAGGATTTGATGGGCTGTGCTGAGTATCGGAGAGCCTTGGAGATGTCCGACCTGGTATTGGCAGACAGTGGGCTACTTTGCCTCTGGAAAAAATGGGTGGAAAGAAAGCCTCTTACCCGAATCTCGGGCCTGGTTTTTTTACAGGCTATTCTCAAGCAAACGGATTGGGAAAAAAACGCCACTTTTTGGATTATGCCCGATCCTAAACAGGCATCTGCAAATGCGAACTGGGTGAAAAAAACTTTTGGTGTAAGACTGAATGAATCAGCGATTTATATAGCCCCAAAATATGAAAAAAAGGGGACCATACTCGATCATTCTTTGCTTTCCCAAATTGAAAAAGAGCGACCCGATTCTATCTTCATTCAGGTAGGGGGAGGGGTACAGGAAAGACTGGGCCTGTTTCTCAAAGAAAATTTATCCTACACTCCAAGTATATTCTGCACCGGAGCAGCCCTGGCGTTTTTGTCGGGCGAGCAGGCAAAAATACCGAAGTGGGCAGACTCCCTTTTTTTGGGATGGCTGCTTCGTTGTTTTCATCAACCTAAGGTCTTTATTCCCCGTTACCTTCGCGCATTTCGCTTGGTTTTTCTTTTAGCAAAGCATGGAGAGAAATCCCCACCGATCCGTGGTTGAGCCACGGAAATAAATCTGTAATCTACACGGCTTTAATGCAAACAGCCATTCAACAATCTCAAACCAAAAATACCGCCCATAAGAGGGCAAGTGTGCATACATTGGGTTGTCGGTTAAACCAATCGGAAGGAATCTCTTTGGAGGGAAAATTACGGGAAGCCGGATACGAAGTCGTGCCTTTTGGAGAGCCCGCTGACTTGGGAGTGATTAATACCTGTACGGTGACCAATGAGGCGGATGCAAAATCGCGCAATGCCATTCGGCGGTTTTCTCAAAACAACCCAGATGCCACTACCGTGGTGGTGGGTTGCTATTCTCAAATATCTGCCAATGAAGTGGCGATGGT
>JAYOTQ010000103.1:0-3152 GCA_038150505.1 Opitutales bacterium | reverse complement strand
CGTTCCTGGAGCCATTGGGTAAGTTCGAGGTCGCGTTTTAGAGGCCACGGGATTGCGACCAAAAAGAAGAGTAGGGGAAAAAGCAGGTGTTTAATCCTGCGCCAGCCCCCCTCGTCGTACCAGTGAACAAGTGAGAGCAGGAAGACGATTCCAAAGAGGGCAAAATTGATCAGCCGCCAGTCGGAATTGGCTCCTCTGACCACCCAGATAGGTACAAAGGCGAAAAGCAGAGGGATGCCGATGATGAGCCAGAGCTTCCCTTGAAGTACAGTTCGGTGGTCCGGAGATTCGATCTCATTGTCTTTGGGATAGATCTTGAGCAATAGGAAAAGGCAGAGCAGGGGGACCAAATATCCATGGGCATATTGTTCGTTGGTCTCCCAAGTAAAGGAGAGCTGGAAAAGAAGCAGGCACCAAGGGAGGAGTAGGGCAAGGGCACCGAGCCAAATTTTCCATTTTGCAGGTGGGCCTACGGAGACTGGGTTTGCAGAAGAAGGAATAGGGTTGGAGGTATCGTTGGTACTCACAAAGTTACTAAAACTGAGAGGGGAAAAGGGCTTGCAAACTTTCTTTTTCGGCACGGTCCATCCTGGCAAAGTTAACTTCTTTGCTTAGAACCATGGCTTTCTCGGAATCCTTATTGAGCCGGTAAATTTGCGAAGCGAGGAAGGACCATGCACCGCGGGTATTTGTCCATTGTCGCCAGTTCTCAGGCCGTCCAAGGGCAACCAGTGCTTGATCGGGTGCATCATTGCGCAGGTGGCCGAGTGCTAAAGTGATACGTGCATGGAGCAGACTGGTTCGCTCGGTCATGGACTTTGCTTCTTCTAGCAGTTCATTTAATTGATTGGAAGGGGAGGGGAGTTGGGGGTTGAGCAATTGAAGGTAAAGGGTGGAAATGTGCAAGGTGGGGTCGTCTGGGCTAATCTCTGCCAGTTTTTCCAGCCAATTTTGAAGTTCAATAATATCGGCAGAACCGGCACGGTGTTGGAGCAACTTGGTGAGGGCAAAGCGGGCATGGATTGGTTGAGTCGTAAGTTTCTCAAGCACATGGCAAAGCCCACGAATATCTTTGGACGCTTCAAGGTATAGGCACACGGCACGAACCTCTCGAGGATCATCTCCCAAAAGGGGAATGAGGCGGTCGAGCACATCCATGGAATCTTCATACTTTCCTTGCATGGCGTAGGCACGAGCTTCCACAACCATTCGCCAAAGGGTAGGGATAAGGGGGGCATTGGCCACTTCGGTATGGATGCGTTCGAGGTCACCCACTTGGGCAAGTGCATTCATCCTTAGTTTGAACAGGTCTTCTTCGACGCGGGCTTTGGAAAAGGGAAGGTATTCGATGAGTCGTGGAAACTCGCCCAATCTAGCGAGCCAGCGTGAAAAGATGAGCAATTCTTTGCGGTTTTCCATATCGAACAGGGCCGAGCATTGAAAAACGATTTCTTTCCGTTTTTGATCATCGGTAGTCGATGCGTATTGCAGAGCGTGGATGCGCATATAATCAATAGGCTCCGCATCTGGGTTGGAGCGAAGAAGCTCGATGCAGCGATCCAAACTACTGGGGGACAGGGGATTAAGTAAATGGAGTAGGGTCATGTGCCGAATGGCATCGACCCCGGTTTTATTTCTTTGAGCACTAAGGGAGGCAAGCGACCGGCCAATCTCTATGAGCTTGGTGTTATCCTTTAAATGCACCGTCAGCCGGGTAAGAAGAAAAACTCCTTCCGGGTACAAGGGATATTCATCCAACAATTCTACGAGTCTTTCCCGGGCTTGTTCGGCTTTACCCGTCTCGGCGAGGAGTTCGCAAAAAAGTAGTATATTATCGGGATCTGCCGACCAAACGGGGTTCTGCATAAGGCGATTGATTTCGCGGTACGATACCTCCCCGGCAACCTTTCTGTCCTGTATGGGAAGTTCATCATCTTTGAGGGTGAGCAGGCTTTTATCCAAGAGTTCGGAGCGTTTTTCCAGATCTTCAATATTTTGGAGAGCAGAGGACCATTTTAGGAGGGCTTGAGCGGGGTTGGTGCGAAACTGGAGGCGCACATAATTGTAGAGTGTTTCCTGATCCTCAGGATTGAGAAGGTGGGCAATGCGACCCCGGCGTACTCCTTCATCCAGTAGGCCTCCAGCATTATCGATGTTTTCATCGAGATAGATTTTGGACTGTTGAAAAAGCTTGGCCGACTTCCAGTTGCGAATTTTTGGAAGGTAGAGATCGACCGTAAAAAAAGCGGTACCAAAAATAGCCAGGCAGAGCAGGGTGAAAATGTAACTAAGGTGTAATCCAAACATCTCTTATGGACGAAGTAAATTCATAGAGAAATTGCGCTTTAGCACGCTACCGCCCTTGGCCGCATGCTTGCAACAAAGCCAATCTGGGACGGAAACTGATATGGAATCTGGCAAAAATTACCCAGACCCGATGGGGTGGGCACTGGGAAAGTCTACTTCTTGCTCGTCTATTTCCACTTCGGTGGGGCGACCAAGAATTTCAAATAATACACGAACACGCTCCCTTGCGGGAATAAGCTGGGTAACCACGCCTTCATCTCCTTTGAATAATCCGGAGATCACTTTGATATTATCCCCAATCTTGTGCGGCTGGTCTGGAATTTCGACAATGCCATCCGGAGAGAGAAGGCGAAGCTCGATCATAACCTGGGGAGATACATGTACCGGTACTCCTTTACGGGTAACAATGTAAGCCACCCCGCGGGCGTAGTGTACATTGCGCAAATGTTGAACCGGGTCGAAGCGGGCGAAAAAATATCCTGGAAAGAGGGGTTTGAGCGGGCCGGGCTTGGCTTTTCTGGCTCTTTGTGTGCGAGGGAGGAAAACTTCTACCTGATCGAGGGTGGAGAGGGTGGCAGAGGCAACCATTTCCTGCCGGGGCTTGGCTCGCAAGCAATACCACCCAACCGACCAGTCTTTCATCTCCATATCATCGCTGCTCATAATTAAAATTTGAGAAGTCCAGCAAGTGCCGGAAGGAGCCTGCCTCCTGCACGGGTTAATTTCTTAAGCTTTTCTATCCGAATGTGGTAAAATTCATCCGCTTGCTCATCTTGGCCGGAAAGAGAATCTTCCATTCGTTGAATTCTCTCTTGGGCACTTTCCATATGAGGCATAATTTCTTC
>JAYOTQ010000102.1:0-3269 GCA_038150505.1 Opitutales bacterium | reverse complement strand
TGCCCGGCACCCCGGGTGTATCGTAAGAATGTGGGGGGTGGACTCCTTCGGGTTCCGCAAAGGATTGATCAGGTATTGCAAGTTCTTCGGGAGCATTGCGACTGCCCATTGACTGTAAAAACAAGAATCGGGTTTGAGGATGACCGGAATTTCTCTCAGATTTTAGATATTTTTGCATCCAACCAAGTTGACCTGTTGAGCCTTCATGCCCGTACGGTAAAGGGTGGGTACCGATCATTTCCTGAGTATTCCTACGTTGGGCAGGCAGTCAAACGGCTCGATTGCCCGGTCCTGCTCAATGGCGAGGTAAATACTGCTGAGGGTGCTGTTTCTTTGGTTCAGCAAACGGGTGCTGCCGGGGTTATGGTTGGTCGTAGTGCCATTCGAAATCCTTGGATATTTCAACAAATCAGGCAACTCAACTCAGGTGAACCGATGTACCATCCAACCATGGGCGATGTCTACCTCTACATAGAGAAGCTTTACAATGTTTTTCATAAGGATGATATTTCTGAAAGTAAGCAGGTGGCACGCTTGAAAAAGTTTCTCAATTTCATCGGCCTTTCAGTGGATCAGGAGGGCCAGTTTCTTTTCCATGCAAGAAGGGCAAAAAGCCGTCTCGAGCTCGAACGTATATGCCAGTCCTATTTGCTGGATGATGGTCGGGCGAATATGCCAATTAATCTTAGTCCATACGAGGGACTGATTGCCCGGCCAAGCACTGAGGCAGCTGCCTGCATCGGTTAGTTTCTATGTTTTACGCACAAAGGCTGAGTGTTATGGCATGGGCAAAGGAGTGGGGCGGGCCCTGGCTTGCCAGTATTTTTACCTACGCCATGCTTTGGGTAAGCCATGCACCCCGCCAGACCCCCGAGGCTGCTTATGTGTTTCTTTTACCCGTTTTAATCTGGTTTCACTTTCGCCCCGGTTACAGGAAGGTATTTATCTGTTTGCTCTTAAGCGGATGGGCTTACCAAATCGCAATGGTTGGATGGATGAGGCATGTTTCATTTGGTGGTATGTGCACTGCCACTTTTTTGCTCTCTTTTTATTTCAGCATTTGGTTTGCCCTGGCCCGTATGCTTTACCCATGGTTTTCGCAAGGTGGTTTCAGGGCAAGACTGCTTGTTTTTGTTGCTTTATCCTCACTCTGGGTTGCCATTGAGTGGGGAAGAACCCTGTTTACTCTCGGGTTTCCATGGTGCCCGCTATCTGCAACCCAGTGGGAGAGGCCAGTTCTTTTACAGGCATGCTCATATACCGGTGGGTGGGCCGTTTCTTTTTTCCTGGTATTTTTCAATTTGTGCGTTGCTTCTTACCTGCACCACCTGCTTGTACGCAGGCGCAATGCAACTGGCTTGTTTACCCGTTCCATTTGCCCGGAGCTTTACCTTGGTATTTTGCTTCTTTTTCTGATGGTTTATCCATTTTTTTCCAGAATGGACCGCAAAGAAGGAGGTGCAGTAAAAACATTACGAGTCGGTATTTGCCAGCCCTACCTGCAAAACAAATGGATGGAGGGCAGGGCAGCTGAGCACAAGGAAACGCTGAGCAAGCAAACCGAGTTTTTATCTCTGGTTCGCCCCGATGTGATTCTCTGGCCAGAGGCATCCACCCCTTATCCGATCAACCTGGACCGTCTCTGGGTGGAGGAGTTAGCCCAAAAGACAGGGGTTCCAATACTTGCCGGTTCGGTCATCCGAGAAGATCAGGCGAGTTACAACACCATGGTTTATGTCGATCCCGTCAAAGGAATGCAGCCCGAATGGTATGCCAAGCAGGTATTAGTGCCCTTTGGGGAATATATTCCATGGCCCTTTTCGCTGATCCCCGGGCTTAAGAAAATGGTTGGCCCAGTGGGCAGTTTTTCTCCCGGTGATCACCCCGTACTTTTTGATATCCCCATAAATGAGGGCAATCATACCAGCTATGTACGTGCAGGCTTTTTAATTTGTTATGAGGATATTTTTCCAGGCATCGCCCGAAAAACAAAAGAAATGGCTGCCGATTTGCTCATTGTTTCAACCAACGATGCCTGGTTTGCGGAAGAAGGGTGTGCCGAGCAACATGCGGCCCATTCAGTCCTAAGAGCGGTTGAAAATAATTTGCCCATTGTTCGGTGTGGCAATGCGGGCTGGTCTGGCTGGATCGATGAAAAGGGCCGAATAAGGGATGTGCTAAAAAATGAAAAAAACCGCATCTATTTTGAGGGAGCTGCAGTGGTGGAGGTGGATGTCCCCATCCATCCCTTGAAGCCTCAATTTTCGATGGGCGACAGGTTTGCTTATTTTTGTGTGGGCTTGTTTTTGGCAATTTTCCTTTATTTCCGATTCGGAGTGCAAAGGGCTTTCTCTAATATTTAGCTTACCAATATTGGGAGCTCCCTTGGGCTCATTTACAACTTAGCCTTGCCATTTAGCGGTCAAATCCCATGTGTATTTCTTCGCAAACATTTTCTAACTCAACAAATTCATACAAATGTCTACTAAAATTGGTATTAATGGTTTCGGCCGTATTGGTCGTTTAGTTTTTCGCGCGCTTGTCGACCAGGGGTTACTTGGTAAAGACTTCGAGGTTGTTGCCATCAACGACCTCGTCCCTGCAGATAATCTTGCCTATCTTTTAAAATACGACTCCGTACAGGGCCGTTTTAATGGCACTGTGGAGGCACCCACCGATGACTCTCTCGTGGTCAATGGCCACACTATAAAGTGTCTCGCCGTCCGCGAAGGCCCAGCAGCTCTTCCTTGGGGAGATCTTGGGGTGGATGTAGTGATCGAATCCACCGGTCTTTTTGTCGACCGTGAAAAAGCAGCCGGTCACATTCAGGCGGGCGCCAAAAAGGTTATCATTTCTGCACCTGCCAAGGGCGATGTAAAAACCATCGTGCTCGGAGTAAATGATGATGAGCTTTCCGCAGAGCATGACATCCTTTCCAACGCTTCCTGCACCACCAACTGTTTGGCCCCGATCACCAAGGTGGTATTGGAAAATTTTGGTATCAAGGAAGGCTTGATGACCACCGTGCACAGTTACACTGCCACCCAAAAGCCTGTTGATGGCCCATCGGTCAAGGACTGGAAGGGCGGGCGTGGTGCAGCCATCAATATCATTCCATCCACCACTGGTGCTGCCAAAGCAGTTGGATTGGTACTCCCTGAGGTGCAGGGCAAGCTTACCGGCATGGCTTTCCGTGTGCCTACACCGACTGTTTCTGTGGTCGACCTTACTGTGAAGACTGAAAAGTCCACCAGTTACGAAGAAATTTG
>JAYOTQ010000101.1:0-3366 GCA_038150505.1 Opitutales bacterium | reverse complement strand
AGCATCTCTGGGTTTCCTCCGGATACATCATTGAGGATGGACACGCCTGCCTGCAGACCGGCTAGGGCGACGGCCGGTTTGGTGGTATCGAGCGAAAGCACAAACTCTTCCTTTGCTAAGAGCTCAATTATAGGAAGCACACGGGCCAATTCTTCCTGCTCGCTGACCGGATCGCTGCCCGGGCGGGTGCTTTCCCCGCCGAGGTCGATGATTTGAGCACCTTCCTTGACCATGCGGTGAGCATGGGCCAGAGCATCTGCGGGGGCCATAAACTGTCCACCATCAGAAAAAGAATCCGGGGTGAGGTTAAGGATTCCCATGACAGCAGGGAAGCGGAGGCGAACAGTCCGCCCGTTGAATTGATAATCAGGCACAAGCCTCTTCAATCAAAGAATCATAGATTTGGCGAACCTGATTGAAAGTATCTTCCCCTTGTGAGTTCCACCCTAACTCAGACATGGTAGTGAGGGGCGCGACTCCACGGCCCGTTCCGCAAAGCAGGATCTCACTGAAGTCGGATAGGTCACTATCTTGAGGAGTTCCACGAACCACAGAAAATTCGGACTGTAATATGGGGAGGAGTTGGCGAAGAACCACCCCTTGGAGGATAAATTTTTCGGGAATGAGCAAATCTCTTCCGGAAGCAAAAATGAGATTGGAAGTGGCGGTTTCCCTCAGGTCATTGTCCTTGGGATCGATAATGACCCAATCCTCTTTTTCAATTTCGAGTTCAGCAAGGGCCCCGTAGAGATCTTTTTCTGCGGTGGACTTGGCCAGAGGCTCAGGCCGGCGGTAGTGAAGCAACCATCCTTCCACCGGTTTGCCATCAGATTCTGCTGGGCGGTGGCTTAGCCCCAAACGGTCTTCAAAAAGACAGGCACGAACAAGGCCGGCAAACTGATCTCCTCGTTCATCGAGGTAGGCATGGGTACGGTCATGTACTTCTTCCAGGGGCGGGATCCAAGGGAGTTGCAGCCGTTGGGCAGAGTCGAGCAATCGTTCGAGGTAATTTCCCAGGAAAGGGATTTTACGGTTTGGGAAGACACGAAAAGTGGAGAAAGCTCCGGGGAGACCCCAGGGCTCTGGATGATTATCGGGCATTCCCTCTGTCGTCCAAGCTTGCATTACGAATGTTTTCGATCAGCTGTGTTCCAGATTTGGTTAAAAAAGATTCCGGGTGGTACTGCAAGCCAAAGAGTTTGCGGTCGATGTCTTCAAAGCTGAGTGGAATGTTGCCAACGGGGTCTCTTCCCGTGATGTGTAGGGTTTGTGGAAGGGAACAAAAGCTGGTTGGATCGATCTGTAGTGAGTGGTAACGGGCGACCCGCAGGACATTTTCCATCCCTTGATAGGTGGAACTGTTTGGATCGGTCACGATGTCGGTTTCGACACCATGGAGCACACGTGCCTGGCGAATCATCCTTGCCCCTTCAGTTTCGAGCATGAGCTGGAAGCCGAGACAGATCCCGAGGATGGGTTTCTTTTCCCGCCACGAAAGGTAGAGTTTTTTGGTTTCTGGGTAATCTGCCGGTTTGCCGGGGCCTGGAGAGAGCACAATCATTTCTGCGGACATAGCGATTGCTGGATCGACCGATTTGCGGTCGACCACCATCACCTGGTCAAAACCGGCCAGCAAATGCTCGAGGTTTCGGGTGAAGGAGTCCTGATGATCAATAAGCAGGATCATTCCAATAAATCGAGTAGGGCTTGTGCCTTGATTTGGTTTTCCCGGTATTCGTACTCGGGGGTGGAATTTACCACGATCCCACCTCCTGCCTGAGTGAAGCACTTTTCACCAAGTACGAGCATGGACCGGATGATCAGGTTGAGGTGCAAATTTCCATTATCCTCAATCGTACCAAAGCTTCCGGTGTAGGGTCCACGAAAGCAGGGCTCCAACCGGTCGATCCATTCCATGGTTCGTGCCTTGGGACATCCGGTAATACTCCCCCCGGGAAGCATACCCTGAAGAATCTCAGACAATGTTGTGCCTTGCCTGAGTGTTCCACGAATCGTGGAAACAAGGTGGTGGAGATGGGCATAGGTCTCGACCTCGCGGAACCTTTCCAACTGCACCGTGCCTGGGATGCAGAGAGAGGAGAGGTCATTGCGTTCCAGATCGACCAGCATGTTGTGCTCCGACACTTCTTTACTATCTCCCAGAAAACGCTCGACCACAGACTTATCCGAGCAAGAAGAACCGCGGGCGTAAGTGCCCCCAATTGGACGGGTGGAAATGGTGTCCCCTGTTTGATCAATCACAACCTCGGGCGAGCAACTGATGATGGAAAAGCGGGGTGTCTGTAGGAGAAAGGCTTCGGGGGCAGGATTGGTTTTGGATAGTTTTGCAAAGGCGAGCAGGGGGTCAATTTGTGCCTTCGCTTCGAAACGCTGGGAAATTTTGATCTGGTAGGTCTCCCCATCAAGGATGGCTTCCCGTGCCTGCTCGAAGATGGGCTTGTATTGAGCGAAATCGAGGTTGCAGGTTCGCTCACTCGCATGAAAGGAGGGAAGGCTCTGGATGGGTGCAGAGGAAAGTATTTTCCCGATTTCCGATTCCCTGACGGGGTCGGTTGATTCCACCCTTGTGCAGGTGGTGCCGAGATGAACCAGTGTGGCAGGGCGGCCAAACCACCCGTCGGCAATTTCGAGATCGCGTTTCGCTTGCAGATGAAGACCGAAATGGGCGGCAAGAAATTCATATCCGAAAAAACCCACCCACCCGTTAAAGGAAAGAGAAGTTCGTGGATCAGGGGATTCAGTTAAGCGGGAGATGCCCGCTTCCGTGTCGTGGGAGACTGGCTCAAACGTATCGGTAAAATCAAGGTAGGCGATCCAACCCTCAGGAATTGCCCGAATCACAATAGGGTTTGCCTGAAGAGAGCTTAGGCATTCGAGGGAAAGGACGGTGGGCAGTTCGGTCATGGTAAATGATCGAGTAGTTCAGAAAAGCAGGTGATCTGATCGTTCTCCAGTTTTGGTTTCCCATAGAGCAGGGAGGACCAGCCTGCCTTGCGGGCACCGAGAAAGTCCCGGGAGTGACTATCTCCAAGATGAAGAATTTCTGCCGGTTTGCACCCCGTTGCTTCCTCCACCTTTCGGAAAATCTCAGGTTCTGGTTTTTCGCATCCCAATTCGCTGGAAATAAAAAGATGATCGAATGCCTGGTCAATTTCGAGGTCACTGAGCACGCTGCGCAGGCGGGAATCATTGTTGGAAAGAACGGCCAGTTGGTACCCCCGTTCCCGGAGGATGGAAAGGGTGGGCTGTGCATGCTCGGCCAATTTCCAGCATTCTCCCTTGGCAAAAAGGTCCCACAATTCTTCAAAAAGAGGGTCGAGGTCTTGGTCGCCAGCAAAGGGGCGA
>JAYOTQ010000100.1:0-3427 GCA_038150505.1 Opitutales bacterium | reverse complement strand
GTAAATCTAAAGAAGGAGCAGGGGGTGGGGCAATAATGGGCGGTGGTTCATCCGCTACTTCCTCATCCATGGAGGGAGGAGCAATAAGAGGGGCATCAGGAGCTTTTTCTGCGGATGGTTCGGGAAGATCGGTGGGTTGTTTAATCTCTGGAACCGTGGGTAAGTCCGAATCTTTGTTTGAGGAATCCAAACTTTCAGGTTTTGGATCATCTACGGGTTTGGCCTCGGAAAGAGGAGTTTCAATTTTTACCACATCAGGGGATGATGTTGGCGGAGCAGATGCAAATTTTTGATCGTATCCTCCACTGGCTACTTTTCTAACTTGGACGACGCTAGCACCTGTTTCTCTGGCAATGGCAGCCTTGTTGGGGTTGGGGAGTGAGAGCTTCTTTTTGATCTCATCAAAGAGTTCATGCGTCATGCTTACCGTCACCCGTCTACCAGATGCAGAAGAACTAACTTTCTCTTTAAGTTTTGGGTTGGCGAACTGAGTAAGGGCACGAATCAAATCGTTGATCGACTTAAAATCAGTGCCAATCTCATCATTTACTTTTTGATGAAGCTTGGAAAGAAAAGCGGCGTACTTGATCTTGGATTCACGCTTAGCCACTTCGGCTTTGGCTCGTTCTTGAATTTCTTTGAGGATTTCCTCGGGGTCTTTATTAAAATCTACATCAAAGGTAAGCTTTGTCATATTGATAAAGGAGTTTGGGGATTAAGATACGATCAAAGAAGGGGGTAGCAGGGATGGCAAGAAAAATTAAGATTCGTCCATCTTGGATGCTTACTGAATCACATTCTCAAGTTGAACCGTTTTTTCATAGAGTGCTTTTCCAATGATCACTCCTTCCAGGTTATCTTGCTTGGAGGCGATCTCTCTTAATTGATCAATATCAGACTCAGTACTGACTCCTCCCGAAGCAATGATCTTACAAAGTGGAGCGGACTCTGCCATAAGCTTTTGGGCACCTAAGTTTGGGCCTTTCATTGCACCATCCGTGGCTACATCTGTATGAATGATCCAGCGGGCACCTTGTTGCTGCACCTCTTGAGCAAAATCTAAAGCGGTATGTTTACTCGTTTCAACCCAGCCCTTTGTTGCAACAAAACCGTCTTTTGCATCTATACCAACCACGATCCGATTGGATCCAAATTTCTTCACCAGTTCACCTACCCAAGATGGGTTTTCGCAGGCGGATGTACCTACGATTATTCTTTCTAAACCTAAATCCAGGGCACTTGAAATGGCTTCATTATTTCTCATCCCTCCACCTAACTGAACTTGCATTCCACCGATTCCAAGAATCGACTGGACTGCTTCCATATTTTTTGAATTCCCTGAAAATGCTCCATCCAAGTCAACTAAATGGAGGTGGGTTGCCCCGGCATTTTTCCATTTCTTGGCTGGTTCAGTAGGGTCGTTGAAATAAACGGTTTCTTGATCTGAAATTCCCTGAAACAAACGGACACACTGACCGCCTTTGAGGTCTATAGCAGGATAAATAGTCATCCCTACCCAATAAATTGATTCAAGCTAAGTGCGAGTAATAAATCAAATTTACGACTCAAGTAGGTTGCCATTCAACCAACTAGAAGGTTGATTGGTCCATTTACTACTTTTATTAAATGGGCATTACTTATGAAACCTGATCGCTTACCTCCCTTTTTAGCCGACCTTTTGGCGGCCCGTTCACCTTCCGGTTACGAATCAGAGGCACTGAATGTGATTAAGAAGTATGTTGAACCCCATGCGGATGAATTTTCAGTCGATGCTTTGGGAAGCTGTTTTGCAACGCTCAACAAACAGAAAGCTCCCACTTTAATGCTAGCAGGACATTTGGATGAGTTGGGACTGATCATCAAGCACATTAACAGCAAGGGTTATTTGTATTTTGACGCGATTGGGGGCCATGATCGTTCGATGATTTCCGGGCGCAGAGTAGATATTCTTACACAAAATGGAATTGTTCGTGGAGTAACAGGGAAGCGAGCAATCCACTTAATGACTCCCGAAGACCGCAAAAAAGTACCTGAATTTCACCAAATGTGGATTGATATCGGAGCTAACTCTAAAGAAGAAGCATTGGAGCGGGTCATGATTGGAGATGCTGCTGTTTATACCCACGGCGTGGAAAATTTATATGGTTCTCTTTATGTATCCCGTGCATTCGATGATAAAACGGGTGCCTATGCAGTAAATGAAGCACTTGTCAGGCTTAAGAAAGCCAAAAAAACAAAGGCAAAGGTTGTTGCGGTATCAACGTCTCAAGAAGAAATCGGAACGCGGGGGGCTATCCCTGCCGCCTTTGCCACAAATCCAGATGTTGCTTTAGTGGTCGATGTATCCCATGCAACCGATCACCCTGATGCAGATCACCGAAAGTATGGCTCTTTCGAACTTGGGGGCGGTCCTATCTTGACCCGTGGACCCAATGTCAATCACGCCGTCTTTGACAGGCTATTCGAATGTGCCCAAAAGAATAAGATTACGGTGCAGATTGAGGCCGATCCCAGACCTACTGGAACGGATGCGAGAGCAATTCAGGTTTCCCGTGCCGGTGTACCTACCGGTTTAATCGGAATTCCATTACGATATATGCATACCCCTAGCGAAGTGGTAGATTTAAAAGATCTCGAAGCAGTGGTTGAACTTATTGTTGCCTTTGGGCAATCGCTCCAAAAAGGAGACAGGTTTTATTAAGCTCAATTGAGTTACCAACATTGAACAAAGGCCCTTGATGTTCAAGCTTGCTTGGGTGCGTTGTGTTGCAAATTTCCGAGCAAATATAGTCGCCGGTTGTTTTATTTGGTTTTGTGGGGCAACCATTTGTTTGTCCTACTACAATGTTCCCGCCTTTGCAGATTTCCTCAATGATTTTGGGAAACTGAAATCAAGGTTTGGACTGTTTTATTCTGCAGTTTCTACTGCTATTTTCGGTGGTTTATTACCTTACCTGCTGATGTACTGCAGGAAATCAATTCCTAGGAAGAGAAAAGTGTCCTGGCTCCTCTTTTTTCTTCTTTTTTGGGCGGTTAAAGGGGTGGAAGTCGATTTGTTTTACCGGTTTCAGGATTTTCTATTTGGGCGATCGACAGATGCCCTCGTCGTTTTTTACAAAGTACTGGTGGATCAATTTGTCTACTGTGTATTTTGGTCTGCTCCCACAACCGCAATTGTTTACGGTTGGAAAAATGCAGATTTTGCCTGGAAAAAGGTAAGGGTAATCCGTTTTCTGAATGAACTTGTCAGTGAATCTGCATTCTTGCTCTTAACTACTTGGATCCTTTGGATTCCTGCAGTTAGCATCATCTATGCAATGCCCGCAAACCTGCAAATCCCGATGTTTAATCTTACCCTTTGTTTTTTTGTGATAATTATAAGTTATTTGGAACCCAAAAATGGCGGGATAGACGGGACTCGAACCCG
>JAYOTQ010000099.1:0-3473 GCA_038150505.1 Opitutales bacterium | reverse complement strand
TAACCGCTCCACCCATTGGTTCTAGCCATGGCCACGAAGGGTAGGTAATGGTCCGGTCCTAGAATTGTATGAAAAAAACCTAGTGATGCTGCACTACTTGTAATGATAAGAGTATCGCTAATCATGAATTATAGATGATGTTTTTTTAAAATCTTCGGAAGTCTGTGGGGATACGTTCAATATCTTCATGAATGAGTGACCGAACCGTTTTCATTGCCCTGCGAAACTCTATCGCATCCCCTGCTAACACTTTTACTATCCAACCAACCTTTCGATGCATCTGGCTGGTCCCAATTAGAAGTTGCTTGTTTTTTAGATCATGAATCGCCTGACGGGAGGGAAGGTGATCTTCCACTTTTGGAGATATTAAGTAAAGGCAGCCGTAGAAAGGAGTAGGGAATGAATGTTTCCATGCATGGATAGAATCATTTTCTGGTTCCAATGTATAGGACTCCGAAAGAATCAAATTGTTTTCTTTTCGAATCTTCATGCGGTTCGAAAAGTTCTTGAATTGAAAAAGTTCTCCATGTGCCACCCTGCCGGGCATTATTTTTTCCACGTATAAAAGCTCTGCATGTTCACTCAAATTTATATGAGTACTTTGAAAAAGGCTGGTTGATCCCTGAAGTATCAGTGCTCCGGGATTATATTCTAAAAAGGAAGAATCATTGATTCGGAAAGATTGCTCCACTCGAGCAATCCCACTTTGCATGAAGTGAGATCGGGTAGCACCTGGAGTAGTAACTACCATGGAGGAATGGTCATTAAGCTGTATGTCGCAAGACATCCGATCACCGGCAAGCATACCTGCTGTGGGGCAGGATAGATTAATTAATAATGAACCGCTTTCATGGTCAAGGTAGGGCTTGCTTAAATGAACTGGGGGGGCGAATCGCTGCCTTGATATGTAGGGTAGACCCTCTGAGTTGCACCTGCAATCAAGCTGCACTCCACCTTGTAGTCCAAAGGTTTCTGACATCAGTCTTAAGCTTCTAAATTCCTAGAATAGATATTCTTGGGTAAGCCAACTAACCACATCGTCCAAACCTTTATAGGTTTTGAGATCGGTAAATAGATATGGTCTTTCCTCTCGCATTTTTTTGGAATCCCGGTCCATCACACCAAGATCCGCACCAACCAAAGGTGCCAGGTCAGTTTTATTAATTACCAAAAGATCAGAATAACGAATGGCCGGACCTCCTTTCCTTGGAATTTTATCCCCCTCAGCCACATCGATTACGTAGATGAATGCATCCACGAGTTCGGGAGAAAATGTGGCAGACAAATTATCCCCGCCACTTTCAATTAAAACTAATTTCGCATCTGGGTGCCGCAGTACCAATTGTTCGATTGCTACAGCATTCATACTGGTGTCGTCCCGAATGGCGGTGTGTGGACAACCCCCGGTTTCGACCCCCATGATGCGGTCTTCCGGTAATGCATGGTTGCGTGCCAGAAACTGTGCATCCTCCTGAGTGTAGATGTCATTCGTAATAACGACCATGGAGTATTTCTCGCGAAGTACTTCACAAAGTCGTAAAGTAAGCATGGTCTTTCCTGATCCTACCGGTCCACCAATTCCGACTCGAACTGGGCGCCTGAATTCCTCTGTATTGTCTTTAGTCATGATATAAAAAGTCTTGAAAATGCCAGTTCGTGTCTGGCTGATGCAATATCCAGGACTGGGTTGAAAAAACCTGCCTCACCTCGCTTAATTTCTAATGAGCCAGATATGGTTTTATCCAAATTTTGCTGTGTCATGCAGCGGTGTATCATTTTCTGGCAGGCAACTTCTCCTAACCGTAGTAATTTGATAGAAGCAGAACAAAAATTTGAGACCGCCTGATACACCCAAGCGATCAGAGTTGGTTCTAGGGGGGATTGTTGTGCTTTTCTCAGAAGTGCAGTGGCAGTGATTTGTTGGCAGGTTGAATTGTTTCTAATTAGGATTTGTTCAAAGTTTTGTGAGAAATCGCATTGGTAAATCTCGCGAATCATACGCAACATTTGTGAGCCCTGGGACATTCCTGCGTTGCGAATTTCTTTGGTCATCTTCCAAGATGAAATTTCCTCATTCAATTCTAGGAGATTCCTGCTGTCTTGTTTCTCAGCAGAAGTATAACAATACCTAAGGTAGGGAAGTTCCAATCTTTCCAGTGTGGGTAAAATTTCTCGAATTAAGAATTCTTCCAACTGTTCTTTTGTTCGAATCAGGCCAAGGGAAACTTGTTCCTCTAATCCGTATGAATGAGCATATCCTCCACTAGGAAATAGAGTGTCGGTGGTTTGAATTAATCCACCCAGCCAGTACGATCCACGACTTTCAGGCTTCGATTGAAGAGATGTTTGATTGTGCTCTATTTTCTTAATCATGTGATGAGCTTTTTACTGCCAAATATTGAGGTATTTGGACAGTTTGCCTGGTCCGTGGTGGTGGGATGATGCAGCCAGTATCGGTTGGAAAATTTCCATAGAATTTTCGAAGGGAATTTCATTGCGTTCGAGCATGTATTGAACTGCAAGGTCACCCTCTACCAATAAGTAGTTTTCTTTGAACTGGGCCGGGAAATGAAGATTGCCCACCTGCCAGGCTAGGTGGGCTGCCTCTTGTTGGTTTGAAAAGGATACCCGGAATACCTTTTCAGGTTTTTGGTCAATGATGTATTCTCTTTCCTCCTCGTTGTAAAAGCAAACCCCATGCTGTAGAGGAACTGCCAGATCAAATCCGAAATCAGTCCCATCCGCTGCCTGACCGCGCCATCTGCGCTTAGCCAAGACTCTACGATCCACAGTTAAAGGAATGGAATGATCAAAAACTTTGCTTTTCTCTATGATTATATCTCTGATTTTTATCATCCTTAAAAAAGGAAATATCTTTGTGCCAGTGGGACTGTTTTTGCAGGCTCGCAATGTAACTCTTCACCGTCTGCTTTTACAGTGTATGTCTCTGGATCTACTTCGATATTTGGTAAGGCATCGTTCAAGATAAGGTCTTTTTTCCCGATCTTTCGGGTGTTTTTTACGGCCACCATAGATTTATTCAGCCCAAGTTCAGCGAGGGATTCATTTTGCAAGGATGCTTCGCTAACAAAAGTTAAGGATGTAGATGTCCTTGCTTTTCCAAATGAGCCAAATTGTGGACGGTAATGCATCGGCTGAGGGGTGGGGATGGAGGCATTTGGATCTCCCATGTTTGCGTAAGCAATAAACCCTCCTTTGATAACTAGTTCTGGTTTAACTCCGAAAAATGCAGGTTTGAACAATACAAGATCTGCCAGTTTGCCTTCAGTGATAGATCCAATCTCACTGGACATACCATGTACAATTGCTGGGTTGATAGTGTACTTTGCTAGGTAGCGCAGTACCCTGAAATTATCTGCTTTTGTATGCGTACTGGATTCGAGTTTCCCAAATTGCCTCTTCATTTTATCTGCGGTCTGCCAGGTCCGGCAGAGAACTTCCCCAACCCGTCC
>JAYOTQ010000098.1:0-3526 GCA_038150505.1 Opitutales bacterium | reverse complement strand
GAACGTTCTTTTTGTCCAAGCCCATCTTTTTTGCTTTTTCCTGGTATTTTTTAAGCAACTCGGGTTTGGCCCCAAGCGGGGTGTGCACGGTGTAAAACCAGAAGTTGAGGAAGAAGGGACTGTCCTGCTTATCTTCAATGAAGCGGATGGCGTGGTCGGTTAGGACATCGGTTAAATAATCCCCCGGTTTTCCATCTTCGAGCCCTGGCACATTGGTGCTGGGGTGTTGCTTGCTTTGGTATGGGTAGAGAAAAGAACCGGGCTGTCCCATTTTATGCCCAGCCACATTGAGGTCGAACCCGTGGTTTTCCGGGTAGTGCTGGTTGCCTTTTTGGTGGTGTGCCTGGAGGTGCCACTTGCCGACATGGGCGGTGGCGTATCCGTGTTTTTTAAAGGCTTCGGCGAGGGTCAGGTCTTCGCTGGGCATGTTGCCCTTTACTGCGGGGGGATCCAGGCGGTATTGCGGACCCCTGGCCCCTGCACTTCCACTGTGGTTGGTCAGCCCGATCCGGCTGGGATACTTGCCGGTAAGAATACTGGCACGGGTGGGTGAGCACACGGGATTGGCCGCATAGGCGTTGTCAAAAAATACACCTTTCCGGGCAAGGGCATCGAGCCGTGGAGTTTCGTAAAAAGAGCTGCCGGTTACCCCAAGATCCGTATATCCGAGGTCGTCGACCAAAAATAAAATGACATTGGGTTTGTCTTGCCGTTGGGCATAGGCGGAACACACGAGGGCGAAGCAAAGGGCAAATAGTTTAGAGAGATTCATGAAGGTTCTATTTTTTGATAAAAACTTTACCCGAGTCGAGAATGGATTCCTCTTTTCAGCACTTTCAATTGCCCGGGTCATGGGGATGAAAGAGATATACCCAAGGTGCTCAAGTAGATCAAAAAACCTGAGTGGCGTAAATCAACAGATATTTTTCGCAATTTACGGGTTCTCATTATTTGGGCTCACCTCTACAAATCTTTCCAATGATTTTACCGCGATTTATCGTTCCGGTTCTCGCTCTTGCTCAGTTAAATTTGCAGGCTCAGGACGGACCGGCTCTTTACCAAACTTACTGTTCCGCATGCCACGGAGCAAAGGGAGAAGGGGGGGCAGCAGGGGCTGCTCCTCCGCTTGCCAACAGTCTCTGGGCACAGGGAGATCCTGCACGGATGATCAATGTTGTGCTCAACGGCCTGATGGGGCCCATCGAAGTGGCAGGTAAGGAGTACAACCTGGTGATGCCCCCGCAGGGTGCGGTTCTTAAGGACGAACAGCTCGCAGCCATCCTTACTCATATTCGTACTTTTGGGAACGGGGGTGGTGAGGTAAAAGCTGAGCAGGTGGCTACGTTGCGCGCAAAGTATGCTGATCGCGAAGCTTACTGGAAAGCGGACGAACTTTTAAAGGAATACCCTTTACCTGTGCCTCCTGGAGTGATTCGCAAGTTGGTGAGAAAATATTACGCTTTGCCCAAGTCCCAAAAAACACTTCCCGATTTTTCGATATTAGAACCCAATGCAACTTCCCGTCAAACCAGTGGATTGATCAGCTTGGAAGGATATTCCGACCGGGACCACTTTGCACTGGTGTGGGAAGGTGAGTTAAAAATAAGGCGGGAGGGCCAATTTTCTTTCACTCTCGATTCGGACGACATATCTGCCTTGTACATAGACGACAAAAAGGTGGTGGAAGTTCCCGGTCTGGGTGGTATGGGAAGGGCGAAAACAGCTAAAGCTACCTTACACCCAGGCGTGGTCAAAATCCGTGTGGAATATCTGGAATATACCGGATTTACCGGAATGGCAGCAAGTTGGGCGGGACCAGGAATTTCAGGCACCCAGTCTCTTAGCTCCACCAAAGTGGTGAATAAAAAGAAAAGGCGTATCGAACCAATTGAGCTCAAGCCAGAAGGTAGCCGGGCGGTGCACTACCGCAATTTTATTGCCGGTACCGGGAATCGTTCTTTCTCAGTGGGCTACCCGGGGGGAATCAATCTGGTATTTAACCAGGAAAACTGTGGGCTGGAATTGCTTTGGCGGGGACGGTTTTTTGATGCCGGCCCCCGCTGGAATGGCCGCGGTACCGTACGGTCCCTCCCTCTAAGCGGACAAGTCTATCACTTGCAAAAAGGCAGCCCTTACCCAGGCCAGAAATTTTCCTTTAAGGGTATGGAACTGGATGAAAATGCTTATCCTACCTTCCATTACCTCGTGGGAGACCTGACCGTACGGGACCGCCCCCAACCAGAGGAAAAGGGAATGAAGCGCATCCTGAGCATCGAGAGTGAAGGGGATAGCGAACTCGTATTTGTCCCACTTTCCCGAACCGTACCTGGTCTTTCCTTTGAGGGCCACGAACTTACCGTCCGGGAGGACGGTTCCTATCTGCTTCCCCTCCGGCAGGGAGCCAATTCCTTCACCTTTTACTACGGCATCCAATGAATCAATTTTCTCCTCTTTTTCTATTCACCTTACTCCTGCTTGGAGCGGTGTCCGTATGGGCAAATAAGTTCAATAACGAACCCCTTGACCCCCGGATGTCCAAGTACTACCTGCGGGAGGAAATTCCCATGCCCAAAGATGTCGTCTTTGAGCCTGGTTCCATCGCCTTGCTTCCTGATCAGCGGATTGCAGTGGGCACGCGCCGTGGCGAAGTCTGGATCTGTGAGGGTGCCTATGGGGAAGATCTGTCCAAGGTTACCTGGACGCCTTATTTTAAAGGGTTGCATGAACCTTTGGGAATGTACTGGCAGGACGGTGCTCTTTACTACACGGACCGTGAGCAGTTTGGGCGATTGGTTGACCGCAATGGAGATGATCGCCCGGACTGGGTAGAAACTATCTCCGCTCCCTGGGGGCTTACTGGAAACTACCATGAATATGCTTTTGGAACGACGCCTGACCCGCAGGGCAATATTTTTGTCACCCTCTGCCTCACCGGTTCTTTCAATGCCCAAGCCCAGTGGCGCGGATGGGTGATGAAAATCGCCGCCGACGGTACAGCCAGCCCTTATGCATCGGGTGTGCGTTCTCCGGGGGGGATTGGCTATGATGCTGAGGGCAACCTCTACTACACCGATAACCAGGGCGTATGGAATGGTACTTCCTGCCTTAAGCATGTGGTGGAAAAGAAATTCACCGGTTGCCCCATTGGTAATGTGTATTACAAGGACGCTCCCAATATGGGGCCACAACCTCCCGACCCGGTCAACCAAAGCCGTATTGTGGTGGAAAGGGAGCGTATACCAGAGCTGGTTCCGCCAGCGGTGCAGTTTCCACACGGGGTTGTCGGGCAATCGCCCACCGCGGTCATTCCCGACCATACCGCAGGAAAATTTGGGCCCTTTGCCGGGCAGGTGTTCGTGGGTGAGCAGACCCACTCCGAAGTGCAGCGTGTTTTTCTTGAAACTGTAAATGGAGTGAGGCAGGGAGCGGTGTGGGAATTTCTATCCGGCTTTGAGGCAGGAATTGTACCGATGCGGTTGTCGGATCAGGGCACCTTGTTTATCGGGGGAACCACCCGCGGATGGGG
>JAYOTQ010000097.1:2521-3672 GCA_038150505.1 Opitutales bacterium | reverse complement strand
CCGAAGCGGGCGGATTTACAGTCCGCATCCTTTAGCCACTTGGATACCCTACCAATTAAGCAAAGTAAATTATTATGATATTGGTGATCTAACTGGCAAGACGATAGTCAGATTTCTCTAATTTACATCCTTGCTAGCTTGGAATAGATCGAAACAATTCAAGCTTATGGGACTGACTTCACCTAAAACCGTGGTGGGCTTAACCGGCGGTATTGCCTGCGGTAAATCTACTGCTTTGCAAGAATTTGCAAAGCTGGGGTGGGCGGTCGTTTCTACGGATTCATTAGCCAGTGAAATTTTAAACACCGATGAAAGCGTAAAGAGACAGATTGAGCACCGGTGGGGAAAAGGGGTGATGAACCGATGCGGAAGCGTTGACAAAACAGCGGTGGGTCGGATAGTGTTTTCTACGGAGCAAGAAAGGAGTTGGATCGAAAGTTTGCTTCACCCCATCATTCGATCCAAATGGCTTTCTTTCATTCAATCCTGCCCTTCGCAAAAGTGCATGGTTGAATTGCCTTTATTGTTTGAAAACAAACTGCAAAAAAACTTTAGCTGCACCATAACCACCTACGCCCCAAAATCTGTGATCTTAAAGCGTTTAACATATCGAGGGTTCTCCCCCAAGGAGTCCAATGCCCGCTTGCATAGCCAACTTCCTTTGGACGAAAAGGTGCAACTATCTGACTATATATTATGGGGGGGCGGAAATTCGCCTTTTTTAAGCCTGCAAGTCGAACATCTCGATTATGTTCTCTCTTAAATTTTTAAATAAAATCTCTATCCATGCCTGTAAGAAAGACTACACGAACCAAAAAAACGAAAGAAGCTGAACCGGTTGAAGATGGCCCTGTTCAGGAGATCAATGAAGAAGCTGTTCCTTCTCCTGCACCGGTTGATCCAACCGCCAGCAAGCAACCGAAGGGAGACTCCGACCGGCAACTCTTTTTTAGTACCGATGGAGATGAACCGGAACAGGAAAGAACCCGTCCCAGCGATGATGCCGAAGAAGTGAAGAGTGATCACACCTCATCCGAACAGGTGGTGAAAGAGAGTAAAGAAGGGGTGGTTTCCCCCAAGCAAAGCACCAACGAAGCAAAGCCATCCCCGCATCCCAAGAACCCGGCCAATCAGGGTGGGCCTCAAGGGCA
>JAYOTQ010000097.1:0-2421 GCA_038150505.1 Opitutales bacterium | reverse complement strand
AGGAAACAAAAATTTAAAAAGCCTAGAAGGCTTCCATACGAGGAAACCGAAACCAAACCTCTCGAGATTGGTCAGTTGCTTGATTTTGAGGAATTCAAAACAGAAGAGGGTATAGAAAAACTCCTTCAACCACTTCTGGGTTCGGGGAAGGAATCGATGAGCCTGGATGATTACCTCGCTCTCAATCTTTTGGACCTCACCGAAAAGGTGTCTCAGCTCAAATTGGAAGAGGAACTACCCAATGCTCCCCTGCGAGAGGAGTTAATAGATTTGGTTCTTGGTTATGCCCTCAATGCTGAGGTGCCCGTTACTTTGAGTGGGATCATCCAAGTGATGGAGGATGGGCACGGCTTTGTTCTTCAACAAAAAGAAGATTACCGCCTGAAATCTCAGTCCGCTTTTGTCCCTGAACGATTGGTCCGAAAGTTCGGTTTAAAAACTGGCCATCTGGTCAAGGGGGTAATCCGGGCAAAAATGGAAGAGTCCACATGCCCAGTCATGCTGCGGGTGGATGAAGTGATGGGGAAATCCCCAGAAGAGGCAACCCGGGTCACTCCCTTCACTGAACTTACTCCCTATTACCCACTTCGGAGAATGTATTTGGAGACCCACCAGGAAGTGGAATGGGACAATGTGGCCATGCGGGTGGTTGACTTGGTTTCCCCGGTTGGTTTTGGGCAGCGTGGTTTAATTGTCGCACCCCCTCGCACCGGTAAAACGGTGTTGCAACAAGGCGTTGCCCGGGCACTTCGTGAAAACAATCCCGATGCACACCTGATCGTTCTTTTGGTGGACGAACGCCCAGAAGAGGTAACCGACTTTAGAAGACAGGTTCCGGATGCCGAAGTGATCGCATCCACTTTTGATGAAAGTGCTGAAAGTCATGTGCATGCCGCAGAAATTGTGATCGAAAAAGCAAGAAGAATGGTTGAACATCAACAGCATGTGGTCATCTTGCTCGATTCGATTACCCGTTTGGCACGGGCCTACAACACCACCATGCCAAACAGTGGCAAAATCCTCAGCGGTGGGGTGGAAGCAACTGCCCTGCAACGCCCGAAAAGATTTTTTGGTTCCGCCCGGAACATTGAGGGAGGTGGAAGCCTGACCATCCTAGGAACTGCACTGGTTGAAACCGGCAGTAAAATGGATGAAGTTATTTTTGAGGAGTTCAAAGGAACTGGAAATATGGAGCTTCATTTAGACCGCGAACTTTCAAACAAACGAATCTTTCCGGCGCTCGACTTTGAAAAGAGTGGAACCCGTAAGGAGGAACTACTCTATCACCCCGACGAGTTAAATAAAATTTATGCTCTTCGCCGTTCAATGAAAGGGGTCCCCCCAGCAGAAGCGATGGAAATGTTTATTCAACGGGTGAAGAAAACCAAAAACAACCCCGAGTTCCTGATGGGGCTGGGCAGGTAGGTTTTTTGTTAGCCCGATTATAGAACCCTTGATGAACGCAACGGAGGAATTTCTTACCGAAGCATTCAAAGATCAGGGACTGGTTACTCAGGAATCGATTGAGCAAATTCTGGCGGAAGCAAAAGCGCAGACGGATAGTGAGAATCGGGCAGATGACGGGGTCGAATTTTTCAACTTATTGCTTGCCCAACTCGGGTTGTCCAAAGAGGAGGTAGTCAATTTTTTAGGTGCGGAATTAAGCATGCCCACCACCGATTTATCGACCCTCAGTTTAACCCCAGAGGTGTTGTCTTTGCTCCCCGCAGAACACGCCCGTTTCTATGAAGCTATTCCTTTGGGCACGGATGGATCATCCATTGATATTGTTCTGGGAAATCCGCTCGATCATGACACCATTGACAACCTTTCCCACTTATTGGGGAAACCTCTAAATCCTTCCGTAGCTTACCGGGGAGATGTTTTGGATGCGATTCATCAAATCTATGGCTTGGACGAAAAGGAAAAGGAGAAGGACTTTTTCGACGGGTTAGGGCAGGGCGATATTGAAATTGAAGACAATGTTCGCCCGGAAGATGTGAGTGAGGAGGATGCTCCCATCATCAAATTTGTTCATTCAGTGATCAAGGATGCACTGGAAAAACGGGCTTCAGATATTCACATGGAGCCCTTGGAGAAAAAATTTAGGATTCGTTTTCGTATAGATGGAAAACTCATCGAACAACCTGATCCCCCAAAAAGGTTGCAACCTTCGATCCTTTCAAGAACCAAACTGATGGCCAATGTAAGCCTAGCCGAAAAGAGGGTGCCTTTGGATGGAAGGATCAATGTAAAGGTGGGTCAAAAGGTGATCGATCTTCGGGTGTCCACGCTGCCCACAGTTCATGGGGAAAGCATTGTCATGCGTATTTTGGATAAAGAAAGCCTGAGCCTAGGGCTTCCTCAACTGGGTTTCTTTTCGGATGACCAAACCACTTTTGAGAGAGTGATCAATATGCC
>JAYOTQ010000096.1:0-3680 GCA_038150505.1 Opitutales bacterium | reverse complement strand
AACGCTCCTGCCGGAGTCAGGCTCCATTCAAACAAGGCACGGGTAAATTCTCCTCCGGGTGCTGCAAACCCTGTGCCCAACTCTCTTGATACAACCAGTCGTTCCTTCCAATCGCGGGAACCCAGCCCTTCACCAGATGGTAACATTTCCGTTAAAACTCCCTGCAAAGCATATAATCGAAGAGATCCAGTAGAAATTGATTTTCCCCACCTGCGTGAGCAATGCTTGCCAATGCAGAGTTTGTGTGCTCTTTGGCCAACTCTCTGGCTTTTTCCAACCCCACCATATTAACCCAGGTCATCTTTTTTGCCTCCTCATCATGAGCTGCATCTTTCCCCAGTTTTTCGGTGGTGGAAGTTACATCAAGCAGATCATCGACTGCTTGAAACGCTAAGCCCAAAGAGTTGCCCGCTTTCGCTACGGACTGAAGTAAATCAGCATCCCCACCTCTTTCACCCATGCTAAAGCCCATAACCAAGGATGCCTCAATCATTGCTGCAGTCTTGTTGGCATGTACAAAAGAGAGAATATTTGCATCCGGAGATTTCCCCTCAGCCAAGAGGTCTTCCATCTGCCCACCTACTAATTTTTTACTTCCCGATGCATTCGCCAAAGTGGATACCAGCTTCATTCCGAGCTCAGGAAAGTCACAATATCCAGAACTCAACAATTCAAAAGCAAGTGGAAGAAGTGCATCCCCCGCTAAGATTGCGGTCGCTTCATCGTAGGCACGATGGCAACTTGGAGAACCGCGGCGCAAATCAGAATTATCCATCGCAGGCAAATCATCGTGAATTAAGCTGTAAGTATGGATAATTTCCACAGCTAATGCTGCTGGCACCGGGTCGATTTTCCCGGGAAAAAGATCATGTGCAGCAAGCACAAGAACCGGACGCAAACGCTTGCCCCCTACCCCCAAACTATAATTCATCGCTTCATGTAAACGGGTGGGTCTTTCTGAAGAAGAAGGGAGGTCTGTCCTTAGGCGCGTTTCAATCTGTTCTTGGTAATATTTTAACTTTTCAGAAAAATTCATGGCTTGCGGGAAATGCAAAGCATGTCACGATATAAAAGCTATGCCAAGTTTGGAAGCGGTGTGTACCCGATTGCTCAGTCGTCCGGGATGGATTCCGAAAGTTCTTCTCGGAGGAGGGCTCTCTTTTGTCCCTGGGCTCAATATTTTTGCCCTCGGTTATTTATTGATTTATGGCCGCAGGCTTCGACGATCTCAATCCCTGGACCTGCCGGAGTGGTCCGAGATGAACTGGCCCGAATTGTTTATTTCCGGATTGCGGGTATTTGCCCTGCTCATTGTTTTTGTGGGCGTGCCCATGATCCTTGGTTGGTTGGTCAGTTTGCTTCTTTATTTTCTTACCTTTGGTTTGCTTGGTGTGGTTGCCTACATTCCATTGGCTATCACTGGTTTTTTTGCCCCCATGTTTTTCTTGTGTGCCCTTATGGAATATTTAAAAAGAGAGGAATTTAAGGATGCATTCCAGGTACGCCTACTTGCCCAGCAGGTGTTACATGGTTGGAAACCACTCGCCCTTCCTATTGTTTCTTTTTGGGGTATTTTCCTCCTTGCTTTGCCCATTTACGGACTTTCTTTTTTCACTGGTGCCTGGATTCTAATTGCCTACACAAGTGTGCTAAGAATGAAGAATTTTTCCTGACTTGTTGAAAATATCCGTTTAAAATAGTTAACCATGCCTACTTACGATTATCAATGCGGTGCTTGCAACCACCAGTGGGAACTCTTTCAATCAATGAATGACTCTCCGGTCAAAAGCTGTCCTAAGTGCAAAAAACGCAAAGCCAAACGACTGCTTGGCCTGGGAGCGGGACTTATTTTCAAAGGTACCGGTTTTTACGAGACCGATTATAAGAAAAAATCCGGCTCTGAGCCCAAGGAAAGTTCTTCCAGTACCGACACCAGCAAGCCAGACAAAAGCTCCACTCCTAAAAAAGATACCAAAAAGGAGACAAAGCCAAAGAAAGCAAAGGCTGCCTGATTCCCTATTCTCATGATCCCTCAAGTCCTCATTCCTCTTTTTCATGGTTTTGAGGAAATTGAGGCAACCTGCCCCATCGATCTTCTCAGGCGTGCCGAAGTGGAGGTTGTTATAGCCGCCTGTGATAACCAACTCGATATATGTGGGCGATCTGGAATTGTTGTGCGGGCAGACCAACTCCTTTCCCAAACAGAATTAGATTCATTTGACCTCCTGCTCATTCCCGGAGGCCCTGGTGTATTTGAACTTCGTAAAAAGAATGAATTCATAGACTTGATCCAGAAATTTGCCACCTTGCAGCGTCCCATCGGTGCGATCTGTGCCGCCCCTTTATTGTTAAAGGATGCGGGGCTTTTAGAATGCAAACAATATACAGCCCATGGCAGCACCGTCGAAGAACTCCCACAACTGATAGAAAACGAGGCAGTGGTTCAGGATGGTAATCTTATTACCTCCCGCGGTGCTGGCACCGCTATCGAATTTGGATTAGCCTTGGTGGAGCATCTTTGCGGAAAAGAAAAAGCCGAAGAAATTCGCCAATCGATCCACGCTTAGAAACAAGCTTTTCCAGCAACCTACGGGTTACTGAGAGGAATTTGCTTCGGTCGATAGGTTTGAGTCTTCCGGAAAAATAGCAGGCAAAGGTTCCGAATCATTTAAATCAGGTAATTCTGGTTCCACAATCGGAGGGGTGATGCCCAATAGTTCCACCTCAAATGTTAAAGCCTCATTGGGGCCAATGGAATTGTTTCCTTGTTTTCCATAGGCAAGGTCAGCAGGGATAAATAGTTTCCACTTGGAACCAACCTTCATTAATTGCAAAGCTTCTGTCCAACCGGCAATCACTTGGTTTACACGAAACTTAGCTGGTTCTCCACGATCGATGGAAGAATCAAAAACATCACCGGTGATTAAAGTACCATGGTAGTGCACCTCTACCTCATCCTCACTCAATGGAGCTGTGCCATTTCCATCTTTTATTACTTCGTAAAGCAATCCACTTTCCGTCTCTGTTACCCCTTTGCGCTTCCTTTGCTTTGCGAGGTATTCTGCTCCTTTTGCCAAGTTAATTTCAGGCAAAGACTTTGCCTGCTCATACAACCTGTGCAACCGTTCAAACTCGACCAATCGGGTTAAGTAGTCCGCAGCTTTTTCATTCTCGCCCAATGCTTTTTGTTGTGCGTCAAACCCCTCCTGGTTACCCGATCCAAGTGCATCTATACCAAGGAGGTAGCGTGCCTCAAACCGATCCACATTAAGGAGCGTAGTATCTACTGCAATCGCCTCCAAAGCAGACCGGCCCTCGTCATTCTTACCACCTTTAATCAGCGAAACCGCATGGCCCATTCTGGCACGCCCGCACAGGGGATCCCCTTGCAATCGACTCGCAGCAGATAGAAATGTTGAAGCAGACTCATCATACCTCTCCTCTCCGTACTGTATGGAAGCCGCCCGGTACTGTGCCACACCTCCCAATGTATCATCATAATCCTCAGCAAAAGAGAGAAACTTTTCTTCCGATCCCACCTCTCCTACGCTGGCATTTAAGAAGCGGAGGCTTCTTTCCGCAGCCTCATCCGTCTTGCTATTGTTGTAAAAAGAGGAAATCGCGACTCCCAAAGCAATCACACCAAGGACGGAAAACAAGGTATTCTTGCTTTTCTTCCA
>JAYOTQ010000095.1:0-3773 GCA_038150505.1 Opitutales bacterium | reverse complement strand
AGGAAAAAAATCAAAAAAAAGGCTCCTCGGGGAGCCGGCGTTGGAAAAAATCTGCTGTGGAAGGGTTCAATTCTAAGAGTGTATGGAATTGAAACTCTTTTATGCCACATTTTTTGGATTCCTCAAGAAGGAAACAGGAAATCTTACTCACAAAACAGGGGGTAAAGCAGCACCCCCTACCGCAGCGGCAATGGCATCCTTTATTTTTTTCCCGCCCGATACAATTTCTATGGTTTTTCCGACACAATTAAAATTACGCATGGATTCAAGAATGCAATCGACCAAATCTTCTCTGGGGAGGTAGCCATGATGGCCCAACTCCTGAGCGGCCTCAATCCTGCCAGTGCCTTTTTCCTCCAGCAAAGTACCTGGAGCTAATATGACATAGTCCAAACCGGATGCCCGCAAGGCACCATCCGCCACTCCCTTTGCTCTTAGGTAGTGCTGGATTCGAGGAGACTCACTTGCGGGATCTGCACCGATGGCACTGACCATGATAAACCTTCTCACCCCATTTTTCTTGCAGTCACGGATAAGCCGGACCGCCGCATTCTGGTCCACATCGATGGTTTTTTCCGGACCGGTGTGCCCGCCGGACCCGGCAGTGAAAACCACCGCATCCATGCCCGGCAAAAAGTCTGCAATGCCCGCCTCTAAATCTCCCACGACCGATGGAACCCCCAAAGCAGTAAATTTGGTCTGCTGACGAGGGTCCCGGATCAGGGCAACAGGAGAAAACCCATGAGCCGCCCACATTTTTCCGCTGAGGATTGTTCCCACCTTTCCATTTGCACCCACAATAAGAGTCTTCACCCTTTTTCTCGTACTCCTGATTCAATACCATGGCAAGGAACGACTGAATTTGATCGTCCTGGAAGAGAACATTCGTATGATCAGTGGTTTCTATTCGCTTAACTAATGACCGCTACAGTACGCACCCGTATTGCCCCCTCCCCCACCGGGGCTCCCCATTTGGGAACCGCCTACATGGCTCTCTTCAATCTCGCCTACGCCCGCAAACACGGGGGGCAGTTTATTTTACGCATTGAGGATACCGACCGCCAGCGATCCTCTTCCGCATCTGAACAGGCAATCTTTGATGCCTTGCAATGGGCAGGCATCGAATGGGATGAAGGACCCGATTGTGGAGGACCCCATGGTCCTTACCGACAAAGCGAGCGCCTCGACATTTACGAAAAAGAAATCAACCGCCTTTTGGACCAAGGTCATGCCTACCGTTGTTTCTGCTCGGCCGAACGGCTCGATGAACTAAGGGCAAAACAAATGGCCGATAAGCAGACACCCCGCTACGATGGTCACTGCCTCGCCCTTTCTGCAGATGAGTCTGCAACCCGTGCCCAGTCCGAACCCTTTGTGGTCCGGATGAAAATACCGGAAACTGGAAGCTGCCAGTTCAACGATGAATTGCGCGGGGAAGTAAGCATTGAGTGGTCACAGATCGACCATCAGGTAATCCGTAAATCCGATGGGTTTCCCACCTATCATCTAGCCAATGTGGTTGATGATCATTACATGGGCATCACCCATGTGATCCGGGGAGAAGAATGGATCAGCAGCGGTCCCAAGCATATTCTCCTCTACCAACAGCTCGGTTGGGATGCACCAGTGTTTGCCCACCTCCCGCTGCTGCGCAATCCGGATAAGTCCAAGCTTTCCAAGCGCAAAAACCCAACCGGTATCTTTTATTTTCGTGATGCCGGTTTTTTGCCTGAGGCCCTGCTCAACTACTTGGGTATGATGGGCTATACCCTGCCCGACCAAAGAGAAATTTTTTCCCTGGAAGAATTGGTTGAGACTTTTGACCTAAAACGCATCAGCCTGGGAGGCCCCATTTTTGATCCCGCTAAATTAAAATGGCTCAACGGTCGCTACCTGCGCGAAAAACTGGAACCCACCCAGGTGGTTGAACGATTGCTTCAATGGAAAGCCAACCCTGAATTGTTAGGGAAAATTATGCCCCTTGCCCTGCAGAGACTGGAAACCTTTTCGGACTTTTTCCCACTCGCCCAGTTTTTGCTCAATGAACAACCCGTATACACTCTCGAGGAACTCAACGGAAAACTGGACCCAGATCAACCCGCCCGCCTGCTCAAAATCGCCGAATGGGAACTTGAAAAACTACCGGACTGGGACCGCGATTCGATTTCCTCGCTTTTTCAGCGAATTGCTGAGGTTGAGGAAATGAAGCTCAAACAGCTGCTCCCTCTCTTTTTTGTCGCGATTACGGGAAGCACAGTTTCTCTTCCCCTCTTCGATGGGATTTCCATACTTGGTCCCGACCTCACCCGTATGCGCTTGCGGCACGCCCTCGAAAAATTAGCCGATCATGGACAGGGCTTGAGTAAAAAAGGAACCAAGAAACTGGAAAAAGAATATGCCAGCACCTACGGAAACCGTATCGATTAGTACCCTTCATTTTTTTATTTTCTGATGAGCGAAGAACAACAAGAACATCCCCTCGATTTTATTCGCACCCGGGTGCAATCCGACCAGCAGGCGGGCAAAAATGCGGGTCAGATCCATACACGATTTCCTCCCGAACCCAACGGCTACCTCCACCTGGGCCATGCCAAAAGTATCTGCCTAAACTTTGGCATCGCTAAGGAATTCAATGGATTATGCAACCTGCGCCTGGATGACACCAATCCGGTTGCGGAAAAGACAGAATATGCGGATGCGATCATGGATGATGTACGCTGGCTCGGCTTTGACTGGGAGGACCGTCTTTACCATGCATCTGATTACTTTGACCAACTGCATGCCTGGGCTGTTCAATTGATCGAGGCGGGTAAAGCCTATGTATGCGACCTCACCTTTGAGGAAATGCGCCAGCACCGTGGCACCCTCACCGAGCCTGGAAAAAACAGCCCATTTCGCGACCGATCAGTTCAGGAAAATCTGGAATTGTTTGAAAAAATGCGTCTGGGAACATTTGAAGATGGGGCGAAGACCCTGCGTGCGAAAATTGACATGAGTTCGCCCAACCTCAATTTGCGCGACCCCGTGCTTTACCGCATCCTGCACCAGGATCACCCTAAGACTGGAGATAAGTGGAAAATCTATCCATCCTATGATTTCGCCCACGGCCAATCCGATTCGATCGAAGGAATTACCCACTCCATCTGTACCCTTGAATTTGAGCACCACCGCCCCCTCTATGATTGGTTTTGTCAAACCCTTGGCATCCACCACCCCCAACAAATTGAATTTGCCCGGCTCAATTTAAACTTCACCGTGATGAGCAAAAGAAAAATGCTCCGACTGGTCGAGGAAGGCCATGTCAGCGGGTGGGATGATCCCCGTATGCCCACCCTTCAGGGTATGCGCCGCAGAGGATACACCTCCAAATCGATTCGTGATTTTTGTGAAAAAGTGGGTGTGGCGAAGAGAGAAAATGTGATCGAGGTGGAATTGCTTGAACATTGCCTACGCCACGACCTTAACCTTTGCTCCCCCCGCCGGCTCGGAGTCCTGGACCCCTTGAAAGTAACCATTTCAAACTATCCAGAAGATAAGTCCGAAACCGTCGATGCGGTCAACAACCCGGAAGATCCCGATGCGGGCACCCGACCGGTTCCCTTTTCCAAACATCTGTATGTGGACCGGAATGATTTTATGGAAGACCCGCCAAAAAAATACTTTCGTATGTCTCCAGGTCGTGAAGTTCGGCTCAAATACGCTTATTATGTGACCTGTACCGAAGTCGTGAAGGACGAGGAGGGAAATATCACCGAATTAATCTGCGAATATGA
>JAYOTQ010000094.1:0-3791 GCA_038150505.1 Opitutales bacterium | reverse complement strand
TGGCAAGGGTAGTCTTCATCGAAAAATAAGTGAAAAGATAGAAAATGAATCATTTATGGTTGTTCGTCAACCGAACAATCCGTGAATTTCAGCGAAAGAAAGGGGTTAAAATTGACCGGTCCCGAGATCGGATAAGGTTTGATCGTAAAACTTGCTCCCGTAACCCATCACCCGGTCGGTGTTATCAAAAACAACAGGCATGTATTTTTTCTCTACATCTTTGTCAGAGAGAGTCCCTTCATTTCCGCCTTTTCTGATTTTATAAAACCACACGCTTCCCCAGTCGTATCCTTCGACATAGTTGGCAATACCAGCTAAACTGTATACCTGCCCTTTGGTCATGCCTACCGAAAGCCCCATCAGGTTTTCAATGTTCTTGCTTACAGCAGCATCCGCATCTGCAAAAGGGCTGCCTCCACTACGGCTAAACCCAGATGATCCCTTGAAGCACCCCACGGTTAAAAGAAGACCAGTTAAGCCTAAAACGGATAAGAAATTACGAACCATCCTCATAATGAATGTATTAACTATCCTAATGTGAGGATAGGGCGCAATACCAATTTACCCAAAGCTGGGTCGCTGGATGTGATGACTACGAGGAGGTGAGTTTCTCAAGTGCTTGGTAACTTCTTGAAATCATTTCTCTTGGGTCATCTAAAAGATTAGCCGATGCAAGGGCATTATCCAAAAGCTGATTGACCACGAGAAGAGCCGTGGGCTCATCTTTTTCCATAAGACTGTGCAACCCCTTGATGATGGAATGTCTGGGGTTGATTTGAAATTTTACTTTGCTAGCTGGCATAGCATCTTCTGGTCCCTGCATCATTTTCATGATTCGACGGGCAGAAGCTCCGCCCATACCATCATCCCCGACAACACACACTGGGCTATTGATCAGGCGTTCTCCAGTTTCCACATCGGAAACCCTTTCTTTGAGCGACTCTTTGATCCACTTGGAAAGCTTTTTGACCGCTTTTTTGTCCAAGCTTTCACCAGCAGGCTCTTCATCTAATTTTTCCAGTTTCAGCTCATCAGAATCGGCAGAAATGATCTTTTTCTCTTTAAACTCCCTCAGGGATTGCATGACATATTCATCCACCGGTTCGGTAAGCAGAAGAACTTCATAGCCTCTTGCCTGCAATGCTTCGAGGTAAGGACCAGATTCGATGGATTTACGGTTTTTGCCGTAGAGGAAAAGAATTTCTTTCTGATCGGCTGCCATGCGATCGATGTAATCGTCCAAGCCGGTGAGTTTTCCATCTTCTGATGCTGTGGATTGAAAACGGAGCAGCTTGGCTAGGTCGTCCTTGTAGGTAAAGTCAGTAGCCACTCCCTCTTTGATCAGGGCACCAAATTCCTGCCAAAATTCGAGGTATGTGGCCTCCTGCTTTTTCGACTGTTCGTTGAGAAATTTGATAAACCTTTTGGTTAGGACCTGCCCCAGTTTACGAAGCAATTCGCTGTCCTGCATCGTTTCGCGGGATACATTTAAGGGGATGTCGGAGCTATCCACCACTCCCCGTAAAAACCGGAGCCACTCAGGGAAAAGGCTTTTGGGTTCTGCATCAATCAATACCTTCCGGCAATGGAGGGCCACCTTGTTTTCGCTGCGAAACATGCCCATTTTTTCCATGTTTCTCTTGGGGACGAACAGGAGGGAATTAATTTCCAGCGGTGCATCTGCACTAAAGTGTAGACGCATGAGGGGAGCCTCGTAATCATTGGCCTGAAATTTGTAAAATTCTTCATATTCCTCGTCCTTGATTTCGGACTTGGACCTAAGCCAAATTGCATCGACGGTATTTACTTTTTCACCATTTACCGAGACTGGGAACTGAACGAAGGCGGAATACTTTTTAACGATATCCTTAATTCGGTCTTCTTTGGCAAATTCATCGAAGTCGTCATTTAACTGGATGACAATTTTTGTCCCCCTTCGTTGACCTTCAGCCTGTTCGATCGTGTAGCCTCCGTTCCCGTCGCTTTCCCAGCAAAACGCCTGGCCTTCTTTTTGCCAGTTTCGGGTATACACTTTGACCGAATCTGAAACCATGAATACGCTGTAAAAGCCAACCCCAAACTTACCGATAAGAGCTTCGTTCTTTTCCCCGTCACTTTGCAGGGCTTCGATAAATTCTTTCGATCCGGAATGGGCAATCGTGCCAAGGTTTTTGACCAGTTCTTCCTCGGTCATACCGATGCCAAAATCCTGAATGATTAACTGCTTGGCATTTTCATCGGTATTGAGATTGATTTCCATCTCGAGGTTATCGTCGAAGACATCTTTTTCAGTCAGTTGGGTTCTACGAAGCTTTTCCAGGGCATCGGAAGCGTTGGAGATCAATTCACGAACAAAGATTTCCTTATCTTTGTAGAGGGAATTTACGACTATATCCAGGACCTGTTTGGTCTCGGCTTTGAATTCATGGGTAGTTGCTTGGGTCATAGTAAAAAGGATTGTTTATTAACAATTTGTGTTCTGCCTTCAAGAAATTACGGAAAAAGCGTTGCTTCAGAGCTTTTTCGTTTAGTTATCCCTAAATTTTGCTCGGAAGAATTCATAGGCCTGGTTGATTTCCTTGGCTTTTTTTTCGGCGACCTCCCGAATTTCCACCCCAAGGGCAGAGACTTTATCCGGGTGGTACTGGGCAATGGATGCCCGGTAGGTCGATTTAATTTTTGAGAAATCGGAAAGATCATCTTTGCTTAGGCCAAGGACCTCCGCCATTTGTAATTCTTCGATCGTTGGAAAAATAATTTTCTTTGCCTTCTGCTCGTTCGTAGACTGGGAATTTTCATTATCCGGTTCTTCTTCCATGTTGTCATCTTCCGGAACAAAATTTTCCGACCGGCTGGTAAAATCTGTCTCTTGGCCAGTTGCTTCTTCTTGCTGTGCTTCTTCGTTTTCTTCTTGGTTTTCTTGCCCTGAAGACTGGGTGCGTGGGGGTTGAGAGATCAGAAAGTCGAGCTTCCACAGCATCCACCAAGAGGAACAAAAAATTAATGCCCACGAAATTTTCTCCAATCCATGGGTGATCGCATTTGGTGCACCGCCAGTAATTGTACGCCATCCAGACCAGTCGTGGTAAAAACTAAACATCGATGCACTTAAGTATTGTGCCCAAAAATAGGATAACCCAAGAGCCAACAATACCCCATAAAACAGGGAAGGATGAAGAAGCTTATGTACCATTAGAACTTGATCGGGGGAAGTTGTCCTGTGCAGGTTTTGTAGAAAAATAGGATCAAGCCACCTGCAATGATAAAAATCCATCTCTTCGCCGGTTTACTTTCTTTCATTTAGAAAATGCGATATAAGGGAGTGGTGGTAGGGGTCGGATTCGAACCGACGAACGCCGAAGCGGGCGGATTTACAGTCGGTATAGGTAACACAATATGTTGTGGTAAATTCGATAGAAGGCTAGTAAATAAGCCGAATTCCTTAAAATTAATGGGTTCGTGTATAATTCATTAGAAGTAACAAATCGGCAACAGCTTAGACTTTCGAAGGAATGAATTTCAATATCTAATTTTGCTCACAAATCGTTTAATTTTGCGGTTTCTTCTTTTTTTGAAGACTCTAAATTGAGTTATTTGCCTTCCTTCCACCACTTCTTCATTTGAGCTATATTTGACTTAATTTCTTCAAGGCGATCTGCTTTTCCCATATTTGCGAGACCATTGAGATAAACCTTCATGTCACTATCGTACATTTTCATTGGTTCCACATTCTGACCGAGGTCACCTGTATCACGAGTCCATCGGTTCAGGGTTTTTCTCATTTCTTGAAG
>JAYOTQ010000093.1:0-3840 GCA_038150505.1 Opitutales bacterium | reverse complement strand
TCTTTTTCTTTGCTGTTCATGATAATGAAAAAAAGAACAGCAATATTTTGGTTCACTTGGACCCGGAATTAAAAAGGGTCAAAGAGATGGTGATCGAGTTTGATTTTGCATGGATTGATCTACAGGGGCGTGGGGCAAAGGGATCCACCCTTACTTCCCATAAAGTAGACCGTGTGGTCAATGCACCCAGAGATACCAATGAGGATGAAGAACCGAAGGAGATGCCAGGAGAGTCTTCCAACAAAAAGAGCGTTGAGAAGGCGGTGAAGCCCAACGAATCTTCTCCTCCAAAGGAACCCCAGAAAACCGATAGTAAGGACGAAGCAAAAAGCTCAGATAAAAAGGATGATCCTAAAAGTCAGACAACTTTTGAGTTTTAATTCTTTCCATTTCAGAAAAAGAGATTTTTAATCTCACATTCTCATAGTGTTCCGCCCTGTTCCAAGAGGGGAAGTTTACCGAAAACTTCTTCATGTTCTAGTCGTTTTTTTACCGATTGGGATCTTCTATGGTCCTGAATATTTTTCTACCACCAGGTCCTTTGTTGCTTTTTTCGCATTGGGTATACTCTTTATATCGTTGGTTCTGGAATATTCCCGCTTTCGCTTTCCTGGGTTTGGAAATTGGTGGTGGTCTTTTCATAGTGCCTTGCTCAGAGATAGAGAAAAATACCAACTCACTGGTGCAACCTATATGGCAGGTGGTTCCTTCTTGTGTGCATGTATAAGCGTAATAAGTGAATCTTTTGCCGCGTATGCTTTCCTTTCCTTTACCTTATTTATCCTGGGAGATGCTGCTGCTGCTTTGGTGGGAAAATCTTTTGGGCGAACGAGGGTGGGGATGAAAACACTTGAAGGTGCCCTTGGGTGTTTTTTGCTTTCTTTCTCTCTTGCTTACTGGGTTTTTCCGTATTTCCCGAAGTTTTCAGAAACCTTGGGAGGACCTCTTTCTTTGGTGCAGTCGGTGGTTGTAGCTTTATCCATATCTCTTCTCGAACTGTTCCCTGTTAAACTAAAGAAGTTCAGTTTGAATGATAATTTATATGTGCCTGTTGTGGCTACATGGATTGTTTCAATTGCTCACTCGATCCTCTAATTCTTTCTTTGAAAGATCCCAACTTGAGCTTTTGGTCAGGTTGATCCGTGGGAACGAGAAATAAAGAATCATTCAGAATTTCAAAAATTGCCCGTTGGTTAAATTTTTTCGCCCATTTAATTAGATTTTCTTGAGGAGCAGAGGTCAGGAAACTGGGTTCTTGGTGAGACAAGTCTTTGGAGGATCCTGTGATTTCAATGCAGAGGTGCCCCTCATTTTTTATTTCCTCCTGCAGGACAAGGTTTCTTTGTTTGTTTTCCTTGAGACAAAGTCTTTCGTCCATTGGGTTGCACGCGGTTATGATGTAGCAGGGGGAGGGCAAATTTGACAAATGGATCGTTCCCCAAAATTGAGTATCCAAATATGCAGGGTTCATTGTTGGCTTACCCATTGCTAGAACTGAAACTGAGTCACAATCTTCTCAACAAACTCTTTTTGGGCAATTTCGGGGCAGGATGTTTTCCAGTTTTGTAAATACTGCTCAAATGATAGCTCTTGCTTGCTCTTGGTATGGTTGAGCCAAAAGCAACTTGACCAAGCGATTGAGGGGCGTTGTGCAAACAAATTGTACAAGCTCCATGCAACCCAGGTATTTTCTTTTCTGAGATGGGGATGTGCGGACAACACCACCCGGTTTTTTTTCCACCAGGAAGAGAGGTGAAAGTTTTCTGGGTAAGACGAATTCCGAATTCTTTCTCTCCTGTATTTTTGAAATTCTTCTGCGTAGGATTGCCATGTTTTGTTGGACGATCTTTCCTTCCATACCTTTCCTATCTTTTGCAGTGCATACAAGGATGCCACTTCGCAGATACTTTCTTCGAACCATAAGTTGGATGATTCGCCCCTTTTGTATCCGCACATAATATGGCCGAGTTCATGGGAAAACTGGAAGACATACTGGCACCAGTGGCGACCCTTGGCGGTTAACTCAATAGAGTACTCACCGCCTGAGGATCGTTCATATAATACCTTGGGGCTTTCCGAAGTCGAACCGACAACAATTTCATACTTTTGAAGAGCAGGGGATAAGGGAAGAAACACATGGAGTGTGCAGTCTAAAACCTTTTGGACTTCGTCTGTCTTAACATTTCCCCAATTTCCACCCTGCACTCGTAAAGTTGTGCCATTGGTGATGGATATAAGAAACAGAAACAGGAACTTCCAGGCAATGAACCGTATCATGCCTATCCCTGGAAAGGGTTACTTGGATTGCTCCTGGTTTGAGCCTTCGAATGACAGATATTTTGAAGTCAAATAGTCGTAGAATACTGGTATGCTGTTTCGGGTGGTAGTGAAATAGATCCAGCTTGCAGTGTTGTTTTTGTAGAGGTAAGGCCAGATGTCCTCTTTGGTCCACAACCACCCAATATTCTGGGACCATAACCAAACCCCATCTGTATTGCTCTCAGATGAATAAAGCCAGCCTAGCTCGGCATGGTATAACCAGCCTTTTTCATAATAGATAAAGGTGCCAAACCAATCGGAAGTTTTCCATCCACCAGTCTCTTCCACGGCATTGCCCCACCATGACTTGGGTGCTTCGGGAATCTTAACCTTTTTCACCTGTCCGATCCCGTATCCGGCACTATTTCGTGCCCATGCACGGTAGTACATAACATTCGGAAATGGGCTTTGGGTTACTTTTAGAGTAAATTCTTCTGGTTTTCCGACTGCTCGTACCCAGATGACTTTCGATTTGGACTTGTCTAAAGAAATTGTGGAGGACAATACAAAACCGAAGTCATCAATCCAGCTTTTGCCGTCATGAATAACACTACCGGAAAGGTGAATGCTTCCATTTTTATCGAGGTGCCCAACCTCGGTAGATAACAAGGGTTTATTGCTGTGTGAGTATGGGTCATCGGGGTCTGTGCCAACTAGTTGCTCGTCTTTATTGGGGAACCCATCCCCATCCCGGTCTTCATCCCGTGCATCTTCGATGCCATCTCCATCCAAATCCTCAACCTCGTTGAGTAACTCGATAGTGAAAACTTTTTCGATGAACTCACCGCTTTGGTCTTCTACACGAACGAGTAAGTTCGTAAGGATAGGATCGCTTTCGTAGTCTAATGGACGGATGATGGTAAGGGATCCATTCTCGTCTAGGTGGAATAAGATTTCTTGGTTCTCGCTTTTATTTTGGTCCTTTTCCTCATCTACATGATTAACCAGAGAGAAGAAATGCTTGTCCAAAGTGTCCGGATCATTTGCGTGAAATACTCCTACCAGGCTACCTTTTGGCTTATTTTCGTGAATGGTTGAGGTATTAAGAAAAAGACCGGTGGGTGATTGATTCTCCAATAAATCTTTGATGTTTACGAAAAGATCGAGGGTTTGTTTGTCTTTGGTGTTAGATACTTCAATGGTAAGTTCGTAAATATTATCAAAATTATTATCCTCAGGGGATTCATAGTCCGGAGGCGTTATGAATGAAAGCAAACCAGTGGATGGGTTTATTTCAAAAAACTTCGCATCTTTACCAGGAAGGATGGAGTGATAAAGGTTTGATTTTTCGTCAGGGTGATTTGGGTTGAATTCATAAACAAAACGGGAGTTTTCCAGAACGGTTAGATATCCATCTGATTGAAAGAATGGGGTGGTATTTGTATTCAATGCAAACGGATCGGAATCCCCATAACCAGTGTCACCGTCCGTAGCTGAATCGGTGGTGTCGAGTGCAAACCCGTTGGAGTCCCCTACACCAGTATCCGCACCAGTACCAGAGTCGGTGGTGTCCAAGGTAAA
>JAYOTQ010000092.1:0-3937 GCA_038150505.1 Opitutales bacterium | reverse complement strand
TTTATGGAAATGGCTGGAATAGCACCGGAACCATCGCTTGAGCTTGATGGATGCAACCTTCTCCCACTGATTCACGGGAAGTCCGAGCAAGCCTTCCATCCCAATGGCAGCGAGCGGGAAACGATCTACTGGTTTTACCCCATGGAAAGCCACATGGCGGTGACGATGAGAAAGGGCCAATGGAAACTGATCCATAACCTCGGGGTTGGGTATGCAGGAAGATGGTCAGGTGTGGAAAACAAGGCACAGGTAGAACTTTTTCGTATCCAAAGGCAAGGGAGTGAAGCATCGGACCTGGAAGAAGCTAAAAATTTATCGGAAAAATTTCCCGGAATTCGCGATGAGATGCTTGCTGAACTGAATCAATTCCTTGCTTCCACGGGAGTGACCATGCCTTATCGAAACCTCCGCTCAAACCTGGTATCCGATCAGGAACGGGCATCCTCGCCCAAGGTTCTTGAACTCCGGTCGGAGAAGGACCGGGTATGGATCAAAATCGAGGAGGGCGAAGGAAAAGTGGCGATTGAACAAGCCCACCTGCTGTACACCCTTAACCCCAAGGAATTTGATCAGACTCGGGGTCACCGGGAGGAGTGGTTCAAAACGGATGCCAGGATCGATCAAGGGAAAATCGAGGCAACCATGCCTCCTGGTGCCACCCATGCGGTTTTTTGCCTGCGCGATGCCCATGGGTTTCTCATCACTTCCGAACCCCTGCCTGATTTCCAGGCTGTTCCCTACGGCACCCAGGCAGACTCCACCTTTATCAAAAATGGATTTGCCTACAAGCCGGGTCTCTACTCCCTGATCCAGTTGGGAGAGGATGCTCTTGGCGAAGCAAACAAACAAAAACTGAGCACCAAGCAACTGGAGAAAAGACTCAGTGTGGCAAAAAAGTTGTACACAAGCCCAAAATTTGACCGGCTGGCCCTATCCGATACGATCCGTTCCCTGCGTGCAGAAATCCGCAAATTAGAAAAGGTTCCACAATCCAAACACTATACAATCAACCGATTTCCTACCGATCCATTGTTTTAATTAAAGTTTAGATTTTTTCGGGTAAGGAACCTTTTATTGAGAATCAGTCTCAAAAAGGCTTTGCATGTTCAAGAGCATCGGATAGGCTCTTGGAACTTTTTCTTAATGAACCTTCGTACCACTTGCTTATCCTTCCTTGCCGGATTTTTTTCCTGCTTGGCTTATTTGCATGCAGAAGTGAAGGAGACGCATAAAATTATTGGCGAATGGGTGGCCACAGAACGCTTAATTTCCAAAGAGGAAAGCGAATGGGATATAGAAAAAGCTTCCCTGCTTGACCTCAAACAGGCACTGATTGCTGAAATTGGCGAACTCGATGGAAAGCTCAGGGAAACCGAAGAGGAAGCCGTGGGTGCAGCCAAACAACGTCTCGACTTAGTTGCCCGCAAAGACGCGGCCAAACGGGCAACCGTCTCCCTGCACCAGGGTTTGGACCGTACTATTGCCAAGTTGGATCGGGCTTTTATGCTTCTACCTACCCCGGTTGCAGACAGGCTCGCCCCTTACCGCAAAAAATTAATACCAAGCAAAGGTGTGCCCACTGCTCCATTGCGCCAGCGGGTGGATGCACTCGTTTCCTTGCTTCAGGCGATGCAAAACTTTCACCGCTCTGTCACTTTGGAAAGGCAGGAGTTTACCCTGGATGACAACCAGTCCCGTGAGTTCCAGGTGATGTACTTTGGCCTGGGCACTGCCTATTTTGTCAATGAATCTGGCACCGTGGCTGGCTTCGGACAGCCGGGCGAAAACGGATGGGAGTGGACACGGTCCGATGGGCTTGCCCGGGAAATATCCACCGGGGTGGACATGCTCAACAACCGGGCGATGCCCCGCTTTCTTGAACTCCCTGTACCCGCTCCGGCAGCAGCAAAAAAATGAGTAACTGGGCACAAAACGGATTGTTGCTTGCTCTTTTGATCGGTGGATCGGTTGTGGCTTCCGCCCAGTCCGTCCAGCAGGTACGGGCAACAGCCCGCAATGATTTAAAGGATTCGATTGAACGGCTCACCTTGCTGCGCCAACAAGTGGAGCAGGAAAAAATTCCTCTTACCGAGGAGGTGGCAAAACTGGAACGCGATGCCCGGGACAAACGGGCGGAAATTGATCGGCGCCTAAGGCAGCGCGATAACCGGGATGCCAGCCTTCTGCAACTGAAGGAAGACGTGCGTGAAAACGAAACTGCCCTGGGTACATCCCTCCGTCTCCTCAAGGACTATGCCCGTGGATGGACCCAGTCTATGCCCTCCTCGGAAAGGATCCATCTCTCCAATGATTTGTCATCTGCCCTCGCCAAGGAAAGCGGAGACCAGGCGAGTTCTTTTTCTGCCTACCTTGAACTGGCTGAGCTATCCACCACTACCCTGCTCCAGCAGGCGGGTGGAATTGCCTATCCAGGAGATACCATCGTCCCGCCTGAAGGGGTCAGGGAAAGTGGTGTTTTTTGGGCTTTTGGACCGCTGCTTTATTTTCGTGGAGAGAAAGGAAGTTCGGGATTTCTCGATAAAAGCTATGAACGGGTGGAAGATTCCTCCATGGCATTGACCGTTGACTCGGTCAAACGGAACACGCCCCCTCGCCTGCTCCTTGCGAGCCTGGACACCTCGGAACAGATTCGTGCTGGTCTTTCTGCCTCACCGGGGAGCTCCACCCTTTTGCCTATGGACCCAAGCCTGGGCAAGGCATTGGTGATTGAGGGCAGTGAACCTACCCTTTGGGAAGAAATGCAAAAAGGCGGGATTTGGATCTACCCCATTCTCTTTTTTGCGGTTATTTCCGTGCTCATCGCCCTCGTTAAGGCAGTGCAAATTTTGCGCATCCCCTTCCCACAGGGACCCGTCACCCTGGCGGGAAATTTTGGCGGCCCTTTTGAACTTTTGCGTAAGACCGCCCAGGGATATCGTGGAAAGAAACCTGATATACTCGAGGAGATCCTTTACGAAATCATTATTGATTGGCAGGCACGCCTGGAAAAAGGAATGCCCTTAATCGCAATCACCGCAGCGATTGCTCCCTTACTCGGCCTGCTCGGTACGGTTACTGGCATGATCGATGTTTTCCGCCAGATCACCAACTTTGCCAACCCGGAAAACAGCGAATTAGCCCGGGGGATTTCCGAAGCTCTGGTGACCACCAAATTTGGTCTCATCACTGCGATCCCCTCACTGATCGCCCATGCCCTGCTCAGCCGAAGGCTTCAAGGCTTGGTCTCGAAAATGGAAGGATTCTCCGCCCGCTTGGTACACTTAAAAAAGGAAGCACCTAAAGATCTTTCCCCTGAATCCGAAAAGAAGGATGAACCCACTGGTTGATTTTATGAACCAGGCGGGATTCGTCTGGGAAAAAGGAGGAGTGCTGATGCCCGCCCTGGGAATACTTGCCCTTTATTTATACTATTTGACCTTCGATTTGTGGTTGCGCTTGCGAAGCGTAATCCCCTCGGACCTGCGAGCTTTTCCACGGGAGCGCTGGGGGGCATTTAAAGGAGGCGGGCGGGTCGATCGAATCATGCATTTCTGCCTGGCAGACCACAGGGACCGCAAGGAAACACGCCGTCGGTTCGATCAGGTCAGGCAGGGAGAAAGTTCTTACCTCAACCGCCGTTTGCGCTTTCTTTTTGTGCTCGCCACTTCTGCTCCCCTGATTGGATTGCTTGGCACGGTGGCAGGTATGCTTCGTACCTTTGATGGGTTGAGCATGCAGGACAGTTACAAGATGGACTTGGTGGCCGGTGGTATTTCCCAAGCCCTCGTTACCACCCAGGCTGGCCTGCTCATCGCGATTCCAGCCATTGCCCTGATTCACTTGCTAAACCGAAAAAAGAAGGATTGGTTGCAGTGCATCAACCGGTTAGAAAGTCTGTCTCTCCGCCAGGTGCCCAACCCCATCACCCGATGAGAGC
>JAYOTQ010000091.1:0-4026 GCA_038150505.1 Opitutales bacterium | reverse complement strand
GCTGAAGCAAAGATTGATATTAAGATATCGGCTGCAGATACGGTCAGTCACGCATTGTATCCTGTGCCTGCTATCCAAAAGTTCGATCTCCTGATCGCCCTTCTTAAACAAATCAAATTCGATAATTTGATCATCTTTTTTCAAACCCGAAGAGGAACCGATAAAATCAGTCATTGGCTAACTGAGCACGGGCAGGATGTTCGCGTCTTACATTCTGACTTAAAGCAGCGCGACCGAATGGGAGCACTGGAAGACTTTAAACAAGGAAAAGTGAAAATTCTTTGTGCAACCGATGTGGCATCCAGAGGGTTGGATATTTCCAATGTAACCCATGTTATAAACTACGATGTTCCTCAACACTCCGAGGATTATGTGCACAGAATTGGACGAACGGGCCGGGCACGCACAGAGGGAGAAGCCTTCACCTTATGCAAACCGGAGGAATTATCCCTCGTAGATTCGATTGAAAAACTACTGGGGAATCCATTGCCCAGAAAAATTTTAGAAGACTTCCCCTACCGCAATGAGCCCGACACCTTGGTCCCTTCCGCCCCAGCAGTCTCCCGCAAGCGCAACCGCGGCTTTGGGAATCAGGCAAGCTTTGGTGGCCGTCGCCGTCGCTAGCGCACACGAATGACCGGTGTGACCGGTCTCATTACCTGAGCAGTTTTTCGCAATGGTTTAGCCACCACATCGGTAGCCACTCCCGCAACTGCTTTAACAGGAGTAACGACCGCCTTGGTTGCCAAACTTAACGGCTTAGTAATTATGCTTCCACAACCGCTTGATAACAAAACGCACACAACCATCAAAACCGGTGCCAAAACATACTTGCTCATACAATTGACAAGTAGTAATCAGCTATGCTTCGCAAACATAATCCATAAGAAATTCTCTAATTTTTAAAAAAACCTAGTAATTTCACAACCGAGATGACTGAAACTTCTTCCCTTATTTACCTACTTCCCATTCTTGCAGCTTTGGTTGGATGGATTACCAATTTCTTGGCGATCAAGATGTTGTTTCATCCACATCAACCGAAAAAGATTCTCGGCATTACTTTTCATGGGGTTTTCCCAAAGAGACAGCCTCAAATTGCTGAAAACCTCGGCAGTCTCGTGGCCAATGAATTGTTATCGATGAAGGATGTTGCCCAAAAAATTGAAGATCTATCCACCCAACCGGAAGCTCTTGATGAAGTGGGCAAAAGAATCGAAAAAACCATTCGTGGAAAACTGATCTCCGCGTTTCCAATGCTTTCTATGTTTCTCACGGATGATATGATCGTAAAAGTGACCAACCTGTTTAAGGGCGAATTGGAAGATTTCCTGAAAGAATCTGCACAGGAATTGGCTGGCAAGATGGAAAAATCTGTCGATATTCAGGCATTGGTAAGGGAAAAGGTACAGGCTTTCTCTTCCAATAAAATTGAGGAATTGCTGGTAGGTTTCATGGCACAGGAATTTCGATTTATTGAAAGAATTGGGGCAGTCCTAGGCTTTTTGATCGGCTGCATCCAGGTTTTTTTAGTTACCGCTTTTTAGCCTGAAGGAATCGTTTTACGGATTGCCAACCAAGATGTGTAATTTCAATTATATTGATCAATGAATGAACTGAGCATTTTAGTTTTTAAAATCTGGGAAAATGCCTACCAGTTCTGGACCACTCCATCTGCTCAGATTCAAGCATGTGCCTTGCTTCTTTGCATCTTTCTCTCCTTGCTCTTTTCAAAACGGACCAAGCCCAAAATTCTCAAACTCACCCAAGACCCCACCCGTCCTGCTTGGGTTGAAAGAGCCGTTCGTATCTTCGCCCAGTTGCTCCTCCCTTTATTTCTTCTACTGTTCTCTCTTCTGGGCCGTGGATTAATAACCCGCTTTGAGTTTGCTTCTGTTGATTTGCTCAACCCATTTGTTCATGCCACCACGGCATGGTTAATCTATCGCCTGGTAGCCGGGCTGACCCACAATCAATTCTGGCTCAGGCTGGCTGCGGTGCTGGCATTTGGCATCGCTGCGTTGCAAAGCTTTGGCTTGCTTGAACCCACTTTTGATTTCCTTGGATCACTCTCGTTCGCCGTTGGTAAAAGCAACCTGTCTGTTCTAGACCTAGTCAACGGTATCTTCATCCTGCTCTTCCTACTTTGGATGAGTTCCCTTTTGGGAAGTGCCGGTGAAACCAAAATCAGACAACTCCCCAATCTCCCTCCCTCCCTCCAAGTATTATTGGCCAAGGTGGTTCGGGTTCTGTTGATCTTTCTTAGTTTCTTGGTGGCAATGTCCACCATTGGATTGGACCTTTCCTCTTTTGCCCTCCTTGGTGGAGCCATTGGTGTGGGTATTGGATTTGGCTTACAAAAGGTGGTCTCCAACCTCGTGAGCGGTCTAATCCTGCTGCTTGACCGCTCGATCAAACCAGGGGATGTAATTGAAATTGATGATACTTATGGGTGGATCAATTCGCTCCGTGCCCGCTATGCATCCATCATTACCCGCGACGGCAAGGAACACCTTATCCCCAATGAAGATTTAATCACCAACCGAGTGGTCAACTGGTCGTTCAGTGATAAAAATATACGCGTTCGTGTACCGGTTGGGATTTCTTATGACTCGAACCCGCGCAAAGCAATGGAGCTCTGTGTGGAAGCTGCCCGTTCCTCCGGAAGGGTACTGAATGACCCAGAGCCTCGCTGTCTCCTGACCAGCTTTGGCGATAATTCCGTAAACTTGGAGTTGCGGTTTTGGATCAATGATCCATCCAACGGCGTGGGCAATGCAAGAAGTGAAGTATTGCTAAGCATTTGGGACAAATTCAAGGAATCTGGTATATCTATTCCCTTCCCACAAAGAGACCTGCATCTACGCTCCTGGCCGGAGGGGTTGGGTAAGGCTTTTGAAAAGTAGCTCAACCTATTTGGCTAGGTGCTTGGATGTACCCATCCATGCCTACCTTCCAAGCTTGCCAATATCGGGTGTAATCTTTTTAGTAAGCCGTTTGTCATGACAAACTTAAGTTTCGATTCCGTATCTTTTATTCATGCGCTGGCTATGGCACCTTCGGGCGATCCATCGGCCCCTGGAGGTGGATTAATGGGTTTTTTGCCCATGATTTTAATTTTTGTAGCCTTTTGGTTTCTCTTGATTGCACCTCAAAGGAAAAAGCAAAAAGAACACGATAAGATGATCAAAGCTCTTGAAAAAGGAGAGAAGGTTAAGACGGTAGGTGGAATGTTTGGTACCATTACCGGAGTTAAAGAGGATCGTTTCGTTGTGAGAATCGCTGAAAATGTAAAGGTTGAAGTCGCAAAGGAAGCGGTCTCAGCGAAGGTCGACTAACCTGTAATTTCTTGTTTCTGCGGATTTCCCGCACCCAAGTACTTTCCCACACAGCCCATAATTCGATGAATCGATCTAACTCTTGGAAACTAATCTTCACCGCGTTATTAACCGCTATCAGTATAACCTTGATTCTGCCCTTCGAGGATCAGGAGCTTGGCGATTATGCCCTGTCTCAGGCAACTTCTGATGCAAATTCTTCCGACCATGCAGGTCACGAAAAATTTTCAGAAGTCATTGATAACTTACGTTTACAACTTCCCAGTGATCAAGCGATTGATTATTCTGCCTTGAGAGATTATGGGAAGCGCAACCGCCTGAATTACTCCGCTTACTTTGAGCCTCCGCAAGGTATTTTGGGCACTGTGGGATCCCGCCTCATCCCTTTTGTGGTAAAGCCTGGTATCCGCTCATCCCATGTCAAAGATAGAGACAAAAGAAACGATTTAGTTCTCCGCACCCTGCTCAAAAAATCCCAGGCCGCCATCAAAAGAGGCCTAGATTTGCGCGGAGGAATCGCTTTTACCATGGAAGCGACAGACTTAAATGTTACTGCAGATCTGGATCAGGCCTCTGGAGCATCTCCCATGGACAAGGTAGTGGAGATTATGAGCGAACGACTCAATGCTTTTGGAGTTGCCGAGACCGTGGTTCGTAAGAAAGGAGACCGCTCCATTGAGGTTCAAATACC
>JAYOTQ010000090.1:0-4222 GCA_038150505.1 Opitutales bacterium | reverse complement strand
ATAGGATTTCCCCACTCCAAGCAATATGACTTAGAGGTTTGGGCCGCTGGGCAAAAGCGATGGCTTGAGGTTTCGAGTTGCAGTAATTTTACAGATTTTCAGGCGAGGAGGGCTAATATTCGGTTTCGCGGGGAGGATGGAAAGCCAAAACCCGTTCATACGCTCAATGGTTCTGCCTTGGCAATCCCGCGTGTCCTCGCCGCCATTTTAGAAAATAATTTGCAAGCGAACGGTTCAGTAAAGGTTCCCGATTGTCTGCAGAAATGGTATCCCAAAGATACCATTGGCGGCTAGGCTACAGGTTGTGTCACACCAGTTGGACCTGCCGGATGACTTGGTCGAGCGGGCCGAACACCTTCTGTCTCTCCACCCAAAATGCGAATGGCACCCAGACGCTCTTAACGCACTCGATCTATGCCAACAAAAAGGGCATTCTATTGCAGTTGCCTGCTCAGGAGGTGCAGACAGTTTATTTATGCTGCTCCTCTTGCATGCTGCATTTGTTAAATTCCGTAAAAACCTAACTGTTTTACACTTCAATCATTCGCTGCGTGGCGAAGAATCGGACCGGGATGAATCTTTCGTTTCCTCCCTCTGCTCTAAGTTGGGATTGCGATTTGTTTCCGAACTGGCCGAAAACAATGAAAAAAAAGATGAAGGTACTTTGCGTGAACTACGCATGAGATTTTTTCGAAAAGTATCCGCTAAATTAGGATTTAAATTTATAGTTCAGGGACATCACCTCAATGATGTAGCAGAAACTTTACTTTGGAGAATCCCTAGAGGTATATCCACGGATGGCTTAACCCACCCCCAACCCCTTAGTGAAGTAGGCTCTCTTAGTTTTGTCAGGCCCTTGGTAAACCTGCCAAAAGCATCCATCGTGGAATTGATGAAAACTGCGGGAGTCCCTTGGCGCGAGGATGCCAGCAACCTCGGAAACGATTACGTCCGAAATCGGATGCGCCACTCTGTTTTACCAGCCTGGCAAGAGGCGTGCGACCGAGAGTTATTACAAGGGATTTATAAAACGACACAGTCGATTAGGGAAGATTCGGTTGCCCTGGCATTCCATGCAAAGCAAACACTGGCGGAATGCATTGAACCCAATGATTCTCTCAACTGCACAAAGCTACAACCTTATCCACCGGCAACCAAGATCAGGGTGATAAGACTTTGGCTGGGCAAGCATTTAAATGGAACCGATAAGTCCCACGCGGAAAAGGCACAAATCGTTCTTAAGAAATTGATCGAAGCAAACTCCCCATCCCTTCAAATAGGAAAAGAGACCTGGGTGCGAAAGACGGAAAATTGCCTGTTTGTAGAAATGGCAACAAAAGTGAATCCGATTCCACTGTCCTCCCTACCTTTAATGGGAACGATTTACCTGAATGGAAGTCATTGCTCCCAGGCACGCTTGCTTTTGTACTCCGAGAAGATCCGCGAGAAGATTTCCCAAAAACAGGTAACCGTAGAACATGAGGCTTTCATTTCAGCCCATGCTGCAAAAAACGGCATTTTCATCCGTACACGTAAGGAAAAGGATTCATTCCAACCTCTTGGTTCTCCTGGAAGCAAAAAACTATCTGAGCGCATGATCGACCAAAAATGGAACCAGTCCCAAAAAACTGAAACCCCAGTTTTCATAAATTCTACTGGAGAAATCCTGTGGGTTCCCGGCTTCCCTCCGTCCGAATTTGCCAAGGTAACAAGCGTGGACGAGGGGGTAATGCATTTGACTTACCACTCGGTGCATACAGAATGTTAGTGTGGATAAAAATAAAAATGAAAACAAGGACAGCCAACCTAAAGGCTTCCATCCAAAAGTTCTGCTAATTTGGTTAGCGGTTTTAGCTGCCATCATCGGTTTGGTGATGGCACAATCAGGTGAAATTACCCCTGGGCAACTTTCCATAGCTTCGATTGACGAATTAATCACCGCAGCCAAGCAAGACCGTGTTGATAAAGCGATCATTCAAAGCGACCCCAAGGGCGGAGAAGAATGGTATGTTATCCAGGGTAAAATTCAAAACCCGGCCTTCGAGATTGATGAGAATCAGTACAAAACCCTGCCCTTTGTCGTCAAAGGACGGGTGACCGAGTCAGAATACCGCGAATTGCGCGAATTGCTGGGCACTCGATTACGGGAGGAACCATCCAGTACAATTTGGACTGATTTGCTCTTCAGCTTATTACCGTTCCTTTTGATTATCGGTTTATTGTACTTTTTGTTTGTTAGGCAACTGCGTATGGCTGGCAAAGGTGCCCTCAGTTTTGGGAAAAGTAAAGCCAAGCTGCTCACTCGGGAAAATGAGAAAATTGTTTTCAATGATGTTGCCGGTTGCGAAGAAGCAAAGGAAGAAGTGTCTGAGATTGTTGACTTCCTTAAAGACCCCAAGCGCTTTCGCAAAATTGGAGGTAAAATCCCCAAAGGCGTATTAATGGTGGGACCTCCAGGCACCGGAAAAACACTCCTAGCCAAAGCAGTTGCAGGGGAAGCGGATGTTCCTTTTTTCAGCATCAGTGGTTCTGACTTTGTGGAAATGTTTGTTGGGGTAGGAGCCGCACGGGTTCGAGATATGTTTGAACAGGGCAGGAAAAGTGCACCTTGTCTTATTTTCATCGACGAGATTGATGCCGTTGGACGCCAACGTGGGGCTGGGCTTGGCGGAGGAAATGACGAGCGGGAACAAACCCTCAATTCCCTTCTTGTAGAAATGGATGGTTTTGACGGGCATGAGGGCATAATTATCATCGCAGCCACGAACCGTCCTGATGTTTTGGACAATGCACTTTTACGACCCGGCAGGTTTGATCGCCAAGTGGTCATCGATCTTCCTGATTTAGAGGGTAGGGAAGCTATCCTTAAAGTTCACGCCAAGAAAATTAAGCTGTCCGAAGATGTTGAGCTCAGGAATTTAGCCCGGGCATCTGCCGGATTTTCTGGTGCGGATCTTGCCAACCTACTGAATGAGGGTGCCCTCATAGCGGCGAGGAGAAGAAAGAAATTTGTCGAACCCATCGACTTGGACGATGCACGAGAAAAGATTTCCTTTGGCAGAGAGCGTCGCAGGGTCATGGATGATGAAGATCGCAAAATTATAGCTTATCATGAAGCTGGGCATGCTATTGTTCAGGCAAAAATTGATGATGGTATCCTGCCAATCCATAAAGTGACAATAATACCCCGCGGGCAAAGCCTTGGGAGTACAATGTTTACCCCCAAAAAAGACATCCTCAACCACAGCAAACGCAGAATGCTCAACCAGGTATGCTGTGCGATGGGCGGACGGGCCGCTGAAGAGATCGAAATTGGAGATGTTACTAGTGGTGCAGCAGGTGACATCCGTATGGCTACAAACATTGCTAGAAGCATGGTTTGTGACTGGGGGATGAGCGAACTGGGCATGATCTCTTTTGGCGACAAACAAGATCAGGTATTTCTGGGCAAGGAACTAAGCCGTGCCCAAAATTACAGCGAAGAAACTGCTCAAAAAATTGATTCTGCAATCAAAGAAATTATTGATCAGCAATATGATCGAGCCAAGAACTTGCTCACTGAGCATATCGATGCATTGCACGCTTCTGCCCAAGCCTTGCTTGAATATGAAACCATCGAAGGTAAACATATCCATGAAATTCTCGAGCACGGGAAAATAATTTCAGAGGTCATAAAATCCACACCCGATTCTTCTGACACCGATGAAGCTGAAAAAGAAAGCGAGGCGAAGGAAGAACCTAAGAAAGAAAATCCAGAACCTCTTGAACCTGGTGCCGAAGCTGTCGGTGCTCCAGCCTAGTTTTATTCCTTGAATTTATTTCCTAATTTTTTATAACAAAAGAATGAGCAGACATCCAAGTTTCAGCCCTCCGGGGGGATTAGTTAAGAAGAGAAATGTCCTTAAACGCTTTGAGCGTGTTGAGCTACTCCGCAAAAGGGGGCAATGGAAAAACGGTGACCGCGTTGTCTCTTTGCTTAAAACTAAACCAGAAGATTAAGATTTTTCACTGGGCGGATGCCTTGGTCTCATCAACCCATTTTGCGTATTCTGAATCTGCATTCACCTCTGTGTACACCCACTGTGGAGTATCGTAAGGGTGTAGTTTGATAAGTTCTTTCCCTAGCTCGGACTCTTTGGTCGGAGAAAATTTTAATGTGATCCTTATTTCGGATTCATTTTTGATCTCTCCTTTCCATACATAAAAAGATTTGATTGGTTGG
>JAYOTQ010000089.1:0-4357 GCA_038150505.1 Opitutales bacterium | reverse complement strand
ATACTAACTTATGATTAATAGCATCTTCTCCCTTCTTCTGATCCTTTCGGTCTCTTCAACTGGATTTTGGTTTCTCACACAAATTTAACCCTTACCGAGCGAGACCCTCCTTCATGCACTACGAAACTCTCACACAAAAACTAAATTCTTCCGCTGATTCGCAACTTTTGCATCTTCACACATTGAATGAAAATAGAAGAACCTTTTATATTCTTTCCACAAGTGAAGAAATATCTTGGCAAAACTTCCTGTCCCATGGATTGGTAGACTCCCATGTACGAAGGTTTATAGAGGTTTCCAAAGATGAATGGGGTGGTTCGCACATTGTACGAGATGTATCTCGCTGAAATTTGACAATTTATTGACACACCTTTGTTCCTTGTGACCCCAAAGCTTGAAATGCTTGGCCGGGGGGTTACCTGATAGGGTCCGTTTATATGTACTGTGGACCCATGCCATGGCTAACAGAACACAACAGTTATCTCAGACCAACCAAGACTGGTGTTTAGAGAATTTTGGTTAAAATCCAAATTATCAATGCGACATAATCAGCCCAAGGATTTTCCAAATCATAAATTGAATTCAGCTAAATGACCGCGAGGAAGTCGAGAATGCAATGATTCAATTTATAGAGACCCCTACGATCTTTAATTTTGCAGACCAATCGCCACAGCTTCTTTGGTGCTTCGGACAACTAAGTAATGGTTCGTGAGAATGGGTGTGCTCCAGCATTTACCTTCGAGAATTTTATATCTTGAGGTTTCTATATATTTTTGAGGGGAGGCCAAAGCAGTGACCAATTGGCCATCATCGGACAGCACAAGGAGCTGATTTCCCGAACGAATTAAGTTTCCCGGACCAAACCCTGACTTGCTCCAAAGAATTTTTCCAGAAAGTAAGTCGATGCACTGGAGAGGTGCTTTTCCGTATTCTTTGAACCCAAAAATTCCATAGAGCTTCCCGTCCAAGTGAAGGGGCGTGCTCCAGTGATTCATTAATTCATTCCGCTTTCTCCAGATTGGCTCACTCTTCCACACTCTATTTTTCTTGGTAATCTGAAATAAGCCGGACCCGACACCATAACCAGCTGAGCAAAAAATATAATTTCCCGCCACTACCGGTGAAGCAGCGGTCGATACTTTAAAAGAAAAGTCCTGTTTCCAAAGTTCTGATCCTTCTTTTGGGCTTAGGGAAACCAAACCCGACCTGCAAAGAAAAATAATTTGATCCACTCCGTGAATGGATGCGTAGGCAGGTGTGGCATGCGTGAGGGTTTCATTTCCAGTTTTCCATTTCACTTTCCCTGTTGCCTGCTCCAATGCGAGGAAACTTTGACCGGGTCCACCTCCACCCACTACCACCAGGCCCTGAACCAAAAGGGGGGAAGATGCATTTTTCCACATGATATTTTTACCTTCATGGTCCCGAATGATATCAACTTGCCAGAGAACTTTACCCGATTGTGCCGACAAGGCATACAAATTCATATCAGAATCATAAACAAATACCCTGCCATCTTTACAAGCGGGGGTAGATCTGGGGCCATCCCCGCCGGAATTATCAGAGGTTCCTGCATTTCCACCCCCATGCCCGTAGGAGGCAATGCCCAGCGGTCTGGACCAAATTCTTTTTCCCGATGAAAGCTCGATTGCGATGCACCATTCCCGAAGCAACCCATCGGCATCCTCTTCAGCGATTAACGTGTAAGCATAATTTTCATCTATGGAAAAAGAGCTAAACCCAAGAGGTGTGGGTATTTTCCATAATTTATTTTCTCCAAACTTCAGGTTTTTCTGGTTTAAAAAGGCAGCTTCTGTTGCCTTATTCAAAAGAGGGCCATGGTACTGTGGCCAATTCCCAAGGAGTAAGAGAGATGGAATGAGGGTGAAGAGAAATAGTGTACGCATGGGTTCTATATTTTATCCGCCAAACAATCGGGCAAGTGTCAAATGCAGTTTTTCCAAAGGATGCGGATAAATTCAAGGGAATAGGCTTGATCGTTGGGCGAAGCCTGACACTCTTATCACTTTTCCATTTTCATGAACATACACGAATACCAAGCGAAACAATTGTTCGAAAGTGCTGGGGTTAGCGTGCCTAAAGGCACCGTAGCCCAGACCAAGGAACAAATCGAAACTGCACTCTCGTCTTTCCCCTCCGATCAATCCGTTGTGGTAAAGGCTCAAATTCACGCCGGTGGCCGCGGAAAAGGGACTTTTACCAATGGATTTAAAGGCGGCGTCCATGTTGTGTCCTCCCGCACGGAGGCAATTTCGAAAGCTGAAAATATGCTTGGCAATGTTTTGGTAACCAAGCAAACGGGAGAGGAAGGGAAAGAAGTTGGTACAGTTTATTTCACTGAGGCGTCTGATATCGACAAAGAATTTTATCTCGCAATCCTTATGGATCGTGCGACTTCCAAGCCTGTGGTTATCGCCTCCACCGAAGGAGGAGTAGACATCGAAGAAGTTGCGGAAACCAATCCCGAAAAGATCACCAAAATTTTGATCGATCCGGCTTTGGGGATTCGCCCATATCAGTCCCGCCAAGTTGCCTTTTCTTTGGGGCTGAGTGGTGATTCATTTAAGCAGTGCGTAAAGTTGGTATCTAAATTGTACGATTTCTTTTGGAGCAAGGATTGCTCGCAGGTGGAAGTTAATCCTTTGGTCCTTACTCCAACCGGCGATGTCTTGGCTTTGGACGCCAAAGTAAATTTTGATTCCAACGCTTTATTTCGCCATCCCGATGTTGTGGAGCTTCGCGATCTTAGCGAAGAAGACCCGAAGGAAGTGGAAGCTTCCAAGTACGACCTTAATTACATTGCCTTGGATGGCAATGTTGCCTGCATGGTCAATGGCGCCGGTCTGGCCATGGCAACGATGGACATTATTAAGCACTACGGCGGGTCACCAGCCAACTTTTTAGATGTTGGTGGAGGAGCCAATGAAGAACAGGTCGAAAACGCATTCCGCATTCTTGTTTCCGATGATGCAGTAAAAGCGATTTTGGTGAATATTTTCGGTGGCATTATGAAGTGTGATGTTATCGCCACTGGGATCGTCAACGCCGCCCGCAAACTTGAAATGAAAGTACCTCTGGTTGTACGTCTGGAGGGTACCAATGTTGAGCAGGGCAAGAAGATCCTTGCTGATAGTGGTCTAGCCCTGGAACCGGCTGACTCCCTTGCTGAAGCAGCCCAAAAGATAGTCCAGTTGGCTGGCCAATAAGTTTTACCAATTAATAATCAGATTTTCAAATGAGCGTTCTTGTAAACAAAGATACCCGGTTAGTGGTTCAAGGAATCACCGGAAGTGCCGGCAGTTTTCACACCATTCAATGCATGGAGTATGGTACCAATGTCGTTGCCGGAGTTACACCGGGCAAAGGAGGGCAGAAGTTTCAGGACTCAGTTCCTGTATTTGATACGGTTCAGGATGCCGTCGATAAAGAAGGAGCGAATGTAGCTGCTATTTATGTGCCCCCTCCATTTGCTGCAGATTCTATTCTTGAAGCGATTGATGCTGAAATTCCTCTAGTCATTGCCATCACTGAAGGTATACCTGTGAAGGATATGGCCGAAGTGAAAGCTCGCCTGGCCAACTCCAATACCCGCTTAATCGGGCCTAACTGCCCGGGTATTATCACCCCAGGCGAATGCAAGATTGGGATTATGCCGGGTTACATCCATAAGCCTGGGAAAGTTGGGATTGTATCCCGGTCTGGTACCTTGACTTACGAAGCTGTCTGGCAAATCACCTCCGCGGGCCATGGTCAATCCACTTGTATTGGAATTGGGGGAGATCCCATCAATGGCACGAGCCATCTCGATGCGGTTCAACTCTTTAATGAAGACCCCCAAACCGAAGCGATCATCCTAATCGGTGAGATCGGAGGGACGGCAGAGGAAGAAGCTGCCGCATTTATTAAGGAGTATGTGGATAAACCATGTGCTGCATTTATTGCCGGTCGTACAGCTCCTCCAGGCCGTCGTATGGGACATGCAGGTGCGATTGTTTCCGGCGGAAAAGGAACTGCCGAAGCTAAGGTTGAAGCCTTGTTGGATGCCGGGATATCCGTTGCCGAAACACCTTCTCACATGGCTGAGGCATTGTTTAAGGTCTGGAACCCTTAGTTTTTTCCTACATCCTATCCCACGTCCTTCTTTCACTCAGGAAGGGAAGGGCCGTTTACAGACTTAGTGGATTATGGTCCCAAAAATTTCTCATTAAGGGGGAGGGAGTTGGGTTAATGTTTTCTAGCTCACCCAACTTATCTTTTTACCCTAATGCTTAGCTGGCCACGGATTGCCGGTAGGATTCGACTTCCCAGTTTTCAATAAATTCACGGGCGGGATCGG
>JAYOTQ010000088.1:0-4526 GCA_038150505.1 Opitutales bacterium | reverse complement strand
CTTCATTAAATCGAATAATTATTTGTCTTCGCCTGCACCAAAAAATGATTTGGTTCCGGACCATGCAGCCTTGGATTTTTCGGAAACATAGTTTCCCGCCTTGGTTACAAAACAACCGGATAAAGAGAGCATTCCCAAGATCAGGATTCCCGAAGCAATGATTTTAATTTTGTTCATGATAGTTGAATTAAGGATTATAGAAGTTGTGCCCCAAAAGGCAGATTCATTAGTACCTGTAATCAAAGATGTCACAAGGAATTTTTTGCCTCTTTCGACAAATTAAACAAGTAGCTTCACCCAAGCACTCTAAACCACTTTATGATTCGCCTTTTTCAAATAAACCTTTTATATAAATAATCATGTTCAAAAATATACCATTCAAGCGGGTAGAATGGGTGACGAGTGGATTTCTCATCTTGACTGCCATTCTTACTGTAACTGCGGTTCCCTATTACCTTTGGACCTACGGCTGGGACTGGTTCCTTTTTGGGGTCTTTCTCTTCTTTTATATTTCCACTGGTATGAGTATTACGGTGGGTTACCATCGGCTCTTTTCCCACAAAGCCTTTCAGGCAAAATGGCCGGTCAAACTTTATGTTCTCTTATTTGGAGCGGCTGCATTTGAAAATTCGGCCATTTGGTGGAGCTCAGAACATCGCAAACACCACAAGCATGTGGATACTGATGATGACCCCTACGATATCACCAAGGGATTTTTCTGGGCTCACATGGGATGGCTCATGTTCAAACTCAAGCCTGAACCCCCGATCAACAATGTCAGCGACCTCTACAACGACAAACTCGTCGCTTGGCAGCACAAATGGGTCCATGCAATCTCTTTTACCGTCAGCTTCATCGTCCCTACCCTGATTGGGTATTATTATGCTGTTTACACGGGGAACTTGAACCCAGCGGTTGGTGCGTTGGGTGGTTTTCTCATTCCTGGCGTTGCCCGGGTGGTTATGGTGCAGCATGCCACCTTTTGCATTAATTCCCTTTGCCACATGATAGGCAAGCAGCCCTACTCCACTGATCACTCAGCCAGAGATAGTTGGGTCGCAGCCATTTTCACTATGGGGGAAGGATACCACAACTACCACCACGAGTTTGCCTGGGACTACCGCAATGGAGTAAAGCCTTGGCAATTGGATCCTTCCAAGTGGATCATCTGGACCCTTTCCAAGCTGGGTTTAACCAGCAACTTAAAACGCGTAGCCAGTGAACGCATTCTTTTAGCGGAAACCAAAGAGATGTCACGCTTGGTAGAAACCAAGCTTTCTACTTTTCAATCGGCCCAAAACAAAGGGAACGAGTTGATGGAACAAGCCGCACAAAACCTCGAAAGCCTTGGGGAGCGTCTTGGCGAAATTCATAAAGAATTACAAACAGCCATTCGCGAAAAAATGGATTTATCCAAAAGCAAGCTTGGGGAACTTCGCTTAGAAGTACGAAGCATCGTTCAGGAAATCGAATCTTTCGGAAACTTGGCTGCCGCGTAAGTCGGTAGATCAATCCTTCGGGTTGGTGCTTGCCTGACTTTCTTTTTGTTATTGGATGTTCCTATCCATGACTCAAACAAAAGCCTATTCCGCATCCGAAGCAAAAGCTCAGGTACTTCCTTCCCAAATTGTTCGCCGCCCAGTCGGTCCACAAGATGTTCAGATTTCCATTGAACACTGTGGCGTCTGTCATACCGATATTCACTTTGTCAACAACGACTGGGGAATGACCAATTATCCGGTCGTTCCTGGTCATGAGATTGTGGGTCGGGTTACTGATGTGGGTTCTGAGGTTAAAAACTTTAAAACTGGTGATCGGGCAGCCATTGGTTGCTTGGTTGGATCCTGTGGCAGTTGCTCCAATTGCGAAAAGGGGCTCGAGCAGTACTGCCTGAGTGGATTCACTGCCACTTACAACTCCGAAACTCAAGACCCTGGTGGTTTTACCTACGGGGGATATTCCCAAAGCATTGTGGCCAAGGAATCATTCGTACTACAAGTTCCCGATTCCCTGACCGGACCTGGCATCGCTCCTCTTTTATGTGCTGGTATTACCACCTACTCACCCCTTAAAAACTGGGAAATAGGACCTGGCAGCAAAGTGGGCGTTATTGGCCTTGGAGGTCTTGGACACATGGGGGTTAAATTTTCCCACGCTCTTGGTGCTCATACTACTATGATTACTTCATCGGAGCAAAAAGGTGAGGACGCCCGCATACTTGGTGCAGATGATGTGCTTTTGTCATCCTCTTCCCATGCCCTCGCCAAAGAAGCCGGCAGTTTTGACTTTCTGCTCAACACTATTCCGGTCAATCATGACCTCACCCCATATCTGGAATTGCTCAAGACCAATGGTACCATGTGTATCGTGGGGGCGGTGGAACCACTCAGTCAGGTAAATGCTGCCCAACTCATTTTTGGCCGCCGCAGCCTGGCTGGCTCGTTAATAGGAGGCATTGCTGAGACACAGGAAATGCTCAATTTTTGCGGAGAAAAGAATATCCTTTCAGAGGTCGAAGTGATCCGTATGCAAGAAATCAACGATGCCTATCTACGCATGCAAAAAAGCGATGTGAAGTACCGCTTTGTTCTTGATATGGCCAGTCTTTGCTAGACTTTCCCTACCGTATAACTGCCCTACTGAAATTTTGATATCCTTAGGGCAGACAGAAATATAAAAGTTTATTTTTCTTCTGAAAAATTCTTATCGATCTGTGAGAAGCGATTGGTGAGAAATGGATTAGCAACCCGCTTGCCCATGTCCTTCATATAAGTCACATATTTTTCAGCTAAAACTTCCATAACATTGGTATTATCAACATGAACAGATGCCATAAAGGTGTCGCTATCCCCTTGACGAGCAACTACATACTCTTCGGAGACTGGATGAAAACGCGTGATCGTTATCATGGAACCGACTTCCACTGCCACATTTGCCGACAAAGCAAGGTCAGATAAAGTCACGGGCTCATTCACCACTTTCACTTCACAAGGAAAAGCAAGTGTGGAGTTTGTGTAGGACCAATCTTTGATCTCCTCGAGAAAGTCCTGCGGTATTAAGGGAACATACAGATCAGATGGTTCGATATTAGCAACTTGGGTTTCATCCTGTGCTTCTTTTTCCAAACTTATCAAAGCAGCTAACTCCTCTTCCGATTCCATCAACTTAGCCTTTAAGGAATCATATTCGTGATCCCGAAAACTCAGTTCCTCCTTCAATCCTTGAGCCTCCTCAGACAAAGAAGTTTTAAGAATGTTCAAGTTGTTGTTTTCAAGAACGAGCTGTTCGTTTTCAGCCTCGAGGTTTTTCTTAAGTTCGAGGTAGAAAACCTCATTCTTTTTCATTGTGCTAAGCTCTTCTTCCAGGGAAAGAACCCGGCCAGGAGCACTATGGTCAAAGGAATTGTATAGGCTAAACATTCCGACAACAGAAAGTACAGCCACCGCCGAACTAGCCATAGAAACTGCATTAAACTTGGAACGCTTGCGGTTCTTATTTTGGCGCACCCGTGTAGCATGGTTCAGGCTTTCGACCTTGTTTTGCAGTTCTTTAAGAGCAGTGGTCTTTAAAGTATCTTCTTCAGAAGCCGTGTGCAGGCTCGAAATAGCCTCTTCCAGATCCATTTTTACTTTGGACACCACTTTGTTTTCCTTGAGCAAACGATCAGCCAGTAGACCAGCTAGGTTTAAGCAAAGCTGTCCGGCAATGGTTCCGTGACTTCCGATAAAGGAAAGTAGTTGCTCGTGATCCATCCTCCAAAGGATACACAGACCACGCGTTTCTGAGGTTGCTGAAGCAATATGTCCTCTAAGAAAGGCAACTTCACCAAAAGTTTCTCCGGTTCCTAAATCTGCAATCGTTTGCTGCTTCCCGCGATCATCTCTTTTGGAAAGTTCTACGGAACCAGAAACAATCATGTAGAGGTACTGCTGAGATTCCCCTTCACGAGCGATTAGCTCATCTTCTGCCAACAACCATTCGCCCTCTGAAATAAGTGCTTTAGCGTCTTCCGGATCCAGGTTGTAACAGAGCCCAGAGGTAGGCAATTCATATCCGGCATCGAGGAGATCCTCCTGAAATAAAGTTTTCATTTAATTTGATTAGAAAGTGTGTTTTGGAAATGCAAAAACGAGAGCACTAAGAAGTGATTGCATTCAATGTGCCAAGTTGTTCCCATTTCCCAATTATGATTGTTTTTTACTTATAACTATCCCACAGAATAATTAGTTTTATTAATACCATTAATTGTGAATAAAGCAAGACACAAGGGGGCAAAAAAAGAGTAATTTCTGGGAACAGCTCTTTTAACTTCCAAAATTAATTTGGTCCTAAAAGTTCTCATTTCAGCTAATAGATTGCAACCTTTCCCTATCTCTTCCAACAATCTATCCATTCATGAGCAAATCCCTTAAGACGGTTCTGGTTACTCTGCTTACTTCCTTTGGCTTGTCGCAAGTCGATACTTCTGTTGTATCTCTGTGGCCTACCCTGGTCGCCTTAATCACAGTGGTGCTTTTTCGAAGTGC
>JAYOTQ010000087.1:1566-4599 GCA_038150505.1 Opitutales bacterium | reverse complement strand
TCCTCATTCAAATGAGCCCCATTGATGGTAAGAGGCTGAGAAGTCTTCTGGAAAAGAGCAAGGGTTGGGTTGAACAGATCGACAAATTCAACACCAGCCTGTTTGGCCGCTTCTTCAGTGATTTTTGTGTACAATGCGAGATTCTTATTTTGAATCTTCCCCCGCGGAAGGTTGCGGTCCTTTAAGTTCTGAAATGCGATCGGGCTAAATAAAACGATGCGGGGAAAAGTTTCTCCGTTTGCTTTGGACCCTCGAATATTCTTCACAAAATTGACCAACTCTTGCTTGTATCGGCTTGCCCCTTTTTCTCCATCATAAGATTCGTTGTAGCCAAACATAGCAAAGACTGCATCCGCTTTTACATGACGAAGGTAATCATTCATTTCCATGAATCCCTTACTACGGGGATAACTATTCGGGCGGTCGCCCGAGAGACTCATATTACGGAAAATTACCTCCAGCCCTTTCAATTCACTTTGCAGTAGGGTTTCGGTCCATCCGTCATGCTGCATGCGGTCTGCCAGACCACTCCCTAAGATTGCGATCCTGTCACCCTTTTTAAATGAAAACGGAAGAGAGTCCTCGTAACCATCGGGGACACTTACTTTATATGGCACTGGCTTGAAAGCGGTTGGCTCTGGCTTGCCGTTGTAGAGGAAAAAATCGATCACGGTTCTAAACCTTAAGGTAAATTTGATACGCTGGGCTCCCTTAGTTTTTCCGCTCTTGTAAATTTGCTTACGATTGGCGTCCAACAACTGGATGGTGAAACCGTTGAGACGTGACTCAAAGCCTTTACGGTTCCAGACTTCCACCTCATCAATTTTGTACTCACCCCCTAAATCAACTTCCCACCATGGGTTGACCGATCCGAATCCATCGGTGTGGGTTTGCCCTCCTTTATTGTAGTCAGGATCTTTATTTCCATCAATTGCCCGCGAAGCAACTCCTCCCGCACCCGTGCTCGACTGGGTTGCCTTTCCTTTCGGAGCAATATTCTTCCCTCCACTTATAACCTCCACTTCATTGAGGGTAAGAATACGGTTATCATCAGCGATCTCCACCCGGACATAACGGGCACCTTTACGAATATTTTGGTTCTTCGCTGTGACGGACTGTACTTTTTGGATTACGGCTTTCGGATCTGCGGGAATCGGACTTTTAAGATCGGCATACATTACTGGCTTCACTCCTTTTACCTCTCCGCGATTTTCAAACTTGGTGGGATTGTATGGTCCGACAAAATCGATCTTCGCATCTGCCTTGATTTGGTTCTCCAAGCCGACAGACCAATAGATCCCATTCAAAATAAGACGACGGTATCCGGGATTGAGCAAATCCTGGGAGGCACCGTACAATGAAGTAAATACCCTCCCCTTCTTTCCATTTTTGCCGGCGTACTCCCGGGTCCACTCACTTGCTTTAGGTGGTTTCTGTGGGTCATCCTTTCCATCTGGTTTCATCGACATTAGGGGTTGAGCCATGGTCAGAATATTCCAGTCTGGTTGCGGTTCAGCATTGTACCCTCCAGCCTGCACATGCACCTGATTCACTCCTCGCAAGATCGGATGCTTTTTCTTTGCCTCAATCAAGTCAATCCGGGTGCTCTGCCTGTGGTTTTGACCGTAATGCCCAACCCAGGACTGTCCCAACACTTGTTCCCCAAAGCCACCCTTGTATTCCTTTCCTGTATAGCGAAAGCTGTACTTGGCATAGGGATCATTGGCCCGGTTTTTGTCATATTTAAAAGCATGGGTGGATGTACGAAGCCCAACCACAGGTCCGGCACGCCCAAAATATTCGTCCAAATGCTTCATCTGCTCGGGGGGGAGAGCCAAAAACCGCACAAAAAAGACAAGCCCATCCGCTTTTCGTAAAACTTCCAAGCCAGGGATATTGGATATACCCGCCTCAATTTCACCCTTGTCGTTTACACCAAATAAAACGGTACAATCAAAACCACCATGGACCGAAAGAATACGGGCAAGCGCAGGAATGGTCTCCTCTGCCCGGTACTCGTGGTCACTGGCAACTAGTACCAAGTGCTTTCCCTTTCCAACCCCGTTCGTGCCTTTGTAAAAAACCTTATTTGCAAAGGTGGGTGCACAAAATAAGCACAGCGTTAGGGTAACGAAAAGATGGAGTCGTACGGTTTGCATATCAGTTTTAAAAGACAGGATTTATTTATTACTAAGGTATATTTTATTGTCCACTGAAGAAACCTGATATTACGAAAACAATTCAAGTAAGAACCTCTTAAAATAATCTCTTTCTATCCATTTTGTTTCTCAGATTAAGCTATATGAAGGTTGACTAAAAAAGATAACCTGTGAACGTCGGGGGATGATAAATAAACCATCCCTCCAGCCAATGGTCGTTTTATTTTCGACCTGTTTTCTTTGGGTTCACGCTAGCTTTGCACAAGACAAAACAAATGCCCTGCCCGGTAACGCAGACCAAAAAGTGTATGAAGCGATTGGGGTAATGATCTCCCATGGATCAGGATTGCACAAGATGGGGTTTGATTCCGCCCAACAGAAAGCCATTCTCAAAGGTTTGGCCAAGGGATTCAATCTGGATACCATCCCTCCTGAAATCCAGTCTCTTCAGCCGAAGATTCAAGAAATAATGATGAAAAAAATGCAGGCAGTCCGTGAGGCAGCCCAAGCCGACCAGGCCAAATCAGCCTTGGCAAACAAAGAAAAAGCCAAAGAATTTTTCGCCCTTCTCGCCAGTCAGGAAGGTATCCAAAAGGACCCTTCCGGATTTTTTTATGAAATCCTGCAAAAGGGCGAAGGAGCAACTCCCACCATGGAAGACACCGTGCGGTTGCACTACCACGGCACGCTCATTGATGGGACGGTCTTTGATAGTTCAGTTGACCGGGGACAGCCAGCGAGCTTCCCCATGAATGGTGTCATTAAAGGATTCTCTGGAGGGTTAACCAAGACCCAGGTAGGGGGTAAGATAAGAATCTACATTCCCAGCGAATTGGGCTACGGAGACAACCCCAGGCCAGGTGGGCCGATTAAG
>JAYOTQ010000087.1:0-1466 GCA_038150505.1 Opitutales bacterium | reverse complement strand
TCCAGGGCAGCAAAGTCTGCCATCTCGGCCTGACTACCTACAACTAAAGGAACGCGCTGGTGTATGCTGGTGGGCTCGATCTCCAAAATTCTTTTGCTGCCGTCCAACGCCACCCCGCCCGCCTGCTCGGCAAGAAAGGCAACCGGGTTGGCCTCGTAAAGAAGCCTAAGCTTTCCTTCGGCATTATCTGCTGTGGGTGGATAGAGGAACACTCCACCTTTGAGTAAAGTACGGTGAAAATCAGCCACCATCGAACCGATATAACGGGATGAATATTGCTGACCATACTGCCCGCTCCTCAGTCCGGAGAGGTATCGGTTGTACTTATCGGGGAAACTATCGGCATTGGCTTCATTGACCGAGTAATACTTTCCACGGTTTGGCATGGTCATATTTGGATGACTCAACACATAAGCACCAATCGCCGGATCCAGAGTAAAGCCATGTACTCCATGCCCCACACTGTAGACTAATATGGTGGAAGATCCATAGACCACATAACCGGCAGCCACTTGCTCGGTGCCGGGCTGAAGCACCCACGCCTCAGGGTTATCGGATGCGGCATCATCTGGCCTCCGTAAAATTGAGAATGTTGTACCCACGCTCACATTTACATCAATATTAGAGGAGCCATCCAGGGGATCAAAAACCACGGCATACTTGGCCTCTTTATCTCCCTTGTGAACAATCATTGGCTCCTCATTTTCCTCCGATGCAAGAACGCCCACACTCGCCCGACTAGTCAATGCCTGCACAATCGCCTCGTTGGCAATCACATCGAGTTTTTGTTGAATCTCACCCTGCACATTGACTTCACCATGCTCCCCAAGCACATCAGCCAGACCGGCACGCCTTACCTGCGCCTGTATTATCTTGGTGGCCAAAGTTATTCCCGATAACAAAAAGGAGAATTCCCCCGACGCTCCAGAAAAGCGAAGTTGTTCGCGTAAGATATGCTGTTGTACAGTGAGAAGGTTAGAATCTGACATTTAATTTTAGGTTGTAGGAAATGAAAGTTGGTGCGTTGTTGCTAAGTCTTTCAAAAACCGTTCCTGAAAACACGCAAACAAATTTAAAACTTTTGCAGAGATCCATCCTTTTGATTTCGGGGAATCAGCTGCAAGGTGACGCAAATCAACATAATATTTACGCAATTTTCATCAGTAAATTATTGTGAGACAAGCAAGCGTTGGGTTGAATAATATGATGTTTTCTTGGATAATCTTTTCTTTTGCCCTATTGCTCCTGCCCACCATCTATGCTGATTCATATGACCCGGGCAGGCTGACTCCTGTTACCCTCGTCGATACGCTCGATCAGCCCATGGAGTTGGCAGTTTCTCAGGATGGTCGAATTTTCTTTATCGAACTCAACGGGCAGTTCCGGGTTTTTGACCCCAAAGAGGGCTCGGTCTCCTTGATTCAAAAATTCGCTGTGGCACGCAGGGGGGAAGTTGGGCTGATTGG
>JAYOTQ010000086.1:0-4881 GCA_038150505.1 Opitutales bacterium | reverse complement strand
AACTGGGTTTCTTTTCGGATGACCAAACCACTTTTGAGAGAGTGATCAATATGCCGGATGGAATTTTTCTGGTTACTGGACCCACAGGTTCAGGGAAATCCACCACCCTGTACTCTGCTCTGAATGCGATCAATAAGCCCGACCGTAAGATCATTACCGTGGAAGACCCTGTGGAGTATGAAGTGCCTGGTATCAACCAGGTACAGGTCAGGACAGAGGTCGGGATGACTTTCTCTGCCGCTTTGCGGGCCATGCTCAGGCAGGCGCCCAATATTGTAATGGTGGGGGAGATTCGGGATTTGGAAACTGCGGAGATCGCCATCAATGCCTCCCTTACCGGGCATATGGTATTTAGTACACTTCATACCAATGATGCACCCAGTGCGGTTTCCCGCTTGGTGGATATGGGGGTGAAACCCTTTTTGGTCTCTGCTTCTTTACGGGCCGCTCTCGCCCAACGATTAGTCCGTGCCATTTGCCAAAACTGCAAAGGGCCCTATGAGCCCACCTCCGCAGAACTTGCAGTTTTAGGGATCACGGAAGAGCAGGCAAGTGGGGCTACCTTTATGAAAGGTGCGGGCTGTGGTAAGTGTGGAGACAAGGGGTACCGGGGCAGAAAAGGAGTCTTTGAGATTTTTGAAGTGAACCAAGAAATTGAAGAAATGATTTATAACAATGTGAGCATTGTTGAGCTTCGCAACAAAGCCAGAGAGATGGGGATGCGGTCGATGCGCAACGATGGGTTCCGGAAAGTTCTTGCGGGAATTACCACATTGGATGAAGTCCTCATGGTAACCACGGAGGAAGAGTAATTTAGAAGATGCTGTTCGTAGACAATAATTCTGAAATTCGTGATCTTTTTAGGGAAGTGGAAGGGGTTTCCCAGCATGGGCTTGATGAACTGTTTGATCAGGATGTAATCGATGGCAGTCGCTCCTTCGCTGAAGCGGTCATTCAAGCGGGAATCATCCAGCGTGAAGAATTATTAAATTTGATCTCCCAGTACCTTGGGTACGAACTGCAAGTGGGCGAAGTGGGAGAGATTGAACCTGATGTTTTAGCGGTCATACCCCATGATACTGCCCGTCAATATGGGGTTGTTCCCCTTTACCTTTCTGAGGGGGGAGTCCATTTACTTGCTCTTGACCCCTTTAATTCTGCGATCATTGATGATCTCACTTTCGCTCTCAACCTGGAAATCTTTATCGTTGTTTGCGATCCCGTACAAATAACTGCATTGCTGGATCACTATTATGGTGAAGAGCAGACATCTATGAATGATCTGCTTGGGGATGTGGGCTTGGATCAATTTGAAAATTTAGACGACGCGAAGGAGGGCGATCTGGTTGATGCTGCAAATGAGACTCCGATTATTCGTTTTGTTAACTTGGTCATGCAACAGGCAATTCGGGCAAAGGCTTCGGATATTCACTTCGAACCCTTTGAGGATGAATTTCGTATCCGTTACCGGGTAGATGGTGCCCTTTATGAAATGTCGCCCCCTCCCAAAAGCCTGGCTTTACCTGTTATTTCTCGGGTGAAAGTAATTTCTGAACTGAACATCGCCGAGCATCGCATTCCTCAGGATGGACGAATCAAAATGACGATCGAGGGGAGGGCAGTTGACTTGCGTGTTTCCACCCTCCCCACCCAATTTGGGGAGAGTGTTGTTTTGCGGGTTCTTGATAAATCAGCAGTCAACCTGGACCTTGACAACCTTGGTTTGCCCGAGAATGTAAAGTCGGGCATCAGGGGTGCAGTTCGTAGGCCCAACGGTATTTTTATTGTCACCGGACCCACCGGTTCGGGTAAAACAACCACGCTTTACAGTGCCCTTCGTGAGGTCAATGAAATAGACACTAAAATTCTGACCGCCGAAGACCCGGTGGAATATGAGATCGAGGGCATTATGCAAGTCCCTGTAAACCACCAAGTGGGGCTGGATTTTGCCCGGGCTTTAAGAGCCTTTTTACGACAAGATCCGGACAAGATCATGGTGGGAGAGATTCGTGATATTGAGACGGCAAGGATCGCGGTACAGGCTTCGCTCACCGGTCACGTAGTTCTTAGTACTCTTCATACCAACGACGCTCCCGGTGCCATTACTCGTTTGATTGATATGGGGCTGGAACCTTTCCTTCTCTCCGCTTCTCTGGAGTTTATTCTTGCGCAGCGTTTGGTTCGAAAGATCTGCTCGGGTTGTCAGCAGGAATTTGATCCTAAGAATGAGATGTTGCAAAATCTTGGCCTGTCCCGAAAAGATCTGGGGGACAGGAAGTTTTATTTTGGGTCTGGGTGTGATGCCTGCAACAATGGTGGGTATCGTGGCAGAACGGGCTTATTTGAAATGATCAAGGTGGGAGATTCCTTTCGCGAACTTATCAATTCTGGTGCAGCCACACTGGTACTGAAACAAAAAGCGATCGAGCAAGGTATGCGGACCTTGAGAGAGGACGGCCTGCGTTCCATTTTCGATGGGGAAACCACAGTGGAGGAAGTCTTGAAATATACCTGATTCCTCCGCAAGATAGGAAAAATTACTGATGGCTATTTTTGAATATGTTGCAACGGACCCAACCGGTAACTCGGTGGACGGTACTTTTGAAGCTACTGATGAGCAAGATGCCCGCAACATTCTTGCCCAGTACAACCTTACACCCTCAAAGCTTTCCTTACAAGGTGCTGCTCCTACAGCGAATAACCCCACAATGGATCTCAAAGGGGCGGGTGCGGAAACCAAAGACACTTCGGCCTCTTCGAAAAAACAAGCCAAGACCAAATCGAAAAAGAAAAAAAAGAAGTCCAGTATTCTTGATATTCAAATAGGGGGTGGGCCTACCAATGAGGATATTTCCGTATTTACCCGGCAAATGTCCACCCTGATTCAGGCAGGGCTTCCCTTGCTGAGAAGCTTGGAGGTTATGATTAAACAGCAGGAAAAAAAGCCCAAGTTTAAATCTATGCTGGAGACGGTTGCTGAAAAAGTTTCTTCGGGTGGTACCTTGTCTGATGGTCTGGCCATGTACCCAAAAACATTTGATAAATTATATGTCAATATGGTCAAGGCAGGGGAGGCAGGTGGAGTTCTCGATCTCGTTCTCACCCGGCTTGCTCAATTTCAGGAAAAATCCATACGGACGATTAAGAAGGTTAAGTCTGCTATGATTTATCCGTCTGTAATTATGTTTGTGGCACTGGCCATCGTTACCTTGCTGATGATGGTGGTGGTGCCACAGTTTGAGTCCATTTTCGAACAGATGCTGCGGGGGGCTCCCCTCCCTGGGCCCACTCAGATTGTGGTCGATATAAGTGATCTTTTTTCTTCCAACCCCATTTTAGTGCTGGGCGGTATGGCAGGCGTGGTTATTGGGGTGGTTCTGCTTAAAAAAACAAAGCAGGGTGCGAAAGGGTTTGATTGGTTGGGGTTGCATGTTCCGGTGGTTAAAGATGTGGTCAGCAAATCCAATATTTCTCGGATTACCAGGACTTTTGGCACCTTATTAAGCAGTGGAGTACCTATCCTGCAGGCTTTGCAAATTACTGGGGATACATTGACCAATGTATTTTTTGTCAAAGCGATGACCAATATTCACAATGCGGTTAGAGATGGAGAGTCGATGGCTGTACAAATGGACCGGGAGCCCGTTTTTCCCACGATGGTAACAAGTATGGTTGAAATTGGTGAGGAAACTGGAGAGCTGCCTGATATGCTCACCCGTATAGCAGATAATTATGATGAGGATGTCGACAATGCTGTGGCAGGGGTGACCTCTCTGATCGAGCCTGTGATGATTGTGTTTTTGGCAGTTGTTGTCGGCTTCATTGTGATCGCACTCTTTTTACCGATTGTATCCATTATCGAGAACCTCGGTTAATTTTTTGGGCTCAGGGATTGGTGGTCTCTTCGTTTTGCTCGAGCCACTGGCTGGCTTTTTCCGGATCGGTTTGTTTCCATGCCTCGATGGCTTGCTGCATCGATCTTTCACGTAGGGATGGCTCAGAGATAGAGGAGGCCCAGCCCACGGCACCTTCGGGGTCAATTCCCTGAATTCTCGAAACAAATGTGGCGATCGCTGGATCGTTCTCAGAAGAAGAAGGCTGTGAATTTAACCATTCTGCGGTTGCTGCTGGATCGACCAATGCCCACCTCCCGGTAAGCTCGCTCATTGCGTGGGCTTTCTTTTTGGGGTTTGGTAAGTCGTCGATCCAGGTAGCCGCAGATTGAGGGTCTTGGTTTGCCCACTGGTGAATTAAGTTTTCCATCACCCGATAGGCTCCCGGCTCGTCATTCATGGACTTCGCCCACACGGCAGTGGCAGTTAAATCCTGCTGGGCAAGCCTTGCCCCCATTTGCCCAAGGATGGTCTCTCTCATTCTCGGATCATCTTTAGGGTAACTTTCTGCCCACCGGATGCCCTGATCTACGCCCCGTTGGGAAAATTTTTCGGCTAGGATACTGGAGGACTGCCAGCGGGCGGAACCTTTCGGTAAGGTGAGGAATAGCCGGTTTGCAGCATCCAGGTCCGTTTCCATCAAGCCTTTGACAATGCCTACAAGCAAAGGATTATCTCCATTTTTTCCTGCTGGATGATTTTGATTGGCCCAACCAATGGCTGCTTTTTCATCTTTTACTGCCCATCCCGCGAGGGCTTCGGAAATCCCAAACCTTCGTTCACTTTTCGCATCTAGGGAAGTGGATGCATAGGCAAGGGCACCTTCGGGGTCAAAGTTCGCCCAGCTTCTCATGAGCAGCTTCATTTCCAGATGCCTGCCATAGCCACCTGGCAGCTCTTCAAACGCCTGTACCACCTCTTTGACATTGCTTCCATCCATGGACCGGACTGCATCGAGGTAGGAACCGAGCCTTTCCACAATATCCCC
>JAYOTQ010000085.1:0-4887 GCA_038150505.1 Opitutales bacterium | reverse complement strand
TCAACCCCCAAAAGGCCTGTGATTGATGACTCCTACGATTTTTGCCTAACGGTAATCCTTAAGGACCTTGCAGCACATGATAAGTATCAAGAAGACGAAATTCACTTGGGTTTTATTGAGGCATGTTCCCACATGTGGGAAAGGGTGAAAATCTACGACGCTGAATAGATGTAAGGTCTGGATTAGATATTAAAGCTAAACTTGTAACCCAAGTTTTTCTGCTTCCACAGGATTTGCCCGAAGGGCGTCCTTGAATTCATCCACATCAAAATCGGCGACTACAAAATCTCCATTTTTAAGGGTGGGAGTCTTCGTTTGGCCACTCACCTTTTCTAATTCGGCCATTCGGGAAGGGTTTGTACGCACATCAATCAATTCCAATTCCAAACCAACCCCAGAAAAATACTCCAATGCATCCGCACACCATGGACACCCCTGCTTTATGTATAGAATAGGCTTACTCATATCTCATTCATTAGTGTTGTCTCGAGATTAAGCAAATAACTTCTTTCAATCCTGCTTGTACCGATGCTCTTTGGATAACATGATGCAAAAGATATCAAGTACATGAGTCTATCCGAACCTGACAAACTATCTAATACGAAAGAGATTTTCGTAAAAGGAGCTCGTGAAAATAATTTACAGGGAATAAATGTGAGCTTTCCCCGGGGAAAGCTAATTGGAGTAACTGGGGTTAGCGGTTCTGGGAAGTCGTCGCTTGTTTTTGATGTTTTGGCAGCGGAAGGTCACCGAAAATATGTGGAGAGCCTATCCGCAAAAGCCAGACAGGCACTCGAAAAAGTATCTAAACCCGATGTCGATTATGTGGAAGGCTTATCTCCAGTGCTCTCGATTGAACAAGTATCTGCACGATCATCCGGACCAAGAAGCACAGTAGCTACGGCTACTGAAATTGCCGATTATGCCCGTTTATTGTGGTCGACTGCGGGAACCCCTCATTGCCCTATTGATGGATCACCGGTGACCCGCAGGTCCCTTGACCTTTGCGTGGAAGAGTTGATTAAAAAGGGCACAGGAAAAAGAATGATCATCTTAGCTCCATGGATGAGGGCAAAAGCATCCGTCCTGCGGGAAGAGGTAGAAAACCTAGAACGAAGAGGTTTTCAACGGCTTCGGGTTGAAGGTAAGATCAAAAGACTGGATGACCGGGACCTTATACCCACAGGAACACGAGGCAGAGAAATTTCTGTCGATTTGGTAATCGACAGGCTTGCGGTATCTGAAGATTCACGCAGCCGGTTGGCCGACTCCTTAGAACTTGCCTTTGAAGAGGGGGAAGAAAAAGCAATTGCCCTGATTGAGCAAACTGGCGGAGAGATGGAAGAAGTCACCCTGTCCCAAGGATTTTCCTGCAACCAATGCGGATCTAGCTACCCTACCCCTACCCCTAAACTATTTTCCTGGAATCATCCAGATGGAGCATGTACCACCTGCGAAGGGCTTGGAGAAGTTTTACGTTTTCGGGAAGACCTAATCATTCCTGATACCTCCCTATCTCTCCATAAAGGTGCCATTAAGCCATGGTCTCTGGGTTCAAGGAAAATGATCAACCTGAGAAAAAACCTTCTTAAGGCAATTTCCGAACAGGTGGGGTTGGATCTCAAAAAACCATGGAAGGAACTTTCCGATCCTGAGAGAGAATTTCTTATTCATGGAGATCCTGCTCAAATGCTGGAAATCAAATTGGAATATGGGCGTGGTAAAAAAGCCAAAAAGCAACCCTTTCCTGGAATCATTCGTGATCTTGAAAATACAATGCGTACTACATCAAGTGAGAGTTTGCGGGCAAAACTACTCACCTTTCAGTACGGCACGCTGTGTGAATCTTGCCAAGGGAGTAGGTTGTCTGCCTATTCCCGATCGGTGCTCCTTGCGGATTGCTCCCTACAGGAGTTCTTTTCCTGGTCATCCTCACAGGCTTGGAACTTTATCCGAAAAAAAGCACAAAAGGATGAGAAGTGCCTACAAGTAGAAGATGCTCTTTATGGGTTGGAGCAACGCCTCGGCTTTATCAACAAGGTAGGATTAGGATACCTTGGGCTCAACCGGCCATACCGAAGCTTAAGCGGGGGGGAAGCACAAAGATCAAGACTGGCGACGCAACTCGGCATGGGCTTGGTCGGAGTTATTTATGCCCTTGATGAGCCTAGTGTCGGGCTTCATCCTGCGGATCACCATCGATTAATTTCTGTACTTCAAGGATTAAGAGACCGGGGAAACACTGTAATTGTGGTCGAACATGATGCAGAAACCTTATTGGCATCTGATCATTTAATTGAAGTGGGACCGGGTCCAGGCACAGAGGGTGGGCATTTGGTTTTTAATGGGGCCCTGGCTGATTGTAAGAAATCCGATGAAAGTAAAACAGGCCCTTTCCTTTCCGGAAAACAATCCATTGAAAGAGAAGGAAAAAGAAAAAAACCGGGTAAGCAATTCGTCAAAATCAAACAGGCACAGGCAAATAATTTACAAAAGATCAACGCATCCTTCCCCGTGGGGTTATTTACGGTAGTTTGCGGTGTTTCCGGGTCAGGCAAAAGCTCACTGGTTAACGAAGTGCTTGCCAAAACCGCAGCCCATTTGCTGCACCGCTCCAAACAACTACCTGGGGCACATGGTGGTATCGATGGACTGGAAAACTTTGACCAGGTAGTCAGGATAGATCAATCCCCCATTGGAAAAAGCCCCCGCTCGAACCCCGCCACTTATGTAAAGCTTTTCGACCAGTTACGCAGTCTTTTTTCCAAATGTTCACTCAGCAAAATACGTGGGTATGGTCCGGGGCGGTTCAGCTTCAATATTCCTGGAGGTCGTTGCGAAAGATGCAAAGGAGATGGTGTAGTCAAGCTAGACATGCAGTTCCTTGCAGATGTTTATGTGGATTGCGAAAGTTGCCACGGGAAACGATATAACCGGGAAACCTTAGAGGTTCGATACCGGGGAAGGAACATTTCGGAAGTTCTTGAATTAACCGTTGCAGAGGCCAAGCAAATATTTGTGAAGCACCCATCGGTCATCAATAAGCTTGAAACCTTGGATGCGGTAGGTCTCGGCTACCTAAAACTGGGACAGGCAGCCAACACCTTGTCTGGGGGAGAAGCCCAACGTCTCAAACTATCGCTCGAACTAAGTAGAAAACAAAACGGTAGAACCCTGTACTTGTTGGATGAGCCAACTACTGGTCTCCATTGGTTGGATGTTCAGAAGTTACTTGATTTACTCTTCAAATTGAGGGACGCTGGAAACTCTCTTGTAGTGATCGAACATAACTTAGATGTCATCCGATTGGCAGATCATATTATTGAAGTTGGCCCGACGGGGGGAAAATCTGGAGGAAGGCTCATATTTGACGGACCGCCAGATAAGCTGGCTTGTTCAGACACCCCTACTGGAAAATTTCTTGCCAAACACCTCGCTTCATTCTCATAAGCAGTATTGATGATTGAGCAGCCTGAAAACCTAAAACCAAACGAAAGCGAGCCCGACTTGCTGAGCACGAAAAGAAATGCATTTTGGCATCTTTGGAAAAGGCGGACCTTATTGCTTATTGCCCTACTGATATTACTGGTTCCTTTGTACGGCACATTTGAACCGCTTTTTGAATTCATTCTCTTTGCTGTTTCCCTCGCCACCCTAACCTTTCCCGTCTTTTTTGTGCCGATACGCCGCTTTCTCCGCAACCTCTTGCCCAAACTTCAAGAGCAAAGGCTCTCAGAGATCTGTGCTGTTCTCTCTACCCTCGCCCTCCTTTTTGTCCTCGCATCTCCCCTAATCCTTTTGCTTTGGGATGCCGCGGGAGAAAAAGTGGGATTGATTGAAGTGGTTTGGTCACTCGCTCTTGGGGAAGAGTCCGCCAAAAATACCCTTTTACAAGGAGTGTCTCAACAAATTCAGCAAATCCAAAATATTTTTCCAAGGTTGCCAATTGACGAAACAAAAACCCTTGAATTTGTGGCTAACTTAGTTGGGGATACCCGCGAGTTTTCCGGAACTTTTATTGAGTTTCTTTTTAAGGGAACTCGTGGATTTGTCGCTGAACTGGCACTTGCGCTGATTGCCTTATCTTTTCTCTACGCACATGGAGGAAACTTCGTAAGAAGTGCTTTGAAAATCGGAGGCTTCAGTGAAGAGGAATCTTCAACCTGGTTCAAACTTTACAGAATGATCACTTTGCGTCTGTTGAGTGATACGGTTCTCACTTCAATCATCCGCGGAATTTCGATGGGGATGGTGGCACACTTTATTGGTGGCTTTGTTTTTCTTCCCATCTTTATCATTGGTTCTTTTGTTGGACTGGTTCCGGTTGTAGGGAGTGCTATGGTATGGCTGCCGATATCGTCCATTATTTGGAGCCGAGGAGAACCAATGACTGCTGTAACCGTTGCTATACTCTGTGTTCTTTTAAACTATCTAATTAGCCGAGCCAGAGCAGGAATGGGAAAAAGGCTACACGAACAAGGAGCCTGGTTGAGTTTCATGCTCTTCCTTGGAATTATTGGAGGTATTCTTGCTTACGGACCACAGGGCTTTGTTATCGGGCCTATGGCAGTAGTACTTGCTTATGGTCTTATTCGCTTCTTAAGCGAACAATCCGCAAACGAATTTCCGAAAAATTAAGAAAATAAATTAACGAACACCCGCACCCTTAAGCATATCTACTCGGTTTTGTAGATTATCAAGTTTCATGCGAAGGTCATCAAAGGGCGTTCTTTGGTCTTCTGGAGTATCCAAATCTAAAATCTTAACCCCTGAGGAGGTATCGTAAAGTTGAACAGAACTCATCACCTCAGGCTTGATCTTGGGGGTGGTGGTCATCCTGGATGCTTCTTGACCGTTTCTTTTAATGACTACTTCTTGGGGGGCATC
>JAYOTQ010000084.1:0-4996 GCA_038150505.1 Opitutales bacterium | reverse complement strand
GTAAGTATGCTTATTTTTTGGGTGGTTCCAGTTGTTTGACTGCCGATAGTTTTGGCATGTATCAGTTTGATAAGCCATTGCTCAAAAAGGAGCGTTTGGCATTTTTGGATCAGGCTCATTACACCATGGTAAAAACAAATACATTTAATGGGGTATGCTTACCAGCGATTGCTCTTTGGAATTCACGGACCGACGAGTTGTTAGTGGTTAAAGAGTTTACTGACCATGAATTTGTAAACCGCTTGTCATGAACCAACACCAGTCCATGCAATTTTTGGGATCCGAACTGAAAACCGCTGAAAACCTTGAAGCATCTGCGAAATTTCAAGTGGTTCCATGTCCGATGGAAAAAACAGTGTCGTATGGTAAAGGAACAGCCAATGGGCCAAGTGCTTTGATTGAAGCAAGCCAGGAGTTGGAAAGATCCTCGATTTGTGAACATGGAATCTTTACTCATCAGCCAATCGATTGCACCGCGCCACAAACAATTTGTCTAACCAAACTGGAGCGTGTCACCGAGCAAATTGCGGCCAACAATAAATTGCCAGTAATTTTGGGAGGGGAACATTCTCTTACCTGGGCGGCAGTTCGTGGAATTTCCAAACAATTTCAGCAAAAAATTGGAATCATCCAATTCGATGCCCACGCGGATCTTCGTGATTGCTATGAAGGAAATGAACATTCTCATGCCAGCGTGATGCGCTTACTGGTGCAGGAGGGTCACCGGTTAGCATCTTTTGGCGTTCGTGCGATGTGTGAAGAGGAGAGGGTTTTTCGCCAGCAAAATAATGTATTTTACAAGGATGGAGAAGAACTCGTGCGTGGCAATCTATCCTCCATCGTTCTCCCCGAAGATTTCCCAGAATTGGTTTATCTAACCTTTGACTTGGACGGGCTGGATCCAAGTATTTTGCCTGCGGTGGGTACTCCTGTGCCCGGTGGGCTGGGCTATTATCAATCAATCGACCTCGTTGAATCGGCTCTTCATGGAAGAAAATGTGTGGGCATGGATATGGTGGAGCTCGCCCCTGTGCACGGTGACCTAGTTTCTCCATTCACCGCTGCTTCTCTTCTGCAAAAGCTTTTATCTATGGTGTAAGCCGGGTTTGCCTAACGGCAAACCGGAGGAATGGGGAGAGATTTAAACTATACTTGTTGCCCTTGACCAGGTTACCCAAGGGCTTTGATAATAAAGATGTATGTTTAAGGAATATCCTTGGGGGAAAGGAAAGATTATTGAAACAATCGTTCCGGATTGGGAAGATTGGGTGCCTAAGTTGCTCAAAAGTTTTTCAGATAACCAGAAAGATTGTACTTTTTCTCATAAGATTAAGGGGAGATGGGAAAATAGTTATCTTCCTGTTGAGCTCGTTCCGGAAATACGTTTTCCCATTCGTTTTGCTAGAGATCTAGGAGTGGAAATCTTTTGTCCGTCTATCTGCATGATTTATGATGCCTTCGATAAGAGTGACCCCACCAGTCTTCCCTTTTGGTTTAATTCGGCTATGCCAGGGGAATCTACTGGTTTGCACGATCATGTACATCATGCTGCACTTGCAGGGGTGGTGTATCTTAGTTGCGAAATGAAATCTGGAAATTTATATTTTCACATGGATGGATCATCCGAATTGGAAATTTTGCCAGAAGTAGGAAAGCTCGTCCTTTTTGAACCTTGGATGAAGCATGGGGTTCGTACCAACCAAAGTAACCAGCAAAGGTTGTCCCTTGCTTTTAATTTACAACCATTTCCGGTCCGTGTGGCTGGTTTGTGACAACCCAAAATATTGATTACTTTACTTGTACATTTCGTGTATATTTTATTTTGTTAATAATTTCGTTGTGAATGTTCATTTATCTGATCATAAATAGGTCGTTTTTTTCTTAACTAAATCCCCCCCTCCCTAACCATGACCCAAGCATCTGATTCTTTCGAAGAAATCGAGTCTGCCGTTGTTCGTTTCGCTGGCGACTCGGGAGATGGCATGCAAACCATAGGTGAACGCTTTACTGATTCCAGTGCTTTTGCTGGCAATGATATCGCTACACTCCCCGATTTTCCTGCTGAAATTCGTGCGCCAGCTGGCACCCTAGCGGGTGTTTCCGGCTACCAGCTTCAGTTTGGAAGCCGTACCATTTTAACCCCCGGGGATGAACCCGATGCCTTGGTGGCAATGAATCCAGCCGCTCTCAAGGCAAATATTGGTGATTTGCCCGAGGGAGGCTTGCTTGTAGTGAATGTGGATTCGTTTAAGAAAATGAACCTCAAAAAAGCGGGTTATGAGAGCAATCCTTTGGAGGACGAAGACTTTCGAAAAAAATTCCAATTAATCGAGTTAGATTTAACCACCCTTACCAAAGAGGCACTTTCCGAAAGCCCGCTTAAACCATCCGATAAAGCCCGCTGTAAGAATTTCTTTGCTCTCGGTTTTATGTGCTATGTTTATGGCAGACCCTTGGAACCCACGCTCAATTTCTTTCAACAAAAATGGGGCAAAAAGTTGCCCGAAGTAGCAGATGCCAACTCTACGGCACTTAAAGCGGGGAATAATCTTGGAGATACCATGGAAACCGCAAGAAACCGCTACCAGCTTGCCAAGGCAGTTGTAAAACCAGGGGTTTACCGGAAGATTTCAGGAAATGAAGCAACTGTGTATGGTTTGGTTGCCGGTGCACAGTGTGCAAATCGTGAATTACTCTATTCGGGCTATCCCATTACCCCTGCTTCTCCGGTGTTAGAGGGATTATCAGCACTTAAGAAATTTGGAGTCAAAACGGTGCAGGCAGAAGATGAGATTGCAGCGATGGGTGTTGCCATTGGTGCCAGCTTTGCGGGAGATTTATCCGTGGTCGCTACCAGTGGTCCAGGAATGTGTCTTAAGAGCGAATTTATTGGATTGGCCAGTATTACCGAATTACCGGTAGTCATTTGTAATGTCCAGCGGGGAGGCCCCAGCACAGGTCTACCAACGAAAACAGAGCAAAGTGACCTTTTGCAAAGTCTCTTTTCGAGGCATGGAGACTGTCCATTGCCAGTAATTGCTGCCCATTCTCCTTCCGATTGTTTTGACAGTGCGATTGAGGCTTGCCGAATTGCTCTCACCTACTGCACCCCAGTTATATTTCTCAGCGATCTTTATGTTGCCAACGGTTCCGAGCCATGGCTCGTCCCCAATGCATCCGAATTACCAGAGATTGTTGCCGAATTTGCCAATCCAGATGAGCCCTATGTCACCTACAAGCGCGACCCCAAAACCCTTGCCCGTACCCAGGCCATACCTGGACAAGCTGGTCTGGAGCACCGTATTGGAGGATTGGAGAAGTCTGAAGACGGTGGAGTAAGCTACGATCCAGAAAACCATGAACAGATGACTCATCTTCGGGCTGAAAAAGTGGAGCGTATTGCTGACTCCTTACCCCCGCTTGAATTACATGGAGAAGGGGAGGGCGACCTTTTGGTTATCGGTTGGGGAGGCACATATGGTGCGATCACCTCTGCGGTTCAGGCGATGAAAGCCGAAGGGTTTTCGATTTCGAGCGTACACCTTCGTCACCTCAATCCATTGCCGAAAGACCTCGGCGATTTGCTTAAGAAATTCAAGAAAGTCATTGTACCCGAGCTTAACCTTGGTCAACTCAGCTTGATTCTCCGGGCAAAATATTTGGTGGATGCCATTCCCTTGACTAAAGTACAAGGAAAGCCTTTCAAAGTATCCGAACTTCGCGAAGCTTTTCACAAGCACCTTTCCTAAACACTGACCTACTTAAATAGATGAGTTCTACAAATACAGAAGAAACAAGTCTTACCAAAAAAGACTTTGTTACCGACAACGATGTACGGTGGTGTCCTGGATGTGGAGACTATGCCATTCTTAACGCGGTACAGCGAACTTTGCCCGAACTGGATGTTCCCAAAGAAAAATTTGTCGTGGTTAGTGGGATTGGTTGTTCCAGTCGCTTTCCTTACTACATGAATACCTATGGGTTTCACACAATTCATGGTCGAGCTCCTACGGTCGCAACCGGAGTGAAGTCTGCCAACCCCGACCTTTCCATATGGATGGTGACAGGAGATGGGGACGGTCTTTCCATCGGCGGAAATCATTTGATGCACCTCCTTCGGCGCAACCTCGACATTAATGTATTGCTTTTTAATAACCGAATTTATGGTTTGACCAAGGGGCAGTACAGCCCGACTTCGGAAGTGGGTAAAAAGACAAAAAGTACACCAGCCGGTTCATTGGATTATCCAATCAATCCACTCTTGTTTGCTTTAGGTAGTGAAGCGACATTTGTTGCCCGCACCAGTGATACAGATCAAAAACACATGGTGGAAACTTTTAAAGCTGCTCATGCTCATAAAGGAACCTCCTTTGTGGAAGTGTTTCAAAACTGTGTGATCTTTAACAACAATGCATTCGATACTGTCACTGGCCGGGAAGTGCGGAGCGAACAAGCATTAATGCTGGAAGATGGCCAACCGTTACGCTTCGGAGAAAACAAAGGTATTCGTTTGAACGGATTTGACCCAGAGATCGTAGAGCTTGGAAATGGAGTTGAGGAATCTGATCTCCTGGTTCACCAATCAAAAACTTCCAACCCTGCGTACGCCTCCATACTTGCACAAATGGCTTATCCAGCATTTCCTACACCCTTTGGTATTCTTAGGCAGATTGAGGGAAGGGAGACCTATGAAGATGCCTTGCATCAACAGATCAAATCTGCTCAATCTCAAGGAGAAGGCAACCTGCAGGAATTACTTACTGGTAAAAATTCCTGGGTGGTCGAATAATTTAATCCATTTTATTATCGCTAACCATTTACAAGAAACATTGATATGAGTTCACACGATTTTATAGACGATCCAAAGTTTGGACATACCCGGATGAAACTGCCCGTTTTACTAGTTCCCGTTGTCATGTTTGGAGTTCTTTTGCTTGGAATTATTGCCTCTAAAATCTATGTAGATTCGGTTCTTTATTCGGATCACTCCGAAGAA
>JAYOTQ010000083.1:0-5035 GCA_038150505.1 Opitutales bacterium | reverse complement strand
GTCTTGGTTGGGGTACTTGCCTCAGACCAGTGGACAAAAACTTGGGTGGTTGATCGGGCTGTGGAATTAAGAAGAAACCCAATCGTGGTAATCGATGCCCTTGAGGGAGAACAAGCTTTTTTGGAGTTTACCTATGTGACCAACCCGGGTGCGGCATGGAGCCTTTTTTCTGATTATCCTGAAGCACTGACCCTGCTTGCTGTTTTCGCTTTATTTTCAATTTTTTTGTTTCGTAAACACTTGGAGTTAAATAGGCACAGCCACCAATTTGTTTTTGGTTTAATAAGCGGTGGTATAGCTGGCAACCTTGGGGACCGATTGTTTCGTGATCCAGCTGCAGTGGTCGACTTTATCGATGTCTTTCTTCCCCTTATAGATTACGACTACCCCATTTTTAACATTGCTGATTCAGCTATCTTTATTGGTGCGTTTAGTTACCTCATCATTGGTCTCACTGATTCGAAAAATAAATCCAAAATACAGACCTGATTTTTATCCCTGAGCCGGTTTACTCGATGTTTAGGATCTGTTCCCGAATTTTCTCGATCTCCACTTTGGCACTAATTACATCATTGGTCACTTCAGCCTTGAGCGATTTTGAGCCAAGTGTGTTAAATTCACGACCAAGTTCCTGAACGATGAATTCCAGTTTTCGGCCCACTGGACAGCTTAGTTTAAGAGAATCTTCAAATTGTTGGAAATGGCTATGGATACGGGTAATTTCCTCGGAAATATCTGATCTTTCTGAATATACAGCAAATTCTCTGCGGACCGATTCGTTCTCGCAGTCCATTTCTAGACCACTTTCTCTCAACCTTTGTAAAAGCCGGTCCCTCCACTCGCTTGCAAGCCCCTGTGCAAGATTTTCGATATTGGTGATGATCTTGCGAAGCTTGCTCATTCGATGGTGCAAGTCATTAGCGAGGGACGCGCCCTCTTGTTGGCGCATAGAAACAAGCTGCCCCAGGGCTTTTTCGGTGGCTTCCAGTAGCTTATCTTCGACCTTTTCCAAGGGGGGGAGCACCAATTCTTTTTCAGTGGAAGAGATCATTCTATGAACCAGTTCAGCTGATGGCTCGTAGGGAATGTTTCCTTTTTCACAGATTTTTCTCAACAGTTCAAGTTGCTCTAATATTTGATTGGAATCATCCGCAAAGGAATTTTGGCTGCTTTTATTTTGAGAATGAAACTGGATTGAAAGCCGAATTCTGCCTCGCTCTGCAGACGGGCGTATCAATTCCTGGGCTTTTTTTTCAAAAAATTGCCACTCTTTGGGACCATGTAATAAAAATTCAAATCCCTTTTTATTGACCGCGGATAGTTCGATCACTCCAGAATGGTGGGGCAGGGTAAATTCTGCCCGTCCATATCCGGTCATACTTTTCATGATATTTCCATTTTGGGCAGTCCGCTCACACCCATGAGCCTGGCCGCTTCCATCGCATCTTTATCTCCGCGCCCGCTAAGATTGACGCATAATAAATCATTTTTTCCCATTTCCTTGGCCCGCTTGAGAGCATGAGCTAACCCGTGAGATGTTTCCAGGGCAGGCAGGATTCCTTCGGTTGAGGAAATTTTTTTAAAGGCATCAAGAGCCTCCTCATCTCCTGCATTGGCAAATTCAATTCTGTTTAAATCTCGGTAGTAGGCATGTTCCGGACCGATCGCCGCATAGTCCAAGCCAGCTGACACGGAATGAGTGGGATTAATTTGACCGTCAGAATTTTGCAGTATCCAAGTTTTACAACCTTGCAAAACGCCAAGCTTTCCTCCCTCAAAACGGGCGGCATGTTCGCCCTCATCCAGGGAGCGACCGCCAGCTTCCACTCCTACAAGGCGAACCTGGGTTTCTTCCAGGAAATCAAAAAAGAACCCAATCGCATTGCTCCCTCCTCCTACACAGGCAATCATCTCATCTGGTAAACGACCTTCTTTCTCCAGAAATTGCCTTTTGGTCTCTTCGCTAATTACCCGGTGAAAATCACGAACCATACCAGGGTAGGGGTGGGCACCAAGAGCAGAGCCTAAGATGTAGTGGGTTGTGCGTACATTGGTTACCCAATCTCTCATCGCCTCATTGATAGCTTCTTTGAGAGTTTTACTACCAGCTTCCACTCCGTGAACTTGGGCACCACTCAGACGCATACGGAAAACATTGAGTGCCTGCCTGCGCATATCTTCGGCACCCATGTAAATTTTACATTCCAATCCAAACTTGGCACAGACAGAGGCAGTGGCAATGCCATGCTGACCCGCTCCAGTCTCTGCGATGATCCGTTTCTTGCCCATTCTTCGGGCAAGCAAGGCCTGGCCAAGGGCATTGTTAATCTTGTGGGCACCCGTGTGAAGGAGATCTTCTCTTTTGAAATAGATTTTTGCTCCTCCAATTTCCTTGGTTAACCTCTCAGCAAAATACAGTTCGGTCGGACGGCCAGCAAATTCCTTGAGCAACTGATTCAGCTCTTGCTTGAAGCTTGGGTCCGCCTGAGCTTCCAGGTAGGCATCGTTTAGCTCTCGTAAGGGATGGTATAGGGTTTCGGGGACATAACTCCCTCCATACGGGCCAAACCTCCCCCTCTGGTCGGGTAAAGAAAATCGATCGGGCATGGATGATGAAGGGGCTTGGTCTGAAATTACAACTGACATAACTAACAATTAAGTTTAGACAGCTATTTGCTTGCGACAACCCAAGAAGTTACCCAAAACATGCAATTGTAAGGCTAATGGCAGATTCATCCCTACCCACCATCATAGTGCCGGCCAGGCTTGCATCTTCCCGTTTCCCTAGAAAATTGCTCGCTGATGCAGGGGGGATGCCCCTGATTTTGAGAACTGCGAATCGTCTGGCTGAGCAGGTGCCAGAGTATGATCTATATTTTGCAGTGGATGGAGAGGAACTGGCCAATCCCTTAAACGATGCTGGTTTTAGTACCATTTTAACAGACCCCAACCTACCATCCGGTACCGATCGAATCGCTCAGGCGAATCACTCTTTACAAAATGATATTGTTTTAAATGTTCAAGCGGATGAGCCGCTTGTATTGAGAGAGCACATTCTATCCCTCACCAAAGCAATTGAGAGAGAGGGAGCAGATCTTGCGACCCTCGCCACTCCTTTTGTCAGCAACGAGGATTTTACTGATCCCAACCAGGTAAAGGTGGTGTTGGATGGGAATGGTTTTGCTCTGATGTTTTCTCGATGTCCTATTCCCTATGATCGAGAGAATGATGGTCAATTATGCTCATTCTCCTACAAGCATCTTGGACTGTATGGCTATCGTAAGGAGTTTTTGGAAGAATTTGCTCACCTTCCTTTGGGCAGCTTAGAAAATTTGGAAAAACTGGAGCAATTACGAGCTTTGGAAAATGGAAAGCGTATCTCGGTGGAAATCGTCCAAAATGGAACAGTTGGGGTCGATACGGTTGAGGATTTAGCTGCAATTCAGTTTGGTCAGTAATGATTCAGGTTCAATCATCGAAAATTATACGGAAGTACATATTTGCTGAAATATTAGGAAGCACCCTTTTGTGCACCCTCGTGCTCACTGCTATTTTATTGTATGGAAATTTATCGAAAAATGATGAGGCGTTGTTCCGTGCCCTTTCTATCTCTCCGGTTCTCTTTCTAGAACTCATTTCGTTGATGTTGCCCTTTGCTCTGTCACTTGGGTTGCCCTTCGGGTTTTCTTTGGCGGTTATTTTTTGCGTGGGTAGATGGTCTGCTGATCGCGAAATTTTAGCGATGCAATCGCTTGGAATAAGACGGTCCTTATGGGCAACGCCCGTATTTTTATCTGCCTTACTTGTTACTTTGGTAAGCTGTTTTGCTTCTTTGCACTGGTCTCCGGTTTCCCGGGGTACATTCGAGCAACGCATTCGCAATATGGTGTGGGAGGACTTCCAGAGCTGGATCGATCAAGGAAGAGAGATTGCCTTTAAGCTGGAAAGTGAGAAGGATAAAAGCCTGATCGGTGGATTAGATTCTGGGTTGCAACAGCAAATCACACAAGCAACCCTTTCCATAGGAACTGGAGTAGAAAACAATTGGGAAAATGTCCGAATTTTGATGTGGGGTAAAAATCGTGAGCTTTTGGCAATTTTACACGCCAAAAAATCCACCGTGGTAAAGGACCGTGAGGCGGGTGCAATCGAATTATTTCTAGAGCAGGTGGATTATGAAACCCTTGAGGGAAATGCGGGAGCGAGTGCCAAGCAATCAAGCTTTGTTTCTTTTGAAAAGTGGAAGCAACCGATGAAGTTTACTATTGATACGCCAGACCTAGAACGCGATATGAAGAGGTTATCCTTGCTGGAGTTTTTGGAGATGCAAAAAGCCGGCAGTTTAAATCATTTTGATACAACCCGCGCGTACAACCATTTCAATAAATATGCATCTCTGGGATGTTCCCCTATTTCCCTGACTGCCCTACTCATCACCGTAGCGGTAAGGAGCGGTCGCCGGGAGACTTATGCAAACCTGTTCATTGGCGTTTTGATCTGTTTGTTTTACTTCGCACTGGGTACCAGTTTGGGTGAATCTATCGGTTCCAATGGATATGGGTGGTGGATTTCGAACCTATGTGCTTTGACTCTTGGATTTTTGATTTTTTGGAAATGATTAGAAAATTTTATTATAAATCCCTTTACTTGACATAAAAAAATGAAGATTGTTGTATTAAACAATTAACTTCTGCTAATAGAATGTGTGCCCTCACCGTCCTTCTTTAAATTATGAAATTATTAAGTAAAATTAATGCCACTTTTTTCCTTCTTACAATTTCTTGTATTCCACTCATCGCAAATGTGGGAGGTATGTCTGGAAGCAACATTTTTACTATTGAGGGGGGGAATTCTACCGAGCCAACCTACAGAATACTAAGTGCGTCCACTTTCGGTCCTGCTGTTTTTCAAGGAACTGTTTCAGTCGTTAGTGGCAACGATATTACATTCGCAACCGATACGGATGATAACAATGATACGGTTTATCCCTTCTTTGCTGCCGGTTCTTTTGACCCGGATGTGATGATTCCTCAAG
>JAYOTQ010000082.1:0-5109 GCA_038150505.1 Opitutales bacterium | reverse complement strand
CGAAAAAGATGATATCTTTTTCTCGAGTTTGAAGAACCTGTAATTCCATATCGGATAATCTGATATGACACGGCTCGGGCAGCACCATCTCCTTTAGCTTGCGGGTCCAGTTCTGGTGACTGGGTAAAAAAACGAAGCCATGTACCAGCTAGCCCAAATCTGGATTTAGCAAATGGACCTTGTCCGAGGGAGTCGATCTCAGCGTCTTGAAGAGCATCCGATGGCCAGTCAGACTCGATAATTCGCAATGAGTTTAAGGGAGGTTTAGCGAATGAACTTTTTTTGGGTTCTATCCAAGATCCGCTGTTATCTGATTCATTTAATAAGCTCATGGCCATCCAAACATTTCCATCGTTCCGGTAGAGGGCACATTGTAAATCTTCTTGGATCTGATCTAATACAAAGTGAGCAATTTGGTTTCGCTCCAATTCAGCACTCGATACAGACTGAGTCTCCAACACCTGCCTGGAAATTAGCAATAGCATTCCTGAAAGAACTGCAGTCACTGAAACTGCAACTATCAGTTCAAGTACGGTAAAGCCTCTGAGCTTACTCTTTGAAACGTCGGCTGTTCTCCTCTTTAAATAAAAACGCATCGGTTTAACTACATTAAAAAAAGAAAAACCTGTGAGAGGTATAGTTCAATCTGCAATTTTTCCGAGGTGGTCACCAAACTTGAAGTAACTTTCGAAACCTTGGCTGGATTGTTTGATCAGTTCACTCCTGAAAGCAACTTTCTTTGAGGGAAAAATTGTCATCACACAAGAACCACCAAAAGAGAAATATCCATATTCATCCCCTTTCTTAACCATGGACGGACCGTCATTGGTGAGATGAACCGAGCCCACACAGGTAGCACCAATTAAAAGCTGGGAAATTTTTCCAATACGGGGGTGGACTAAGGTTGAAAGGTAACGCTTATTTTCCCAAAAAATTGAAATCTTTTGACGCAGTGCAATTGGGCTTACAGAGAACAAACTACCATTGATCAAGTTCGTCTTTGATAATTCTCCATCGACTGGAAAATGAAAACGATGGTAATCCACCGGGCATAAGCGGCTTATTAGAATGGATCCATTTGAGTAAAGACCTGCAAGTTCCTTACAACCCAGCAAGCTCATTAAATCAAACGATTGTCCTTTAGCATAAATAGAGCTTACTTTTGATACATCAGGAAGCAATAGATGCCTACCATCTGCAGGAAAAATAAGTCCATCTGGTCCTGAATCAATGGGCCGAGAGGAGGGTTTTAATTTTCTGTAAAAGAATTCGTTAAAAGTACCAAAGGATTCCGGATGGTTGAGAAATTCCTCCTCCTTGAGACCGTATTTTGTGATAAAAGGAAGGATTTTAGACTTACTTTTGGGCAGATCCATTTGTTTCCCATACCAATCAGAAAACCACTTTCTTTGAACCATCGCCCACAGGCCAACCGATCCCAAAAGGTTTTCATAACTGAAACGAAGCCACTTTTCTCCGTATACCTGCTCTACTTCGTAAGCAGAACTGTAAGGATTCCAAAAAGTAATTTCCGGACTCATTGCAAACTAATAGCCCAATCCGGTCGGGCATGAAAGCATAAGACTAAGCTTTTTGAATTTTCCCGGCTTTAATCGCTTTGACCGATACCCACTGCCTTTTGATCTGACCACTAGGTAGTTTAACACGAACACGCTGGAGGTTGGGCCGAAATGTTCTTTTGTTATTTTTGACCAACTGCAAGCCAATACCGCCTGCTTTTTTGCTAACTCCTTTATGAATGATACGACCACCAACTTTGGGTCTTTTTCCTGTGATTGAACAAATTCTAGACATAATAATTTGAGGTAAAAGAAATATAATGTCTGAAATTTAGTTTCTGACAAGAGTAAAGCTTTTACTCCCAAGAAGGGCTTCTTGCACGAGAAACCATAACCTCATTTGTATTTGGATCAATTTGCAGGAACTGCAATTGGTAAAAGTCCCATTTCGATAAAATGGCTTTCGCTTGATCAAAACCGATTACAAGGCAGGTAGAGGCAAGGGCATCTGCTATCATACCCCTTTTCGCAACAACAGATACTTGAGCCCTGCCCTCCATTCCAACCCCAGTTTTTGGATTTATGATATGAGAATAAATTTTTCCGTTTATTTCGAGAAACTGCTCCAGGTCGCCCGAGGTAGCGACGGCACAATTGGAAAGTACAAGTAGCTCTGTATGGGAGTTTGCCAATCCGCCAATTTTTACTGACCAACCATTTTTGGAACGTGGAGGATCTCCAATCGTCAGGTCTCCGCCTGCATCGATCAAGCATCTTGGAAACCCTCTTTCCATTAAAACGGCTAACATACGGTCAGCAATATAGCCTTTGGCCACTGCCCCCAGATCCAAAACCATGTTTTGCTTGGTCAACCTTGCAGATTGATTGGCTTCATATAATTCGAGGTTTTTGTATCCAGTCCGTCTTAATGTTTGTTCAAGTTTGGACTGGTTGGGGAATTTTTTTTGATGGCGAGCAATTCTCCATAATCTGGAAAGAGGACCGACTGTAATGTCAAAGGCTCCTGCTGTTTGAACCGAAAGATCTCTCGAAAATGAAAGAACATCAAAAAGTTCTTCGGATATATTTATATAAGCACCCATTCGAGAACTTCTGGAAAGCACCGACAATTCACTGTCTGCCTCCCAGTCACTCAAAATCATATTTAAACGATTCCCTTCCTTGTAGGCATGTCTGACTGCATCACGTAAATCTGAGCAGTCGTCTGCATCTATGATAAGGGTGACATCTGTACCCATTAATTTTTGGTTAAATTTTAAGGGAGTTTGCAACTCAGCTCCCTCAATAGAAAATACGATAAGTCGTAAACAAAGACAGATTTGAAAAAATTTGTTAAAGATGAAACGAAGCATGGAGGATAATGAAACGTGAATAAGATTGTTATTTATGACTAATATCCAATAGTAAGGCTATTAGTTTTTAGCACTCATGAGGTTATTTAATGTTTCTTGTAAATCTGCACTTATTGCATGTTTAATCACGCCTTGGATCAGCGGATATTCATCCGAAATAGATTTTATCCGGGATGTTCAGCCTATCCTCGAGCATAACTGTGTAAGCTGCCACCGCGAAGATAATGCGAAGGGAGATGTCCGCCTTGATACTTTGTCTGCTACTTTGGAGGGTGATGATGTCCTGGTTCCAGGCGACCCAGAAGCAAGTTCGCTTTATTGGACAACCACATTGCCTGTGGATGATGAGCTCTTCATGCCACCGATCAAAAATGAGGAGAAAGATTATCCCCTTACCGATTCGGAAAAAGCAGTGCTCAAGCAATGGATTTTAGATGGAGCAGATTGGCCGGAGGATCTTGTGCTCGAGCCTAAAAAGCGTCTACCCAAGACCATATCATTTGTGGAACATGTTCAACCCATCCTAGAGTTGAACTGTGTGGCTTGTCACTATGAAGGAAAGGTCAAAGCAGATTTACGCCTCGATACCAAGGAGTATGCCTTTGCTACCGATTATGTGATCCAGCCAGGGAATGCCTTGGAGAGCGACCTTTACATTCTTTGTACCCTCCCAATGGATGATGATATGTTCATGCCACCTGCTCCTGCAGATCCCCTACCCTCGGAAGATTTATACACCCTGAGAAGATGGATTGATGAAGGTGCCGACTGGCCGGATGGTGTCACCCTGTCCCCCAAAAAGAAGTCTCTGACTATTTTGGGCACCATGCCCAAGGACCTTTATCAGGAATTAGGTTTCTCTGCCGGGAAGGTACAGGATGAGTTTTCTGAGTATGAAGAAGAAATCTCCACTTCTGACCTCTCTTTTGAGATGCTGCCTGTAAAGGGTGGTGAATTTACCATGGGCAGCCCGTTGGATGATGCCAACCGCGGGGAAGAGGAATGGCCCGCTCACCCAGTGGAAGTCTCTGACTTTTGGATAGGAAAGCACGAGCTCACCTGGGATCTCTATGAGCTTTGGATGCTTAATATCGACCGGGATAACCGGGCGTATAAAAAGCTCGAAGAAACCAAGGCGGATTCTTTGTCTGACGCGGTTACCAAACCTACCGCACCCTACACAGATATGACTTTCGGTATGGGCAAAAGTGGCTTTCCTGCGATTTGTATGACTCAGTTGTCAGCCAAAATGTATTGCATGTGGCTAAGCGCAAGAACCGGTCGTTTTTATCGTCTTCCCACGGAAGCTGAGTGGGAATACGCCTGCAAAGCTGGCACCAACACCGCTTACAGTTTTGGGGACGATCCAGAAAAGCTACCCGAGCATTCATGGCATCTTAAGAACAGTTTCTTCCAATACCAACCCGTTGGTCAAAAACCCGCCAATCCATTTGGTCTACATGATATGCACGGCAATGTTTGGGAATGGACCTTAGACCAGTTTGCCCCTCCCCCGCCCCAGCCCCCTGCAAGCAAAAGAGTTAACCCTATGGTTGTTCCCACATCTCTTTATCCTCGGGTAGTAAAAGGTGGGTCCTGGGACGATGGTATCAAAAATCATCGCTCCGCAGCTCGGATGGCTTCCGAAGAATCATGGAAGCAACAAGATCCTCAGATTCCTAAAAGTGTTTGGTACCACACCGATGCATTGTTTGTTGGTTTTCGCTTAGTTCGACCCCGAGAAATTCCTTCCTTGGAAGAAATTGAAAAGTACTGGCCTTCCGAAGAGGAAATTCTTGCCATCCCCTCCCGATAAGTTTTTCCACTTAATTTGTGAATGCGGGATAGGTACTTGGAATCCCAGTTGCCACTCTATTTTCTGAAGAAATTGAGTTGCCGTTCAATTACGCTTTGAGTCACTTTAAGACTCAAGAGATGAACACATTCATGTCGAATCCTACCCGCCGAGCAGAAAAATCTGACCCAAAGCGTGGTTTTGCTTTGGTGATCACCTTATCGCTGATCAGTTTCGTCTTTTTGTTGGTCATTACCTTAATTAGCCAAATTCGTATGGACCTGAGTTATTCGGATGTACGGGAGAATCAAATCTTAGCCAAAGCACATGCCCGCATGGGCATGATGATTGCCATCGGGGAGATTCAAAAACACTTAGGACCCGATATGCGGGTGAGTACGACTGCAGATATTTATGATGA
>JAYOTQ010000081.1:0-5162 GCA_038150505.1 Opitutales bacterium | reverse complement strand
CCAGGTGATATAAAAAAGGTCGTTAAGGCACCTATTATTTTGGGGAACACCTATCATTTGAACCTTCGTCCGGGTGTGCAGGTGGTGAGACAAGCCGGCGGTCTGTCTGATTTTATGAACTGGGAAGGCCCGGTGCTCACTGATAGTGGTGGGTTTCAGGTATTCAGTCTTTCCAAATTGCGAAAAATTTCGGATGAGGGAGTGAGTTTTCGCTCTCATTTGGATGGTAGGGAGATTTTTCTTGGACCCAAGGAAGCTGTGGCCATACAGGATGGTTTGAGGTCTGACATTGCCATGTGCCTGGATGTCTGTCCTGCGGCAAACGATACTCAGGAGGATGTTGAGAGTGCTGTGAGTCGCACAACCTTATGGGCGAAAGCGTGCCAGGAAGAATGGAACAATGGGTCGGGACCAGTAGAAGGGAGGAACCTGTTTGGTATTGTTCAGGGGGGAAGATTCAGGGAATTAAGGGAGCAATCTGCCTCTGAACTCATGCAGTTGAACTTTCCTGGCTATGCTGTGGGGGGGGTAAGTGTGGGAGAAACTGAGGAAGAGATGCTCGAACAGGTGGGTTGGACCACAAGTGTACTGCCTCATGACAAGCCAAGATATGTGATGGGAGTGGGCACTCCTACCCAATTGCTGAAAATGGTGGGAATGGGGGCAGATATGTTCGACTGTGTGATGCCGAGCCGGGCGGCACGGCATGGGATGGCCTACACCGCTCGGGGAACCATGAATTTAAGAAATGAAAAATTTAAGGAGGATTACCGTCCGTTGGATGAAAATACAGACAGCTTTGCATCGCAGGACTTTTCGAGGTCTTATTTGCGTCATTTGATTCAGGCAAAAGAATCGTTGGCCGGAACAATTCTTACGCTTCATAACCTGCGCTTTTTTGTCTCCCTGATGGAACAGGCGAGGTTGCATATTTTAGAGGGAGATTTTGAAGCCTGGTCGAGGGGGTGGATTCGCAACTATGAGTCTGGGGCTTAGTCTTGACTATAATTGAAGGATCGAGCATTTTCATGCTTTGCTTTCGGGCACATAGGTCGGGCCGTAGCGCAGTCTGGTAGCGCACTACGCTGGGGGTGTAGGGGTCGTGAGTTCAAATCTCACCGGCCCGACCAATTTTTCTTTTCCTTACCTTAGAAAAGAAGGGTTTCCAAATCTGCTCTATCTGTTAGAAAAAACCTTTGCGATATTTATGAAAACATTAGTCACAGGCGGAGCAGGTTTTTTAGGAAGTCATATTTGTGAGCGTTTGCTCGATCAGGGGCATGAGGTAATATGCCTCGATAATTTCTTCACCGGAAATAAACAAAATGTGGAGCATCTGCGGGATTATTCCAGATTTGAACTGTTGCGCCATGATGTGATTGATCCCTTTAAAGTCGAAGTGGACCGGATTTACAACATGGCCTGCCCTGCCTCCCCAGTGCACTACCAGTACAATCCGATCAAGACCGTTAAAACATCGGTCATGGGTGCGATTAATTGCCTAGGTCTGGCAAAAAGGGTGGGTGCCCGTATTTTGCAGGCCTCGACCTCTGAGGTTTACGGCGATCCAGAAGTTCATCCTCAACCGGAGAGCTACCGCGGAAATGTCAACCCGATTGGGTTGCGGGCCTGTTATGATGAGGGGAAACGCTGTGCGGAAACCTTGTTTTTTGATTACCACCGGGAAAATAAAGTTGATACGAGGGTGGTTAGAATTTTCAATACCTATGGTCCGAGAATGGCTCCAGATGATGGACGGGTGGTTTCCAATTTTATCGTCCAAGCATTGAGGGGCGAAGATCTTACAATTTACGGAGATGGTACACAGACCCGCTCTTTTTGCTATGTGGACGATTTGGTGGAGGCGATTCTTCGTACTATGGAACAGGAAGAAACAGTTGGGCCAGTGAATATCGGTAATCCGGTGGAATTCACCATTCGTGAGCTTGCTGAGCAGGTTTTAGAGAAAGTGAGTTCTTCTTCCAAGTTGGTGGAGATGCCTCTTCCCTCTGATGACCCCACCCAAAGGAAACCAGACATTTCCTTGGCGAAAAAGGTATTAAACTGGGAACCTCAGGTTGATCTGGCCGAAGGCTTGGACCGAACTATTCCCTATTTTCGCAAAGCGATTTCGCATTAGGTCTTACCCAAAGAATTGGTTCTTATCATCCCATGAGTTTGTTTTCTCCATTTCAGTCGGTCATGCAATCCCTTAAGGGAAGGCAGTATCGTAAATTTATCAAAAAATGTGCACCGGTTGTTGCCCAAATTAATGACATTGAAAAGGGTCTTCAGGGTTTGAGTGATGACGACTTGCGTGCCAAAACTGCAGAGTTTATGGAACGCTACCAGGGGGGCACCTCTTTGGATGATCTCCTGCCCGAAGCCTTTGCGGTGGTCAAAAATGGGGCACGCCGATTGTGTGGCCAAACGATTGAGGTATGTGAGCAGCCTCTAGAGTGGCAAATGGTGCACTATGATGTGCAATTGATCGGTGGGATGGCTTTGCACGAAAGGCACATTGCTGAAATGGCTACGGGCGAGGGTAAAACCTTGGTCTCCACCTGTCCGCTTTACCTCAATGCTTTGTCGGGCAAAAACTGTCAACTGGTCACAGTGAACGATTATTTGGCTCGTCGGGATTCCCATTGGATGGGAGCCCTTTTCCAATTTCTTGGGCTTACCGTAGGTTGTATACAAAATAGCATGCCTGCTTCGGAGCGCCGGGTGATGTACGAAAAAAATATCACTTATGGGACCGCTTCGGAATTTGGTTTTGATTATTTGCGCGACAATGGCATGGCAACGAGCAAGGATGACCAGGTGCAAAAAGATCATTTCTTTTGCATCATCGACGAAGCGGATTCTATCCTGATTGATGAAGCCCGTACGCCCTTAATTATTTCAGGGCCGATGAGGGAGGATCATCCATTGCCTTTCAATGAGATGAAACCGTTGGTCACCAAGTTAGTGGACGCACAGGTAAGGCAGTGCAACCGCTTGGCTGAGGATGCGAAACGGATCTTCACCTCCGATGAATCAGATGAGGATGCGTTGGATGAAGCCACCGCCAAACTTTTTCAGGTAAAACGGGGTTTGCCTACGCACCGTCAATTTATGCGGATGATGGAAGATGCCCAGATCCGTAAGCGCTTTGAGAAGTTCGATCTGGAAATGAATTCCGATTACAACAAGGAGAGGGCCCACAATCTTAAAGAGGAACTGCACTATGTAATCGACGAAAAAAACCAGCAAGCTGACTTGACTGAACTTGGGCGCGGATTGATCAGCCCGAGTGATCCCGAAGGCTTTGTCATTCCTGACCTCGCTACCACTTATGTGGAAATTGACCGCAAAAAGACGCTCAGCGATGAGGAAAAGCGCAAAGAGCGCGAACAGGCGGAGATAGAATTTCAGGTAAAAAGTGAGCGCATTCACACCATATCCCAACTCTTACGTGCTTATGCCCTGTATGAAAAAGACAAGGAGTATGTAGTCCAGGGTGGCAAGGTAATGATTGTTGATGAAAACACCGGACGCCTTATGCCCGGACGTAGGTGGAGCAATGGGTTGCACCAGGCTGTTGAATCAAAGGAAGGTGTACAAATTGAGAAGGAAACCAAGACCTATGCCACCATCACCATCCAGAACTATTTTCGGATGTATGACAAGTTGGCAGGCATGACTGGTACCGCGGAGACCGAAGCAGGAGAATTTCATGATATTTACCGTCTCGGGGTGATGGTGATTCCAACACACAGGGAATGTATCCGCAAAGACCTGAACGATTTGATGTTCAAAGGAAGGCGTCAGAAATACAACCAGGTATTGGAGGATTTAACCGAGGCACACAAGCGAGGTCAGCCCGTTTTGATCGGTACAGCATCCGTAGAATCTTCAGAGGTCTTCAGCCGAATGCTCAAGCGTGCCAATATCAGGCACACCGTGCTGAATGCAAAATTTCACGAGAAAGAGGCGGAAATCGTGGCTCAGGCTGGTCAGCAAGGGGCGGTTACCATCGCCACCAATATGGCTGGTCGGGGAACAGACATCAAACTGGGTGAAGGAGTAAAGGACCTGGGTGGACTTTTGGTTCTCGGCACAGAGAGACACGAGTCCCGCCGGATTGACCGTCAGTTGCGTGGGCGTTGTGCCCGCCAAGGAGATCCTGGGTCATCCCGTTTCTATGTCTCCCTGGAAGATGATTTGATGCGTTTGTTTGCCAACCAGGGGGCACTTTCCAAGATGCTTGAGAAATCGTTTGGAGATGATGAGATGCTTGAGCATGGCACCTTGGACTGGTCTATTCAGAACGCCCAGAAAAAGGTGGAGCAGCAAAATTATTCCATCCGTAAACGATTGCTTCAATACGATGATGTTTTAAACCGGCAACGTGAAATTGTTTATTCCATTCGCAATGATGTTCTTCTTGATGATGAACCAGGCAAGATCCTGCTGGAACTGGTGGAAGAAGAAGTCAGCGAACGACTGGCAAGCATACCAGAGACAGAATTTAAAGCCTCCAAACTTTCGGAGATGCCCGAGTTTGAATCGATGGTGGCATCTTGGCTCAATGTAACTTTCCCTCTTAACTTGGCCGCTGAAGAATTTGTCGGGCTTGGCGAAGAAGAAACCCAAAACTTAATTCTCGAAAAAATTAACCAGGCTTACGAAGGCAAGAGAAAGCTGGAGAACCCAGAGCAGATCCAAAGCCTCGAGCGTTATGTTGTGGTCAATGCAGTGGATGTGCACTGGCAGGACCACCTTACCGAGATGGATGAATTACGCCGCAGTGTCGGACTGCGTGGTTATGGACAGAAAGATCCCCTCAGTGAGTACAAGAGTGAAGCCTTTCGTGCCTTTGATGAAATGATGGGATCGATGCGGTCGGAAGTATGTTCTGGAATGTTCCGTGCCGCTACCAATATAGCTGCTTTTGAAAATATGCTTAACACTTTGAGTAAATCTGCCAAATCTACCGGTCCAGACACTGGTGGGGCAGCTGGATTTGATCGTTTTTCTGCACCCTCATCTCCGGCACCTCAGGGGATTGAATCTTCGGCACCTGCAGTAGCTGCTCCCGTTGTCCGGGAAGAACCCAAGGTGGGCAGGAATGACCCTTGTCCTTGCGGAAGTGGGAAAAAATACAAGAAGTGCTGCGG
>JAYOTQ010000080.1:0-5170 GCA_038150505.1 Opitutales bacterium | reverse complement strand
CAAAAGAGAGAGAGGTAGAAATGGCTGCCTCGATTGTCCAGTTCGTTCACCTTCCGGGAGGGTGATTTGTTTTCATCCAAAAATATTCCGATGGCGGTATTGAGTCCATCTGCCAGTACCTGTGCCTGGGTATTACCAGTTTTATTGGCTAAATCCTCAAGGGATACAGCAATGGCAAGAAATTCACCAAGTGAGTCCCAGCGCAAGTGGGCTTCCTCGATAAATTGCTGAACATGCTTGGGGGCCGATCCACCCGCCCCGGTTTCAAATAATCCTCCCCCGGCAAGGAGGGGAACAATGGAAAGCATCTTGGCACTTGTGCCAAGCTCGAGTATGGGGAAGAGATCAGTCAAATAATCGCGCAGCACATTGCCGGTTGCAGAAATGGTATCCAGCCCGTTTTTACTGCGTTTGCAGGTGTGGATGGTTGCCTCCACAGGGGCGAGGATTTGGATATCCAGCCCTTCGGTATCGAGAGTGGTAAGCTTGGCCTCGACATAGCGAATCAAATTGGCATCGTGCGGACGGTTTTTATCCAGCCAGAAAATTACGGGAGTGTTGCTCAGGCGTGCCCGGTTAACCGCGAGTTTTACCCAGTCAATAATTGATACCTTTTTGGTCTGGCACATGCGCCAGACATCGCCCGTTTCCACCTCGTGTTCGATCAGTACACTGCCGGTGGGCCCAACCACACGCACGGTGCCGTCTGCAGGGATTTCAAAAGTTTTGTCGTGGGAACCATACTCCTCCGCCTTTTTTGCCATCAGTCCGACATTGGCTACGCTGCCCATGGTGGGCACATCAAAGGCACCATGTTGCTTACAAAAATCGATCGTTGCCTGGTAGACACCGGCATAGTTGCGGTCGGGGATCACCGCTTTGGTGTCTTTGGGCTGTCCGTCCGGCCCCCACATTTGTCCGGATGTACGGATCATCGCGGGCATGGATGCATCGATGATCACATCGCTGGGCACATGGAGGTTGGTAATTCCTTTATCGGAATTGACCATGGCAAGCGGTGGGCGCTTAGCCACAATCGTGGCGAGGTCCGCTTCGATGGCGGATTTTTGATCCGCAGAAAGGGAATCGAGTGCGGAATAAAAAGAACTTAATCCATTGTTGGGGTTAAACCCCGCAGATTTGAGGGTTTCGCCATGTTTGGGCAACAGGTCACCCAGGTAGGCATTTACACAATGGCCAAATATGATGGGGTCGGATACCTTCATCATTGTTGCTTTCATGTGCAGGGAGAAAAGCACATCCTCAGATACAGCTGCATCGAGTTGCTCAGAAAGAAACTGGCTCAGGGCTTTTTGGCTCATCACCGAGGCATCGATCACTTCCCCTTCCTCCAGGGCGAGCCCTTCTTTGAGCAAGGTTGTCTGCCCATCTTTGCAGAGCAGTTCAATCGATACTGTGGTAGGCTGGGAAAGGAGGAGGGATTTTTCGCTGCCATAAAAATCGCCATCCGCCATGTGGGCGACATGGGATTTGGAACTGGCTGACCAGGCACCCATGGAGTGCGGGTTTTTCTGGGCGTATTCCTTCACTGGTTTGGCTACCCGCCGGTCTGAATTTCCCTCACGAAGTACGGGGTTGACTGCCGAGCCGAGCACCTTGGCATAGGTGGCACGAATGTCTTTTTCTTGATCGGACTGAGGATCGGTAGGAAAGTCAGGTATTGGAAAACCCTTGGACTGTAACTCTTTGATCGCATCAATAAGTTGTGGAATCGATGCACTGATGTTGGGCAGTTTGACAATGTTTGCCTCGGGTTGCTTGGCTAGTTCGCCCAGTTCGGAGAGGGCGTCTCCTACCTGTTGCTCAGGACTGAGGTAATTTGGGAAATGGGCAAGAATGCGACCAGCAAGGGAAATATCTTTCAGGTCATAGCGTATACCGGCGGAAGAGGTAAACGCCTCGAGGATAGGCAGAAGGGAGCGGGTGGCGAGAGCAGGGGCTTCGTCAGTGAGGGTGTAAGCAATAGTAGTCATAGGTTAAGCTAAAAGAATACAAAAGATTCACCATACCCAAGCACCTTGCCGGTGCAATGATCAAGTCATAAACCGAGGAGGGAAGACCAAATAGATGAGTCTTGAATGGCAGGCTAAGAACCTACCCCTGTTCTGTTAGTTTAATTCGGACTTGAACAGACGCTTAAAGGCATAGAGTTCGACCTCGTATTCGACCTCTGGAACGATCCATAGATTGCGGAAGGAAACTCCGGTTCCCTTGTGGTCCTGAATCATGAGGGGTCGTTTACCATGTGCTTTGTAGGGCCCGCCGACTTCGCCATAGATCCAGGCATCGTTGTGAATTAGGTGACCATTGTGATGGGCTGTGAGCCGCATAGGTTCAAGCAAAGAGCCATCCTCTTTAAACCTAGGAGCTTTGTAGAGAATATCATACGATTGCCATTGGCCGGGTGCCCGACTGGCATTGACCTGTGGTGGGTGCTGCCCATAGACCGCACCACAAAATCCGTCGGCAAAGGTGGCGTTTTGAAAACTGTTTACCACCTGCAATTCATAGGCAGACATTAAAAATACACCGGAGTTTCCATAGAGCTGGCTCTTCCCTTCGTACTCCGCTTCGGTAGCAGGATCAAAGCAGAACTCGAGATGGATGCGGGCATCCCCAAATGCCTGCTTGGTTGGGTTGTGCCCCTGCCCACGGGGCATGATTCCTTGCTTATCGAATTTCCAGTTTGGGTTGGACCACTCAGATTCGTTGAGTACCCGAGCGTTGGCTGGGCGGGTAACTGTGCATTGAGTTTCGGGAAGGGGATCGACCACGGGGGGTAGAGGCCGTGCCTTGTCGTTGCGTGACCAACTGGATCCGACTAAGGACCAGCCTACATTGCGACCGGGCTTCGGCTCTTTTGCCGGGCGTAGTTGGTTGAGGGTGTAGTAAATGGTGTCAAAATCGAGAGGCTCGGCTTCGGTGTTTAACTGGGCAGGAAAGTGGATGGCGTAGACCCGGTCGGTTTGAAGGGGAACATCAAAGGTCACCGTCTTGCGGTCTGTAGAGAGTTGATAATTGCTCACATTAAGATCCTGTTCGTCGACGGGTGGAGATCCATAGGTGCTGTAATAATGGTAGCCCCAGGAGCGAACGGTGGGAGGAATCTTTTTCCCAATTCGTTCGGTGAAGGTAACGGCAAAGCCGGTCTGGGTTAGGCTGGCGGAATGCAGGGCAAAGGGAATGGTCTGGCCATCCCATTCGGCATATTGAATCGCGGTGCGCTTGCCCCCCTTACTGAACCAACCGCGCCCAACTTGGGCGGACCAGAGGCGTCCCTGCGGGTCGAAAGACATTTTGACTGGTCCGCTCTCCAAACCACGCAAAAAGTCGACGCACCATCCCTGGTACTCCCCGTTTACTTTTTCCACCCCTGTGCGGAAGTAATTGGATTGGCGCTGATCGCCTATGAACATCTGCCCGGCAAAGGGGCCAAATTTTCCTTCGGTGGTATCCCAAACTGGGCTGCCCGGGGAATTGGCAATCACTTCCCGAACGAGCCAAACTGCGGGCTTAGTTCGTATTTGATCAAAGTCGGAGGCGGTTTGGGAGAGCACTTTTTCCTTGGTGTAATCCGCCCGGGCAGGGAGGGAGGCGGGGTGTCCATAAAAATTTCCTTCGCGCACATGGTAAAGCGGGCAGTCGGCCACCCAGTCTCCCTGATTGTCGGTAATGAAGAGCTCATCCTCCGGGCTCACCCCAATGCCGCAGGGGGAACGAAATCCGGAAGCGAGCGGCTGGAAGTGGCCATCGCGGTCGGAACGGTAGACCCATCCGCGCCAGGGTGCGTTGTAGGACATATTGCCTCCGCCGATCCCCTGGGGTTTCCCGTCTGTCACCGTGAATTCTCCCCGTGCACCGAGGTTGAGCGATGCGTATTTTCGACCGAGAGAGTCCGCTACCGGGCCAAAGTGGTATTCGTGGTACTCTCCGGAGATACCAAACTCATCGGTCACGGTTTCGTAGCGGTCGCAGACACCATCCTGGTTGGAGTCGACCAGTCGGGTAAGTTCCGGTTTTTGTCCGATATAGTAAGCCTGTTCCTGGTCATCCCAAAGAATGCCATTGGGTTCCATTAAATCCTCGGCAAACTTGGTCCATACTTCGCCCTTCCTTTCCCATACCTCGCCCTCCCAGGTGGCGATGGCGAGGGTGCCATCGGGTTTGTGGCACAGGCCGAGCACACTAACAGCACCGCGGGGCAGGGGGACGGTTACCACCTTGTACCCGTCGGGGATTTGGGCAGATGCAAAGCTCAGGGCCAAGAAAAGAGTGGATAAGGTAAAAACTTTCATAAATCTATTTGGTTAAGCAAGTTACTGCACAGATACAGAAAAGGAGTCTGTACCATCGGGAGAAACTTTAACCTGTTTTGGCACACCATCCACAAGGGTGGAAATGAAGAGGGAATCACCTGCAGACTCATAGGATTTGAGGCTAAATTCCTGGCCCTGCAAAACGGTTTGGGTGGAATTGGGGATTTCCTGTCCCTTGGCAACAGATTCTTTCTGACTTCGGCTGTCGAGCGAAGGAGTCTGGTTAACCAGTGCCGACTTCCAGGCTTTAAGAACCTGCCCGCTGGCACTGTCATATGCGACCATCACTTTGTTGGGCAGAAGGACGAGAAGGGTACGTGGGGGTAACCCGGCAATCCATTTCCGAACGACTTTTGCTTCCGTTCCGGGGCGGACAATCTTAGGGGTGTTCCCTTCGAGGCTTTTACCGGTGAGCATCCAGGTGCCACCCTCGATCCGTTGCAGGCGGGCGTAGAACTTCATCGAATGTCCGGTGGGTTCCTCGTGCAAAACTTCGAGGTCATGCACCCCTTTTTCGAGGTAAAAGTCTTTGTTAAAGTGGGTGTTCTTTTTTTCCTGATCGTTGGTGTAGTGCATCTCCTCCCCATTTACTAAGATCGAAGTTCTTCCGCCCCCGCCCACATTAAAGCGGTATTTGCCTGGTTGCTTGATAAATAGTTTGGACTGGCCACGAAGCACGCCATCGAACATCCGTTTGGTGTAGAGAAAATTTTCCGGAAGGATTTCCTGCGAGCTCGACTCCACCGAATCGAAAAGTTCAGGACTGAATCGTTTTCCAGCAAAATAATCCCGGGCGTAAAAAGAGCGCAGGGTCTGACGGTTCCCTTCCTGTT
>JAYOTQ010000079.1:0-5181 GCA_038150505.1 Opitutales bacterium | reverse complement strand
GCTTGCTTGAATGAATATTGATTTAGAAAACTTAGACGATGCCAATGAGGAATTATCCAAATTGGATGCATCGGATCGTATTCAGTGGGCATTTGATCAACTAGGTTCTGAATTAATCGCATCGACCAGTTTTGGCCTGCAAAGCGCTGTGATGATTCACTTGGTTTGTGGGGTAAGTAAGGAGATTCCCATCATTTTTATTGATACGGGTTATCTTTTTCCGGGTACTTATGAGTACGCCTTGAATTTACAGAAAGAGCTCCAGTTTCAACCAAAAGTTTATTCAGCCAAACTATCTCCTGCTTTTCAGGAAGCTTCATTTGGAAAGCTCTGGGAACAGGGAAAAGAGGGGATGAGTAAGTATAATTGGCTGAATAAAAAAGAGCCCATGGATCGTGCCTTGAAGGAAACGGGTGCCAAAGTATGGATGGCCGGCTTGCGTCGCACACAGGCATCCAACCGCAAAGGGCTCAACTTTCTCGAGCGTCAAAACGGAGTCATTAAACTTTACCCTATTTTAGACTGGGATGACCGAATGACCTATCAATATTTGCCCAAAAACAACCTTCCGTACCATCCATTGGAGGGAATGGGGTATGACTCCGTCGGAGACTGGCATACCACCAAAAAATTAACTGAAGTGGACAATCCAGAAGATGCCCGTCATGGAGGGCATGGCCGTGAGTGTGGCTTGCACTTGGATGTTCCTGAGGGTGCTGATTTTACCGTCTAAAATTTTTATATGATTACCCCGGAACAAAAGGCTGAACTACAAACCCTCCTCAAGCGGACCGAGCATCTTTGGTCATTTTTAAAATGTGATGAGAAAAAGACCCAGATTTCGGAAATGGAGGAGCAGATGTCCAGCCCCACCTTCTGGGATGATCAATCGGAAGCCAAGCGGGTAAGTTCTGAATCCAACCGGCTGAAGCAAATAGTTGAAAAGATAGAAAGTTTTAAAAACCAGGTGGGAGATGTGGAAGCCTTGGCTGAGCTTTGCGATGAAGATGAATCCGACACCGCATTATCCGAGGAGTTTACCAAAGATTTGAACCGCTTGGTCGAAAAAATCGAAGACCTGGAGGTGGAAAGCTTTCTTAGTGAACCGATGGATGTACGCCCTGCTTTGCTTAGCATTCATGCAGGTGCGGGCGGTACGGAGTCCTGCGACTGGGCAGATATGCTCATGCGAATGTATGTTCGGTGGGCAGAGCGTCGCGGGTTTAATGTGGAAATTCAGGATATACAACCCGGGGAAGAAGCAGGCATTAGCCGTTGCACTATGCGCATTGATGGCACCAATGCGTATGGTTACTCCAAAGCGGAGCGTGGGGTCCACCGGTTGGTCAGGATCAGTCCCTTTGATTCCAATAAGCGCCGCCATACCTCTTTTTGTTCAGTCGATGTGATCGCGGAAATGGAGGAGGATGATGTGGATATGGAAATCCCGGATGATGATTTACGAATTGATACTTACCGGTCGAGCGGAAAGGGTGGCCAGCATGTAAATAAAACTGATTCTGCGGTTCGTATCACCCACCTGCCTTCCAATATTGTGGTGCAGTGCCAGAATGAACGTTCGCAACTGAAAAATAAGCAAACGGCAATGAAGGCCCTGAAATCGAGACTTTACGAAAAACAACAGGACGAAAAACGGGCAGAGATGGAAAAGTTTTATGGGGATAAGGGAGAGATGGGCTGGGGAAACCAGATACGCAGTTATGTATTTCAGCCTTACCAAATGGTGAAGGACCTACGCACTGGGGTGGAGACCTCTGGTGTACAAGCGGTGATGGATGGTGATCTGGACCGGTTCGTGAATGGATGGTTGCGTGCGGGGTGTCCCCGTCAGCGAAATAAGGAAATTCAAATTGACGACTGATGGGAACGGTTCCGTTTCCAGTTTGAGCTGGAATGAGATCGAGAAAACTTCCAAAGACTCGCTGTTTGCGGGGAAAACCTGGAAGTGGTCGCCCAATGCCTGGTCATTACCCCATGAGGCCTTTTGTTTTTTGGAAGATCTGGGAAATGCAGGTCTGTCCTTTTTTAAGGCACTGGATAGGTTGTATTTAAAATCTGCCAGGAACCAGAAAATTCTTCGCAACCACGATCTGTCTGTGCCATGGGTGGCCGAGTATCTTGATCGTGGGAAGCCAGACTGGTTGGTCCAGCATTCCCGTTCTCCCAGAATGCAGGGTGTGTTACCCTCGGTTCTGCGTCCTGATTTATTGCCTACACCGGACGGATTTGCTTTGACTGAATGGGATTCCGTACCGGGAGGGATTGGGCTGACTGACCACCTCGGGAGGCTCTACCTCAAACAACATGCTCCTGATATGGCGGGAGCATTTGCAGATATGCTGGTTGCGCAGGCGGGCGAAAAGGGCAGGAGTGCTCAATTTGCGATTTTGGTGAGTGATGAGTCTGCCACATATTTGCCAGAAATGAGTTGGCTGGCCGAGGAGCTAAGCAAGCATGGTCTTGAGGTGCAAGTGGGCAACCCAAACGAAGTGGTCTTTTCCAACAACCAGGCCTTCCTCAACGGTGTGTGCATCGATGTGGTATACCGGTTTTGGGAACTTTTTGATCAGGAGGTTTCACAAATGCCTCATTTCGCACAATCGGTGGAGGCAGGAAACCTGGTGGTCACTCCCGGAATGCGACCCTTTTTGGAGGAAAAACTATCTCTGGCCCTGTTGCATCATTCGAGGTTGCAAAGATACTGGGAAGAAAACCTGGATCAGGGAGAGTTTGAACTTCTTTGTAAAACGGTGCCCAAGACATGGGTGCTGGACCCTGCACCGGTGCCTCCGGGAGCATTTTTGGATGGGCCGAAGATAGACGGTTTTCCTCTGGGGAATTGGATGGACCTTGGTGCTGCATCCAAAAAAGAAAGACCTTTGGTGATTAAAGCCAGCGGTTTTCATGAGACTGCATGGGGGGCGAGAAGTGTGGTTGTGGGGGAGGATGTTTCCGGGGAAGAATGGTCCACTGCTTTAGGGGAAGCCCTCCAAGCATACCCATCTCCAGTTTTCATACTTCAGGACTTTAAAAAGCCGGTGGTCATGCGGCACCCGGTCTTTTCTGAGTTGGGGGAAATCGAGCCGATGATGGGCAGGTTGCGACTTTCTCCATATTACTTTGTGTGTGGTAAAAAACTATCGCTGAATGGAGCACTGGCGACTTTTTGCCCGGCAGACAAGAAGGTCATTCATGGAATGAAGGATGGTGCCCTTCTTCCTTGCAGGATTCCGGATGCAGAGGGCTAGCTAGGGGCTTTCCCTTTCGTGGTAATCAGAACTAGCAATCAGCCCATCCGCTTCCACATTAATAAACCACCCTGTCGTTCCGGCGGGTAAGGGCCAATCTGCCCGCCAAATGGTGCCCTGCTTGACCAAGCGGATTGGTGTCTGGATCCATTTTCGTTTCCCGGTAACTCCCTTTTCAGTGGAGTGAACAAGGGTGGCCTCTTTGAGCGGGCGATCGGAACTGAAGCGGGCATAAGCCTGCTTCCCGATAACGCCCGAGCTTAATCGTTCGCACCAAAGCTTTCCGGTGGTCACAATTTCTCGGGCAAAAGCATAGCTCTCTGGTCTGGTCCAAGCCGGACGATGCCCGTGCCCCATTTCCGGTACAAGCGAAACTAAATTAGGCCCAGCCTGTTGCAGATAAGACTTTTTCAGGATTTCCATAGGAAAGTGTTTATCGCCAGGCCAGGAAAACCAGAGTGCGGGCATCTTAGCACGGTCCAGCCGTTGTCCTGCCTCCCATCCATTAAGATAGACCGGGTTGCTTGCCAGGGCACCCTTGTAGTGGTTGTCCGCCTCGTTCAAATATCCGCATCCATACACCGGGATGGCGAAAGAGAACCTTGAGTCGATTCCCATGACAATGGAAGTGATAATTCCTCCCCAGGATACTCCCATTAGACCGACTTTGGAGGAATCGACCTCGGGTAGAGAGCGAAGGAGCGAATGAGCCAGAATCGTTTGGGAAACGGCGTGGTACATCCACTGGTCAGCCAAGGCTTGGTCTGAATCGCCAAAAATTCCAACCCGTTGAGGACCTGCCCATGGGTGCCTCTGCCATATCTTTTTGCCCTCATCGTTGTCCACCTTCTGGTCGGTCTGCCCCTCCACCGCGATGCTGATGGCAGCAAACCCTTGCTCGTTCCAACGCACCACCCATTCCTTGAAGGCGGAGCCTCCGCCACCATGCACCAGTACCACCGCTGGCACCTTGGAACCGGTGGACTTTGGCATTCCTAGCCAGCCGTAGCTACGGGTACTTTTTCCCTTCCAGGGCAGGGCATCGAAGAAAATCGCCCGTGGGTTGTCAGAACTTTTAGAACCTTTGGCCGAGTGCACCTGAGGGGCATCGGTGAGGGAGCCTAGTTGCTCTATTTTTTGAAGAAGGTCGGGTGACCCTTTTAAAAAGGCACAGGAAAAAAGAAAGGTAGAGAAGATACGAAGCGTTTTCAAAATTTTACTTTCCAATAGTGGTAAGGGAGAAATTATCGGTTCTGAAAGGAGTGACAGGCAAGGTGACCGCACCAATTTTGTCGTAGAGGTTGCAAGAAGGGTTGTCTGCCCAGGCATATCGAACAGCTACAGGGGAGGGCACTGATTGCGCCCAAACCTCCACCTTGTCTTTGCCAACGATTTTGGCCTCGGCCCAAACGAACTTTTGATCTTCACCGCAGATGGAAAATCCGGTGGGTGTCCGAGTGTCGAAGGAATACAGAGATCCATCTACAGATTCGAAGCTAAGCAAGATCTTGTCACCCTTGATCTCCATCGACTTGTAGCGTGGGCTTTGGTGCGGCACGGGGTGACCGTAATCCTTGGCAAGGGCATGACGAAGGAGGCGTTTGGCGACGATTTGCTTATTTCGAGGGTGAATATCTCTTCCCTCTCCTGCGTCGATGATAACTGCCTCGCCTAAATTCTTGAGCTTATCAAGGGTGAGGGTTTGGGATTCTCGAAGTTCCGCCCAATCGGAATCACTCGGCTCAGTGGACTCCTTATTGAAGTCTGCCAACTGCACCCAGTAAAAGGGAAAGTCTCCCTGACCCCAGGCTTGCCTCCAGGACTGAATCATCAGGGGGAATGTTTCCCGGTAGGCATATCCACGACCCGCGTTAGTTTCACCCTGGTACCAGATCGCACCTTTTATTCCATA
>JAYOTQ010000078.1:0-5216 GCA_038150505.1 Opitutales bacterium | reverse complement strand
CACGCGGCCCAGTTGAGCTGGAACGGAAAACAAGTCGACGAGGACACACTCGGTCGGGCCATAGACTGCTGGGTCTATCAATCCCCCGATGCACAGATTGGAAAAGCTCTCCTGAATGTAGGTAAACTAGATCAGGTGATGGACAGTTACATTCCAAACTCCAGTTTGCATTGGACGCTTCTTTTTGGATTTCATGAAGAGCGGTTTAGGGAGTTTTTCAAGGAGCATGCAAACATGGAAAAACTCAACCAGGGGCTCGAATATCTAAACCATGTGGAAGGAAGAATCTCTTCCTCAAGCAGCGACCTTTGGGTGCGGCACAGCACTGAGGAATTAAGGTTAGGACTGAGAATGACCCGTGTAGCTTTGGAACGGGGAATTGCTTACGAGAAAGGAAAAGAATTTGCCATTGCTAACCGCGAAGAAATCGAGAGCGAGTTCAACAAGCTTTGGAAAGTCCGTGCCCGGGATGGCGGCCTTCGGGAAGCAAGTGAACTGCTCAGGGATGCCTTGGTTTAGTTCGCGGTTAGTTCCGGCAGATCGCAGGCGATAGCATCGCACAGGATGCGACCCTGTTTTGTGAGGCGGTAAGCACCCGGCTCCTCATTTTTAGCCAACCCCTCCTCGCAAAGCCTCTCCAAAAAAGGAGTGTATTCAGTAAAAACACTTTGGTTTAGTTTAAACTGAGTGGCAATGTGGGGAAGGTTTATGCCCTGGTTCATTCGTAGTCCAAAAAGAACAGCATCACGGGCGAAACCAAGTGAGCTTAACTTTTCCGCTTCCATATATTTCGGTTGGTTACCTGTCTGTAATCCGATTGCCCATTCTTCCAGGTTGGCAATATTCTTTCTGCGGATGCCATGATACTGGGAACAGGCAGAGGGACCGTACCCAATCCATTCATTCATCCCCCAAGTGTTGAGGTTGTGCAGGCAAGCATGACCCGGCTTGGCGTAGTTGGATATTTCGTACTGATCATAGCCATGGGCAGGTAGGTAGTCCCAGGCAAATTCGTAAAACTCCGCCTCTTTTTCGGGGTCAATCCTCACCTGCCCTTCTGAAAGGCGAACATACATGGCGGTATCTTCCTCAAAAGTTAGGCAGTAAGTGGACAGATGATCGGGTTGCAGCTCGACCGCCCGGGCGAGGTCCGACTCCCAGTCCTCCAAGCTTTGCCCAGGTGCACCAAAGAGCAGATCGAGGTTTATTGAGGAAAAGCCAGCATCCCGAATCATGGAATAAGCAGAAATGGTTTTTTCAACAGGATGCTTGCGACCCAGGGCGTCCATAAATTTAGGATCAAAGGTCTGCACTCCCATGGATATTCGATTGACCCCGTGATTTCGTAATACCTTGAGCTTCTCTGGGCTCACTTCTGAAGGTGCCAGTTCGATCGACCACTCAGCACCACACTCTAGTTCCAAATTATTAATCAGGCCACAAAGCAGATCAAGTTGGTCGGGCTGAAGAAGTCCGGGGGTCCCCCCGCCAAAGAAGATGGTGGAGGGTGGGCGGTCTGGCGAAAACCTGGAAATTTCATCCCTTAAACCAGTAAAATATGCATCCATCCCTTTTTTGCTTGGTTTTTCCTGGTAGAAGGCGCAAAAATCGCAGGTGGTGGAACAAAAGGGAACATGGACATACAATCCGAGCGCTAGATACTTGCGCCCGCCCAATTCCTTGTTTAACACCAAGGTATTCAATTCTTCATCTGCTTGATTCATACGACCATGAAATTCATCTCTAAATTACTCGTTTTCTGCTCCTTGTCACTAAGCATGTGGTTCATCTCTGGGTGCCGCCAGCCGAACTTCATCAATCTGACATCCAAAAATGTGAGCCAAAACCCCTCCGGTATCTATACGCTGCAAACAGAACTGGAAATTCAGGACCGTGGCATCAAGATCGATACGGTTGAGGTATTTGCAGTTGTTGGTGGAGAGAAGTTGGTCATGGTGCAAGACGATCTCAATCCGGAACTTTGGAGTTGCGATTATAAACTTCCCTCCGGATTTGATGAGGCAACTTATTACTTCGAAGCAAACTACGCCAGCGTCCTGGACAATGGAAATGTTGCAGATCGTCGTGTCACCAGTGAACTGCAGACTTTTCGGCTCGAAAACCGCTATGTTGGGAACCTTGCATCCTATCGTGGCCCAGTTGGGGCTGAGATTGCAGTGCAAGGACGCGGGTTAACCAAGTATGATGTGATCAAAGTGGGCGAGCAGGATGCGACCACCCGCTACCTTTCTGAAAACGAATTACGTTTCGTAGTACCTGCCCTACCATCGGGCTTGGATTACCCGGTAAAGCTTTCTGGTGGAGCCCATGGTGCCCTGGATATCGGAAATTTCCGCATCGATGAAAGCCGTCTCAGTGTCAGCCCCAATTCCCTCGAAATTCAAAGCGGCGATACCGCCACCTTGCTTTTTAAAATCGATTATGAAGCACCCGATGGCGGCTTGGCAATTGATGTGAAAACCAATATTCCTGATTCAGTGATCATGCCCGAGGCCATCATTTCTGGTGGCGATATGACAGTGAACATCCCAATCCAAGGAGGAAAGCCAGGAGAAGGAAAACTAGTTATCAGTGCGGACGGTTTTGAAGGCACTGAAATTGCCATCAAGGTTTTTTAATACTTTCTTTGCCCCCCTTCTTCCAGGGATGGGCCCACACCAACCTTTTGGATGACCTCAAGCATTTCTGTCGTCATTCCGGTATACAACCGCCCTGAACTAGTACAACGGGCAGTGGATTCGGTCCACTGCCAATCCCTCCCCCCATTGGAAATCATTGTTGTGGATGATGGATCAAGCCCTCCTCTGGACACTCTAAATCCAAGTCTCCAGACGAAGGTTAGAATCTTAAGACAGGGATGTAACCGAGGAGTCTCTGCTGCCAGAAACCTTGGCATAACTGAAGCAAGGGGGGAATGGATCGCCCTCCTCGATTCAGACGATGAATGGGCACCTGAAAAATTAAAAAAGCAGTCCGAATACCTGCAAAACAATAAAGGTATATTTGCCGTGCAAACCGGTGAAAGATGGATTCGCAAGGGAAACGAGGTCATCCCGCCAAATTATTTAGACAAGAGCACGCATGACCTGTGGAACCGCAGTCTCAAGCATTGCTTAATATGCCCGTCATCTGTGCTTCTCCATCGTTCAGTCTTTCAAAAAGTGGGATGGTTCAATGAAAATTTGCCAGTATGCGAGGATTATGAATTTTGGTTACGGTTGCTTTTGCAATTCGAGTGCGGACTGGTCGAGGAAAAACTGGTAACCAAGCACGGTGGGCATCCAGATCAGTTATCCACCACTACTTGGGGGATGGATCGTTTTCGGGTCAAGGCATTACAGAATCTCCTTGAATCTCCGCATTTGACCCAAAAACAAGATGCAGAAGCAAGGAGTGTGCTTGTAGAAAAATGCATGATTCTCGCCCATGGATCAGAAAAACGAAATAAGTTAAAGGATGCATCCAGGTACCGTCAATTGGCCCAGACATATGGTTCCTTGGTGATCGAGCACAACCAAAGCAGGATTCTTACAAAATGAATTTCGTGGTCGCATTCCCCGCAGAGGCTCAGCCCATTATTGAATTTTATCAGCTTGAGAAAAGAAATGTGTCCAACGCTTTGGTTTTTCAAAAGGACCAACATGCACTGACCCTTTCTGGAATGGGAAGAGACAAAGCAGCCTCCGCAACACATCATTTGGCAGAGTATCTAGGAAAGCGGGACTTGGGATGGATCAACCTTGGGATTGCCGGACATGGCAGCCTTGAGTTGGGCGATGCTTTTCTTGCAAGTAAAATTACGGATGATGCAAACAAAGAGGCCTACTACCCACCACAGGTTTATGGTCACTCCTTATCCATCTCCACCCTACACACATCCACTCATCCAGTAACTCAATATGAACAAGGCGAGGGATATGACATGGAAGCCCATGCCTTTTACCAGGCAGCCAATACCTGGTCCACTCGTGAACTAATACAGGTAATAAAAATTGTTTCCGACAACCCAGCGAGCCCCGTCGAACAAGTCCAACCGAAGAAAGCCTCCAGGATGATCGCCGCTCAAATGGGCAAAATCGATGAAATCGTCAGGCAAATGGATGCCACTGCGAAGGATCTTCTACCCGACCCTCACCTTGAGAATTTTCGTAAGGATATTCTTTCACTTCATTCATTCTCGGTTACTAGAACCCACCAATTGAAGGACCTTCTTCGCCATGCTAAAACCCTTGGAATAGAAATGCAGCAAATCAAGGAGTTGGTTAAAAATGCAGCCAACGCCAAAGATTCGATCGCTCAATTGAAAGCCCTTCTTGTTCCACATCAAAAGCTTAAATGATTGATACTATCTACATGGAGAAGGGAGCCGAGCACTTCCCGAAAACAAAAGAGATTCTTTCTCGATTCCCCAAAGCCTCCGTTATTTCATGTGGACACTACAAAGAGGTGTTTAACCCATCCAACCAGAGCTTTCGTCTGCAAAAAAAGAACCCCGCCTTGATTCTTGCACAACAAAGGGGAAAACTCACCCATCCAATCCCTCAAAGTTATGGAGTGGGCGGGAAACATAATTTTTATTTCTCCCACCTGCTGAACTGTCTTTATGACTGCCGTTATTGCTTTTTGCAGGGAATGTACCCATCCGCTCATTACCTGCTTTTTGTGAACTTCGATGATTTTAAGCAAGAAATTGTTAAAACCGTGCACGCCCTCCATGAGGAATCCTGGTTTTTTTCTGGTTATGACTGTGATAGCTTGGCCCTTGAATCAGTTACTGGTTTTGCTGCAGATTTTTTACCATTTTTTCGGAAACTCCCCAATGCATGGATTGAATTGCGAACAAAAAGCGTAGCCATCCAATCCTTGCAAAAAGTGCCCCCTCTAGAACGAGCAGTGGTAGCCTTTAGTTTAACCCCCGAGGAAATAAGCACCCAACTGGAACATGGCGTGCCAACGGTTGGCTCCCGAATCAAGGCAATGACTCAGCTTGCTAAGCTAGGCTGGAAGATTGGATTACGTATCGATCCCTTAATTGATTGTGAGGACTTTGAGAAAAGATACCAAAGGCTCTTCAAGCAGATTTTTAAAGACCTTTCTCATGATTCAGTACACTCAGTAAGCGTGGGAGCCTTTCGTATGCCCACAGGCTTCTTCAAAAAAATCGAAAAACAGTATCCCCAAGAGCCTTTATTTGC
>JAYOTQ010000077.1:0-5293 GCA_038150505.1 Opitutales bacterium | reverse complement strand
CCGTCATATTGGTGCCAGTTTCCACGCATCTGCCCAAGCCTGCGTTTGGGGTCCGCGCCAAGCAAGCCGTCCGTTGCCGTCTTCCCTAAGGCAACAATCACTTTGGGTTGAACAATATCCAGTTGTGCCTTGAGGAAAGGCAGACAAAAATTAATTTCCTCCACTGTCGGTGGGCGGTTGCCATAGGAGTTTTGGTGCCGAGGCCGGAAATTAACCACATTTCCGATGTATACAGAGCCCCTCGAAAGCCCCATCGCCGAAATAATTCGATTGAGCAAATCACCGGCCGGTCCCACAAAAGGTTCCCCCGCCCTTTCCTCTTCCGCACCCGGAGCTTCTCCGCAAAGAAATAGATCCGCTTCCAGGCTACCCTCCCCAAACACAACCTGGGCCCCTTCATTGAGTTCTGCGTTGCAGACCTCACATTCAAGCACCCGTTTTTTTAACCACTTCCATTGCTCCTCCTTCGATCCTTGGGGTAAAGAAATTGCTGGGGGGTGTAAAAACTTTGGGTTGGTTGGAAGGGGGCTTGGTTTTACATGAGGCACCTCGGTGCTTGGTTGAGGAGCTTGCGAGGTTTCGAGCGGTGCAGTTTCTATTTTCTGGTTTTCTGTACTGCTTTGACTTTTTGGAGGTAAAGGATCGTCCGGAGCCATTGTTTCCTTTTCTTCCTTCCCCAGAAGCAACTCTAGACCCTCGATCGTTGAATCCTCCAGATAAAGATGGCGCAGCCCTTCCGTTCTTTGCCTCTTGAGTTCACCAAGTACCGCAAGCACAGCTTCTGCGGGATCAATGGAGATGGAATCACTCATCCCTTAGCCTGAATTCGCTCCACATACTTTGCGAGCAAATCGAACTCCAAGTTCAATGAATCACCCGCTTCCCGCCCTTTAAGGTTGGTTTTATCGAGGGTGTGGGGAATTAACCACACGGCAAAGGAATGGTCAGTTACCTCGCAAACAGTGAGCGAACACCCATCCACGGCAATGCAGCCTTTATCGACAAGATATTTCGCGTTTTGCTCTTCCACCTGAACCTGTAAAAAGAGATTTTTTCCCCTTTCTTCAAAAATTTCAATGATCCCCATACCATCCACATGCCCGGTTACAAAATGACCGCCCAATCTCCCATCGGCTGGTAAGGACCGTTCGAGGTTCACTTGGTCTCCCGGATGAAGTCGGCCTAAATTGGTTCGTTTTAAGGTTTCCTCCAACAGATCAAAGGATCCTTCCGCGGAACCATCCTCTCTCATGGTCAGGCAGCATCCATTCACAGCGAGACTGGCTCCCGCCTCAAGACCATCGCTGCTGGCAAAGGGCAGGTCCAGTTCCAGCAACCAGGAATCCTCCTTCTCCTGAAGACCTTTAACAATGCCAACACCCTCTACAATTCCGGTAAACATAACTTATAATATCTAAGCATAAGAAAGGAGTAGATAGATTGGAAAGATAATTTGACCATTATATGTCGCTGAATAGCTTAAGTAGTTGATTATATGGAGATTTCTCACACATTCCGTCTTTGCCTGGTAAATTGTACTCTTTGCTTATTTGTGGGCTTACTTTCTGCCCGAAATAGCCCAGTACCGTCCACATTAGAAGGTGTACCCACAGATTCCATCCTAGTACTGAGCCTGGAAACCAGGCAGCTTCTCTCCAAGTCGGGAGTTTTAACAAACGCTAAATGGAAACCTTTGCTGGAAAGGTTTGATGGGGGGGGCTCTCCTCTACAACAATGGCTTTCTGGTTCTGAGAAAAGCGGGATTGATTGGGCACAGCCGGTTCAGTTTTTTGTTCGGCTCTCCGATGGAGAACACCCTCATCCACAGTTTGGAGCTATTGCCAAAGCAAGCTCACCCAATCAGGCAGACCAAACATTATCCAAACTCGCTCATTTCCTCGGACTTCGCCCATCCAAGGCCAACCCGAAAATTTTTCAACGGGCCACCCAGCCTTTTACTATTGGGAGGCAGGGGAGCTTCTGCTTTTTGCTTGGTTCTCTTCCTTTGGAAAGTTCACCCGCTGGACCTCCGCCCGAAAATGAGGTAAAATCCTTCCTTTCTTTTCTCTCCCGTGGCACAAAAAGCGAAGCCGTACCTTCGGCTCTCTCCAAGCACGCCTCCCAAGTATCATCATCCGATATCGCTCTTTACATTGAGGGCACCGGCAGCGGAAGGCTGGTAGAAACATGGGAAGACAACCCCTTGGTCCAAGCAATTCTGCCTCTGTTTGATCCTTTTTTACAAGACTCCTTTGGGCTGTTCCTTAACTCCCAACCGGGAAACCTGCACATCCGTGTTAAAAATTACTCAGATTCACAAAGCCCAAACCCAGGCAAACCCAAGCCACTGGAAATGATTGACCAATTGCCAGGTGATGCCCCCATTGTTGCGAGGCTAAGTATACCCCAGCAAGAGTTTCAAAACTTTCTCAGCAATGGGGTTGATACCGTGCTCCGTTTTTTATCCGCCAACAAATTAGGTGCAGATACCGACCTGCCTGGATTTGATCTTACCGCCAGAGAGTTACTTCAATTCCCAAGTGGAGATTTCGCGATCGCTGGTGGACATTCCCAAAAAAAGCTCATTCTTTTACCCAACGGGCAAAGTATCAAACAAACCCATTCCACCTGGGCCATAGGTTCAAAAGTTTCCCACCCTCTCGCCCTGCGTGAACTTATCGCAGGGATGAATGCGGGCATGGGTCTCAATTCCATTCTTCAGGCTCACCAATTGAAAATGCACCAATCCGATGAGTCTCTTTGGCTTTCCACTCCCGAGTATCACCGGGAAATTAAACTAAAAAAACCAATCCAAGCCCTTTCATTTAATCGCCGAAAACTTCTAAATAACCATAACTTCGCCTTGGATTTCAACCCTATCGCCACCGCAAAATCATTACGAGAGGACAACGATTTAAACTTCGATCAACTCAAACAGATCAGTTGGCTGGACGAGTTTGAAAATGTTGCCGTCCGTCTCGATAATACCGGAACCATACATGGTGACCTAAAGCTTACCCAGGCAAACAAACAGGGTTGGGAACTTTTTGCAGAACGAACGGCTCAGGAGTGGATCGACCAAATCAATGCCCGGCTATTCCTCGCGATCGCTCAAGATGACTTAAACGAAGTGGTGGAAGCAGTCACCCTGGGTGCACTGATTAATGCAAATGACAGGTTTGGTCACTCTCCCCTTCATTATGCAGCCTACAAAGGCAATGCCTACATAGTCGACTACCTACTCCGGCATGGGGGAGATCCCAATACCCGAGGGAATCATCTTTCCACACCGCTGCACAGTGCAGCCTGGGGGAAAAACCAGGATGTAGTGGAACTTCTTCTCGAAGACGGGGCCGAAGTGGATGCCCGCACTGACGAACTGGAAACCCCCCTTATGACCGCCACCCTTCGCGGGCAGCTTCAAACAGTTGAAACTTTGCTCGCTTTATCAGCGGACCCCCACGCCGTGGATGCCTATGGGTCCAACCTCATGGATTTGGCGGGAGCCAGCGGAAATATTGAACTGGTAAATTTATTGAAAGAAGTGGGGGTCAAAGTTTCCCACCCCCTTCATCTGGCTGCAGGCACTGGCGACTTCCAATCCATTGACTCTTTGCTTACGGACGGTCATTCAATCAATGAACAGGATACCTTTGGAGCCACCCCCCTGCTGGTCGCCACCGTCGCTGGTCGTGAAGATATGGTGGACTACCTTCTAAAAAATTCTGCCGACCCTAAAGTGGAGGCAAAAGACGGATACTCCCTACTCCATGGTGCCGCTTTTTCTGGGAAAAAATCTTTGGTTCGCAAAATGCTGGCCTTCGGCCTCGACCTTAACCAACGCTATGGCCCAGACCGTATTACCCCAGTGGATGTGGGGGAGGAAGGAAGTGAAGGTCTGCTTTATTTACGGACAATGGGGGGACGTTCCGGTTGGGAACTGGGTCCGGAATCCCAATAAAACTAGTCCGTTCTCCCCAGCGTAAATATCTTCTTTCCGCACTGGGTCAGTTTTCGGTCTACTTCTTTTGCATGAGGAACAAATTGCTCAAGCTTTGCCCAAAACTTTGAGGAGTGGTTCATCTCTGCCAAGTGGGCAAGTTCATGAAAAATTACATAGTTTCCCAAATCCTGCGGAAGTAAAATGATCCTCCAATTCAGCGAAATTGTTCCGCGATGGGAACAGGAACCCCAGCGGGTGGACTGGTCCCCTATCCGAACCCTACTTGAGTGCAAAGCGGTTTTCTCCTCCGCCCACTGCACCCAGCCTGGAAGGAACTGGCAGGCCAATTTTCGGCAGGCCTCCTTGATCATTCTTTCCTTTTCCTCCCCTACAGCTACCTGTATGGCCACCTTTTCCTTTTCCAGACGAATCCATGGACGATCGGTTTGAGGAGATTCCACAACTACAACCGCCCTCTCCCCTAATCCTTCGCTTAGACACATCCTCCCACCATCGCTAAAATATTGGGCTAAGGAAATCGGCTGGGGAAATTCCAGGCTTTTTCTTTGCAGCCACCCTTGCTGGTCGTGCAAAAACTTTTCAGCAACCCGCCAGCTCATCCTTTTCGGAAAAGTGAGCAAGGCAAAGTCGGGTCGTTTCAACTTCAAATTAATCCTGCGGGACCGGGCACTTTTCCTTAGCTCACAGGTTATTTTGTGAAGGTTGGACGAGTGCTGAAATTCGATTATTTCTGACCGAACCGTTTCCAATTTATATAGAAGAGTGGTTGTTTTGCTGCTCAAATTTTGAAACCTGAGAAGATGCAAACTTTCGAAGAGCCGATTCCGGGTCGATCCCACTGTCACGACAAGCAGCCACCCATTGAAAAAGAATCCGACCAGCTTCGCACTCGGTCAAATTATGAGCCGAACTGGCAACTTCCTCTGCCTTCCAGTCTCCTTTTTTGATCAACCCGAGCTTTCCTGCCTGCTTGTAGACATCATGGGCATAGAGAGTAGAAGGCAACTGGGGAGGTAACTCTTTAAACAATGTTTTACTTTCGTCTACACCCTTGGCTTTTTTTTCCTCGGCTTTGATTTTTTCCCACCGGTCAATCACGGCATCTGCATCTTCCTCCTTGTCCCTTGGATCTCCAAAAACATGGGGGTGCCGGCGAATTAATTTTTCGGAAATTTCCCGGGCCACATCCTCGAGGTCAAAGCGTCCAGCCTCCTCCTCTATCTGCGCATGAAAAACCACCTGCAACAAAAGATCGCCCAGTTCTTCCCTTAGCAATTCTGTATTTTCCGTATCGATCGCCTCCAACACTTCAGCGGCTTCCTCCACCAG
>JAYOTQ010000076.1:0-5477 GCA_038150505.1 Opitutales bacterium | reverse complement strand
CAGGAAGATGAGACCTTTGCGGAGATTGCTCTGCCCGAAATTGAGGCGATGGCCCAGGCCCTGACCGAGGACTGGATTGATTTTTCCCGCCTACGTTATTGGGAGACCTGCCAGACTGCAGAAATTGAGTGGGAGGAGTACCCCGGCGAAGACGGGCAACCTGGCCAACGTGTCCCCTACGCCCGCCCCTTGGAAGATGCCAAGGATGGGAACCGGTTGCTTGCCAACTTGGAACAGACCCGAACCTGGCTCGAGCAGGTGCACCACTTGCACGAGCAAAAGGGAATGGGCTGGGTATCGCCCCATGGCTGTCCGGAGGATGGCCAGCACGCTTATGACGGCCGGCGTGTATGCATCGAGAAATTAAACCAGTCCATTGATGCGATCCGTTCCAATTTTGATATCTAGGCTCTGATATGACGAAATTAACCGTCAGGCTCTTTGCGTGTTTTTTTGCGGCATCGGCTATTGCCAGTTGGAAACCCGATGATAAAGCGGCGGTTTTTTCCCTAAAACCAGATCAGGTTTTGGGAAGTCCATACTTTGAGGAGGTCCTCAATACCTACAGTTTGCTTGGCTTTGGTTACACCATGGTAATGAATGACCGCCATCTGGTGGATTTGCAAAAAGAGATGGGCGTAGAAATCAAGGATACGAGCGAGGTGTCTTTGGTGGTGGGGAATTTTCTGGAAACTGTGATTGGTTTTCCTGTTTCCACTTCAGGAAATTACCAAGCTTTAAACAATTCTTCATTGGCTTTCATTCTCAGAACAAAGGGAGATCTATCCCCAGACACTTTTTTTGAGAAATTTGACCGGTGGGCATCCGGGCCCGCATTCAGCGCATCCGATATTGAACGCTTTCGCAGGGATACCAGGATTGATCCCGGTAAAATTGATGAAATGAGTAAAACCCCCCGGGTAAAAAAGAAACATTACACCGGAATGGAGCATTCAGAAAAGGTGGGTGGAGCCACTCTCTTTTCCATCCCTGCGAGTGCGATGAGTGAAGCAATTCAACAAAGGGTCGGGGATGAAATAAAAATTACACTGGGCATGCAGTCGCAAAATGGCACAACCACATTTGCACTGGGTGCAAGAGAGAGTGTGCTTGGTTTTTTTGAACACGATAAAGAGGCCGATGCAGCATCCTTAAATACGAAGAGCGATACCTTTGCCTCCTTTTCAGTGCCCTTGGATGGTGAACTGCTCAAGCAAATGGAAACCAACAATTTAACTGATCCCAGCGGCCCGCTCGGTCCGCTTGCAACTACCCTTGGGGAGGCTATTTATCAAGTACAAGAAATTTCAGGCACAGCAAAACTTTCAGGCGGTCGGGCACATCTCGATCTAACCATAAGCTGTAGCGATATCCAATCTGCCCAGTCCCTATGGAGTGTTGGGCAAGCATCTTTAGGAATGGCCCAGTTACAAATCTTACGAAAACAACTGAAAAACCCCGCTGCTCAAACCGCAGTGAGCTTGGATTTTTTGAACCGGATAAAGTTAAAACACCAACAGGCAAAGGTACTTGTGCATGTGGAAGCTACCCCAGCCGAACTTATGCCTTGGGCAGCCATCAAAAAAATTCCCTGAAATTATTGGTTCATGTCCAGGCAGTGCTGGGCATAGGTTTTAATTTTTTCCCTTACCCCGGTGAGACCATTTCTACGATTGGGAGATAAGTGTTGGGTGATGCCAACTTCAGAGAGAAAGTCTGGTTCCAAACGGATGATTTCTTCTGGCTTTTCTCCACTGTAAAGCTCGCAGAGGAGGGTGGCCGTACCCTTGGTAATGGAGGCATCTGAGTCTGCCTGAAAAAAACAGTTCCCGTTTTCAAACTTGGGGAGTATCCAAAGCTGGGATATGCATCCTTTGATCAGGAAGGTATCCAGTTTGTAATCCTCTTCCAGTCCGGGTGCGTCTTTGGCCCGGTCGATCACATAGGCAAACCGTTCGAGTGGGTCTTCAAAAGGCATAAGCTCCTCGATTAGTTGGTCACGTTTTTGCTCAATACTCATGAGAATTAATCTTTGGGGTTGCCCGAAAATTTAAGGGGTTGGTCGGTGTAGGTCTTACTTCCGATTTGGAGAGAACGGAGGGTGCCCACAAGAGGGATGTTCTTGGAAATATTGGTATCGGACCGAAAAAGAGCGGTGTTTCCTACCGTTTCTCCGGTGGCAGAATCGCCAATGGCATGGAGGGTAAGGACATCGTTGGAGCCGTTAATGGAGAGCTCGATCTGAGGTTGTGCGATGCGTACATAGTTTTCGGCATGGGCATCGAGAATATAAATTTCCAGCTTGCCGGCAGGATTTTGCAGGATTTCTAAATTGTATCCTGAGCCATGTTTTCCCAGTTCCATAAGAATGCCCCCACGCAAGGGTTGGTGGACATGGGTGCTTCCGTGATCCGAGGAAGAACGATCAGAACCGCACCCACACAGTAAGAGCACAGCAAGCAAAACAAGGTGAAGAGAATGAAACATAACAGGAAACTATACTACTAGTGTAGCCTATTTGAGCAAGTGTAAGCCCATATTTTGGACAAACTTTAAAGTCCCTGGATTACTTTATGGATGGTCAAGTTGGCACAGAGGATTTAAGAATTTGTGCATGGGTAAATTAAAAAAATATGCATGGAGATGGATCAATCCGGGCGTTGTGGGCGCGATCTCGATTTTTTTAAGTGGGTGTAATGGCAGTGTGCCAGAGCACAAAACGGAGACCAAGGAACCAGCCGGTCCAGTCGCTCTCAAGGGTGAGAGCAAGGGCAAACCTGTAAGGACTTCCAGCCGTCCCAATGTGGTCATTGTTATAACGGATGACCAAGGCTACGGAGATTTGGGAAGCACGGGGAATCCGATCATCCAAACTCCCATGCTGGACACGCTGGCAAATGAATCTGTTTGCCTGACGGATTACCATGTCGCCCCGACCTGTTCCCCAACCAGAGCCTCCCTGATGTCCGGTCACTGGACAAACCGCACGGGTGCATGGCACACCATCATGGGGCGTTCGATGTTGCGGGAAGATGAAGGCACATTGGGTCAATTTTTTCAGGATGCTGGGTATCGAACCGGAATGTTTGGCAAGTGGCACCTGGGGGATAATTTCCCTTACCGACCAGAGGATCGTGGGTTTGAGGAAGTCTACCGGCACGGGGGTGGTGGAGTAGGGCAGACTCCCGATGTATGGGATAATTCCTACTTTGATGGCGGTTACTTTCACAATGGTAAAATTGTGGATGCCAAAGGATTTTGTACTGATGTGTTTTTTGAACAGGCCAACCGGTTTATCACCGAGTCGGCAAACAGTGGAAAGCCTTTCCTGGCTTACATCTCCACCAACGCACCGCATGGGCCTTTTCACTGCCCGGAAAAGTACATGAACCTCTATGAAGACCAAAGCCCCACCATTCAGGCGTTTTATGGAATGATTACCAATATAGACGAAAATGTGGGAAAGACGAGGGACCTGCTCAAAGACCTTGGAATTTACCGCAACACCATCTTCATTTTTACCACAGATAATGGCACCGCCCGGGGGCGGGAGATTTACAATGCTGGTATGCGTGGGCAAAAAGGGAGCGAGTACGATGGTGGGCACCGGGTGCCCTTTATGCTGCACTGGCCCAAGGGAGGGATGGCAGGAAAACGCTCGGTTGGTACTCTTTGCCATGCAGTCGATATTGCTCCGACTTTGCTTGATTTGGTGGGAGCACCCATGCCTGATGACTACCAGTTTGACGGGGTGTCGATTAAGCCTTTGCTTCAGGGAAAGGAGGATGAAGACTGGCCAGACCGTATGCTGGTGACCGATTCTCAGCGACTGCGCGATCCTCTGAAATGGAAACAGTCTGCAGTGATGAGCCAGGGCTGGCGCCTGGTCAATGGCAAGGAACTTTATCAAATGGATACCGACCCCGGGCAGCAAAAGGATTTGGCCGGGGAGTACCCTGAGCGGGTCGCGAAAATGCGTGCTTTTTACGAAGCGTGGTGGGCGGAATTGGAACCCACATTTGCCCGTACCACAGAACTTTATGTTGGGCATGAAAAGCACCCGGTTGTTTCCCTGACCAGTCATGACTGGATCCAAAAGGAGTATCCTCCCTGGAACCAGGCACAAAACCGGCACAAGCAACCGGTGCACCCACGTAAAAAGAACATCAAGCATAAGGGGCACTGGGCAATCAAGGCTCTGCGTGGAGGAGTGTATGAGGTCGAAGTCAGGCGCTGGCCGGCAGAGTCAGGAAAGAAAATCAATGAGGTGTTGCTTCCCGGGGCAGATGTGCCTGGGGCGGACCAAGCCTTTCGTGCACGCCCAGGATTGGGCATTGATGCGACCTCTGCAACCATGCGATTAAATGGAAAAGATCTCGAGACCACCCCGGTTGATGACAGTTCAGAAAGTATCACTTTCCAGATTGAACTTACAGAGGGTAAACACCAACTCTCCCCTTACTTTACCATTCCTCAGGGAGAACTGGGTTGCTATTATGCAATTGTCAGAGGGCCGATGGAAGACCTGTAACGAAGGAATCTCTTTCCCATGCACATCAAAGAAACCCGGACATTCTTTCTGAGTTTATTCTTTTTTTCTGCAGGTCTTTTTACAGGGCATGCAGATGCAAGACCATCCGCACCGCCCAACATCATAATCATTCTAGTCGATGATATGGGGTGGGGTGGTTTAAGTTGTTACGATAATCAATACTTTGAAACTCCGGAAATTGACCGACTGGCCAGCGAGGGTCTCCGGTTGACCGACTTTCATTCCAACGGGACTGTATGTTCACCCACCCGTGCTGCCTTGATGACGGGTCGTTACCAGTACCGTTCTGGTTGCCATGTCGTCATCAATGCGGACCGTTCCCATATCGACCATAACCGGGGATTGCCCGACCAGGAGTGGACCTTGGCTGAGGCTCTTAAATCGGCGGGTTACAACACGGCGATCTTTGGAAAGTGGCATCTTGGATACAAGCCAGAGTTTAATCCCACCCGCCATGGATTCGATCAGTTTAATGGCTTTATTAGCGGAAATATAGATGCCCATTCCCACTACGACCGGGTGCTGGTAAAAGACTGGTGGCAAAACAATAAGGTTGAAGATGAGCCAGGATATCATACCGATTTAATCACTGATCATACTCTTGAATTTATTCGACGGAATAAGGATAGACCTTTTTTTATCTACGCCGCCCATGGTACACCCCACAGCCCTCATCAGGCTAGGGCTTCGCTCATTCAGCGGGGTCCTCAAAAAGGAAAGATTCCTGCCGGAGAAACACCTACTGAATATTCTAATAATCCAAGGGATGACAACTGGCTGATCAAGCATTTTGTCTTACCAGTGGATGAGGGAGTGGGCCGAATCCGCCGAGAACTGAACGAGCTCGGGTTGGCTGAGAATACCATTCTGTGGTTTATCTCCGACAATGGGGGAACCAAAGGAAATTATTCAACCAGTCCAATGA
>JAYOTQ010000075.1:0-5663 GCA_038150505.1 Opitutales bacterium | reverse complement strand
GAAGTCATCTTTCAGCAATCAAAATAAATCAGAATCAGGAGTCAGTAGATTCGACAACAGACTCACCCTCGGTGGTTTCATCTGTCCCTTCTTTACCTTGGTTTATGTATTCATGCACGCTCAGGTCTCCAACAAAGGACTCCCCTTCCCTACGCTCGACCACATGGTAGCGCTCGACATATCTTTGCACCACATGGATCTTCGCATCGAGGGGTTGAACGATTAACAACTGAAGGTGAAACTCTTTGAACAGATCAAGCAGGTATTGGGAAAACTCATCATCTGTTTTACTAAACATTTCATCCACTGCCACTAAACGGAAGGTCTCGGTCTGCTTGCCCCCAACATCAATCCCATACTGATAAGCAATGGCTGTTGCTAGAATAGTTGAGGCAAGCCGGTTTTTCTCACCACCTGATTTGCCAGCCGCTCCGCTGTAGCTTTGTCGGAGGTTGCCCTCTTCCTTGTAAAATTCATCCGCTCGGAATTTAAACCAGTTACGAACATCAATAACGCGATCCGTCCATCCAGTATCCTGCTCAAGTTCTCCAAGAAACTGCTCTACTCGATGGTAGCGCTCACGGCGGCGCTCGTCATCGTCATCTGATTCAAGGTCCCCTTCCAAGGCATGACGCCTGAGTTTCTTGAACCTGCGAACTCCATCGTCTCCTGCATCTTCAATCATTAACTGAATAAAGGTCTGCTCCTTACGGTCAAAAGTAACACGGGACAAGTGTTCATTGAGCTCAGTTACACGTTTGCGGATACGATCCCTGTGAGATTCCAATGCCTCACTGAATCCAGAAACTTCTTCGGGCACCTGCACACGCAGAAGTTCTTCAAAACGCATATGATTTTTCGCAAGGTCTTCCTCCTCAATTTGACGGCGTACTTGCTCAAATATTTGGTAGGTCTGATCAGAGTAACCTTCTTCAAGATCCATCACTAATTCATCCCTAAACGCTTGGTTTCGCCCATCTGCAATAAAGCGTTGCATTGCCGCCACATTTTTATCCCTAAACTTATCAAGAGCACCCTCTAATTTATGAATCTTGGCTTCTAGTTTGTGGGTCGCTTCACGGGCCGCCTCTTCAATATCATCAGGCGATTCGGGAGGAACTCCAAATTCTTGTTCAATTTGATCGTAAAGAGATTGCAAAGCTTCATCCGCTTCCTCTCTGGCATCCTCTTCATTCTCCGTGGTCTGTTTGGATATTCGGTCCTCCTTGCATTTTTCAAGTAAGTTACGAATTGCCTCCATTCTGCTGTCATTTCTTTCCGAGCGGGCCTCAACTCCCCCAATTCTTTGTAGAATTTGATCTCGGGCGGTCTGCATTTGGTCTAATTTTTCGACCAGTTTATCGTGCTCATCTTTGAGCTTTTTTAATACATCAGAACCACCAACAATCACCCGCTCCTCTTCTTCTAAGTCGGCAATGCGAGTGGAAAGACCAAGCACATCAATATCTGAAAACTCATTGGCACAGGCTTGTAATTGAACGCCCGCTCTTAATTTTGCACGGAGGGTTTGTCTCTCAAACTCAGACTCACGAATAGAACGACCCGCATTATCTGCCTCTTCTCTCCACTTTGCCAATGCTTCATCTAAGGATTTTTGTTTAGGGCTGAGGTCCCAACCAAGCACCCAGGAGGAAGCGTCGCCCAGGAAAAAAGTGTCATCTTTCTCTCTCAACGACCCATTGGTCTTAATCAATCCGTCCAAAGTAAGAGCATTCTTAGCCTGTTCGAATTCTTTTCCTCTTTGATCAAAACAGAGGTGGGGAAATCTTTGGTCTATTTCCCACCTCAACCATAATTGCCTAGACTTTTCCACTTCCGGACGAACCACCAATTTTGCAAGCAATGATTCATCATCCGCTTTTACTTTAGAGTGCCCAGTACTTGGCGTAATGATTGCCACTCTTTCTCCCAAATGGCTCTCCTCGAGAAAGGCTTCCGCCTGGGAAACTAATTTGGAAGGAACCACGATAGACAGGGCAAAGGAACGCATCGCTCGCTCGATTGGACCAGTCCATTTAAATTCATCAGGAACAACCTGAACAAGCTCAGCAATGAAGGGTAGTTCAGCTAGATCTCGATCCAGTGCTGACGCGAGAGATGATCGCAATCGAGCTAAATCAAGTGGTACATTGGTATTACCTTCGAGTAAATAATTTCTCTCATCCTCGAGGGTTTCCACCCGTTCATTTGCTTTTTTAAGGAGGTAGGATACTTCGACGATTTTTTCATCCAGTTCAGCGATTTTACCCTCCATTCTGGGTAATTGAGAATCCAGTTCTCTGCGAAGAGTAAGGAAGTCATCTTCTTGTTTCACAAAAGAACCTTTTTCCCATGCACTCAGGTGGCGCTCAAAATTGGCGGAACGCTTACTCACTACCTCTCTTTTATCACGCAAACGGTCAATCTCCGCACCTACCTGTTCAAGCCTGCGATTTTCATCACTATCTGAAAGTGCTCGTTCCAGGTGGTTCAATTTTTCCCGGTAACGATCAACCTCGCCTCTTGCAGTTTTTAACCGGGCCCGCTCCGCTTCCTCCTGGTGCTTTAGTTCATCAACCCACTCGGTGCGCCGTTCAAGCTCTGCCTGGGCATAGAAAGGTTCAATGGCTAAACGAATATCATCCGCATTGGATCGTTTATTCATGGCATCAAGAAATTGATCATGAACCGATTTAATTTCATCAAGTTGCTCGAGCTGATACGAGGCAGTTTCAATACGCCGGTGTGTGCTGCGAAGGTCGTCAAATCTCTCCTGCAAGGCGAGTAATTTTTCCTTCGCCCCTCCATCATCGAGCATATGTTCACGTATAAATTGAGTTAAATCTTTAACATCCTTGATACATACCGCTTGGTTAAAAATAGACATGGGGGAACGTGTGCCCAGGTCTGCATCCAAGAAAAGCATGGATTCAAACTTCTTGTGATAGGCCGTAAAAGAATCAAAAATATTGTATCCCCTATCCTTAAGAATCCTTCTTAGGTTGTCGGAGTCCCCCAATTGATTGAAGTCTTCTTCAATGGTAAGTTTTCTTTTTTCAACCAAGTAAACTTTGTCCACTTTCCCAGAAGGCAAACACCAAAGCACCTGAGCAATCGTTACTTCTGACTGATAAGCTTCATTGAAAAAATGGGCCAATAAAACCGTGTAGGTCTCCCCGGCCTTTCGAAGCGTTTCCTTACGGCCTTGCCCGGTTGTGGAATCGTGAATTTCGGAATAAGCCCCCAATACATAATCTCGTTCGTTTCGCTCGCGGCTTCCCGCCTGGCTGGATGCAACATTGTAATTTCGAACTCGGTTAGGAACCAAAAGGGTGAGCAGTGCATCCACCAAGGTAGACTTACCTGAGCCATTCCGACCAGTAATCATGGAAGTTCTTCCATCCGGGCGGATGGTATAAACCTTCTCGTGAAAGGTTCCCCAGTTTAAAAGGGACAACTCATGCAGACGATAGCCAGCAGTTGATTTATCGGGTGCAAATTCTAATTCAAGTTGTGATTCAAGCATCTTCTTCCTCCATTTCTTCTTCTAATTCAGGAGCTCTTCTCTTGATTTGGTTTTTTACTTCAGTTAATTTTTCAGGAGGCAGCTTTGCTTTGATGATCCGTTCCACACGGTAAAGACCTTCATCTTTATCGCGCACTTTTTTAATAATTCCCCACTCCTCAAATTTATTGATCAAGCCCGATATTTGTCGGTGAACTTTCTTTTCATCATGAAGCTCAGGGTAATAAGGGGACATAAGCTCAATGAGGTCTAAGCTGGAACGATACAAGTGGTCCCCTTCTTCCTGGTTCTGCTCAAAACGCATGAGCTCTTCCCGTAATAAAACCATGAAAATCGTTTGATGGTAAGACAACCTTGTACGACGAAGGACGCGAGGCAAAGGAGCGGAGGCATGTTCATCCCAATTTTCTTCTTCGGTTGAATCTTCGTCTTGTTGACGAACATAAGCGTACCCAGCAGAGTCATCTCGGGCGACATCCATACCCATTTCATTAAAATGTCCTTTTATTTTTTCCCATTCCGCCCCCAGCCTGCTCCATAGATCTAAATCTTCCTGGTAAATGGGGCCGTTCAAAAGACGGACAATGACATGACGATGAGTAATAGATGCGTTCATAAACGATTTCTTTGAAAAATTAATTGTTGTACCTCAACATACCTGGGTTGAGCCGGCCGATTTAAATTTATTTGAATCAGTTGATCTTGAAGAATTTCATGCTTGGGGTCCTCCCCTGCAATCACTCGGTAGCAAACGATTTCCACAACACCTCTCTCAAGTGGGTACCGATCCACCATTTCTGATAAAGTTATCTGCTCCACATCTTCAAGCGTCTCGGAAACTCGCATGCGGTATTTTTTAAGATCTAAAGGCTCGCCAACTGACCCAAGAATTTCGTTCATCCAATCAGAATCATTCGCGGGAGCAGGCTTGATCTCGGCAAAGGTTTCAATCGCTTTGGGTTCCCAAAACTCAGCCTCCATGAGAGTAAAAAACTGGGGGCGTATCTCTATATCAAACTCCCAGTCATCCAAAGGCGTTTCACGAAGACGATACGCATGGGATCGAATATCGGCCAGTGTTTCTCTAATTTGTCTTCCGCTTCCTCCAGCATGGTCACCAACCACTTGACGAAGCTTTCTGCTAATTCTTCCATAAGCACCATGAGCAGAACTGGCTTCACCAAATAGACGGTCTCCTAAATTGGCGAAAACTTTTTGAGGATCGAGCCCACGTCGCCGGGCAATGTCAGAGGTTTGCTCGGCGAGGTTACGAAATTGACGGGCCAAAGCCGGATTCGTCATCATTCCACGAAACCCAAAATAGCTTTTCCCCTGATCGCAGGAGCGCAAGGCCTCGTCAGCATCCAATACATGTTCAACGATGTCACCTTTCGATGCTTTGCCTTGAGCATAAAGATTAGAAATTTCCCGTGCATGATCACGGAAAAACTCTTCAATGGCCCTGAAATCAGCAAGGAAATGATCCACTAAGTCGGAAAGGTCATAAACTTGATCGCGGATTACATCTTCCCCAAATATGGGAGCCTCACCCGTTTCCTGAATTCGCCGGATTTCCTCATCAATGTCTTCTCTTTTTCGAACCAGTTCCTGGATGCGGGCTTCAGGGTCGGAGTTCACCCCGTTATTCAGTTCCTGCATCTCTTTGAGAATCCGATTGAATCGTGATTCTGTAGTGGCATAACCTCGGTGCTGCATTGCCAAAAGATCATTAAGCCAACTCAGTGCCTTTTCGGAATGACGAGTAAGCCTAAATACAAATTCCTCACGCTCCTCGTGATAGGTCTTAGTCAGGTATCGGTGATTTTCATCACACCATTCATCCAAGTACTCCTGGGGACTACGCTTGGGGGCTTCTGCGTCCTCTAGTTCCCGAATCTGTTCAATATGCTCGGCAAGGGTTGCAGCAAGCTCTTCTTCGGAGGCTTCCGTAACCCCCCATTTTTTAAAAGTTTTGAAGAAAAAACCAGCGACAAAAGAACCGAGCCTTCCACGCATGAGGCGCAATGCAGGAGACTCTTCAAAGAGATGTAAAAATTCCTCATCCATAGCTACAGGTAACGATCCATAAACCAAGAGTGGAAGGCATTTTCTGAACGTCAAAAGGAAGTTATCCCCA
>JAYOTQ010000074.1:0-5870 GCA_038150505.1 Opitutales bacterium | reverse complement strand
GTGAAAAGCAGAAAAATAACCCCAACCTCTGCAATTACCTCGATCGCTTCGGGATCATGGGCCAAAGAAAGTGCCTTGGGACCAACCAGGGCACCCGATAAAACCAAGCCTGCCACCACGGGAAGTTTGAGTCTGCCTAATATTAAGGTGACGAGAACGCTAACAGTTGCGATTACAGTAATTTCTTCAAGGAAGTGCATCGCAAATTATCAGAAGCAAGGTTGAGATAAACGACAACCCGAAAGGGTGAATCCGACTCCTCATTCTATTCATTTTTAGAATGAATTATTTTCATTGATAATGGTTTTCGATGAAAAAGTTATGAAAGTTTTATCATTAGCCAGTCATGGCTATGAATTGGCACGCACCATGCAAAAAGAGTCTTCCAAAAAACTTCTTAAAAATATGAAAAATTTAAATTTTAATAATTATAGCAGTCATGAATCCCGGATGTGGTGGAAGAGCATTTTTTTTGGAATTTTTGCTGCCCTAGTTTCGGTCACCCTGCTTGGGATTATCAACATCCAGTAGATTGCCCAAGGGTGGGCAAAGATCGCAGAGGAAATATTTTGATTTTAGTGCTAAGCTGACCTTGCCAATGAGACCATAAATCGATACTTCTGCTCGCTTGCATGAATTCCGCAGCGACACTTTCTTCCAATATCCGTAACCTCGCGATCATCGCACATGTCGATCATGGTAAAACCACCCTAGTCGACCAACTGCTTAGGCAATCGGGTGTCTTTCGAGAAAACCAGGCGATTGATGAACGGGCAATGGACTCGATGGACCAGGAGCGGGAGCGTGGAATCACGATCAAGGCGAAAAATACTTCTGTCCGTTGGCAGGATTATTTGATCAATGTTGTGGACACCCCTGGTCATGCAGATTTTGGGGGCGAAGTAGAGCGGGTAATGAAAATGGTGGACGGTGTGATGCTGGTGGTGGACTCCCATGATGGTCCGCAGGCACAAACCCGTTTCGTTTTACAGAAAGCCCTTGCTGCTGGGTTGTTGCCTGTGGTTTTCATAAACAAGATCGACCGCCCCAACGCTCAGCCGGCAAAAATGCAGGACTTGGTGCTGGAGCTCTTTTTGGAGTTGGAAGCATCGGATGAACAATTTAACGCTCCTTTTCTTTTTGGCAGTGCCAAAGAGGGGTTTGCCAAGGCAAACCTGGAGGATGAGAGCTCGGATATGTTGCCCTTATTTCAAGCGATAGTTGACCGGGTGCCACCACCAGTGATTGAGGATGATCCCAACTTTCGGATGTTGGTCAGCAATGTGGACTGGTCGGACTATGTCGGACGGATCGCAGTGGGAAAAGTACTTTCTGGTTCTGTGAAGGCTGGTAATCCAGTCTGGAGACTAGGCGAAAACGGTGTATCTCCCCGAGCCAAAGTGACCAAGGTTTTTGAATACAGTGCACTAGCCACCCAAGATCTTACCGAAGGAGTGGCAGGCAACATTGTGGGTGTTTCCGGTTTTGAGGAAGTGGATATTGGGGAAACTTTATCGGGCACTCCGGATGGGGAAGCCCTTCCTTTCGTCCAGATTGACCCACCTACGGTAATGATGTCTTTCTCAGTCAATGATGGGCCCTTGGCCGGTCGGGATGGGGACCGGGTGACTTCCCGTGAGATTCGGGAAAGATTATTTCGTGAGGCCCGTACCAATGTGTCGATCAAGGTTATAGATGGTGAGGATTCCACTGAATTTAAGGTGAGTGCCCGGGGGGCTATGCAGGTTGCGGTGCTGGTTGAGACCATGCGTCGCGAGGGTTTTGAGGTGCTGGTCAGCCGTCCATCAGTCATCCGTAAAGAGATCGATGGCAGAACCTGTGAGCCTTACGAAACCCTTTACCTTGAGGTGCCCGACGATTGTTTGGGTGGATGTATGCAGGCGGTAGCAAACCGCAAAGGGCAGGTTCAGGATATGTCAGCTTTCAATGGTTGGACCCGCTTGGAGGCAATTATCCCCACCCGTGGGTTTATCGGGTTGGAGTTTGAGGTGCAAAATATCACCAGTGGTCAGGGCATCCTTTCCCATTTATTTTTGGAGTACCGCCCGATTTCCGGAGAAATCCGCACTCGTCAGACAGGCACGCTTGTTTCCATGGAAAAAGGGGAATCTATGACCTATGCCCTTCGCAATATTGAAACACGCGGGAAATTGTTCATTGGTGCGGGGGAGGAGGTCTATGAAGGGATGATTGTCGGAGAAAATCCCCGTTCGGAAGACTTGCCAGTCAATCCTACCAAAGCCAAGCATGTGACCAATCACCGTGCTGCGGGAAGCGACAAGACAGAATCACTGACTCCACCCATCAAGTTTTCCCTGGAACGGGCTATTGAGTATGTGGGTCCTGACGAGTTGGTGGAAGTGACCCCTAGTTTAATCCGTCTTCGCAAGCGTATTTTAGACTTTAATACCCGCAAGCGGGAGGCGAAAAAAGAGGTGTCTTGACCATTCTCCGGTTTGATTCTTTGGACAGATCAGACTAGGTTTGTTTAGTTGAAACTTTTTTGTCCAATCCGTTTTTTTCCCTTTGTGTTTGTATTCTTTCTTGGGGGTTGCGGGGTGGGAAGCATTTATGGACCTGGTTACTACTCCGAAACCAAGGTAGGTGAGGATGTCAGACGGGTTACTTTTCGTGGAGGAAATGCCCCGATGACCGGAGACCTTTGCCTGCTTCGTTGTTCTGAGGTCACCTTATCTGCCGGATACTCTCACTTTCAGGTGGTTGATTCGGAGTCAGGTTCATCGATCGATCAAATCCCATCCGCTTATCCATTTCACCGACATTACCATATGGAGGATTCCTTTTTTCGGGATACAGCATTCGTGACCAAAACCATTCGCTTACTTCGATCTGAAGCAGAAGATACATTTTCTTATGATGCCGTAGCAGTGGGTGCATCGATGCGTTCAAAGTACGAGATTGAGTGAACTAATTTCTGGTTTTATCCGTCCGTCGTTGACCTTACCAGAACGATCCTGTTTTCTAATTCTCTTTTCTCATGAACGAACCAATCGAAATTCGCATTCCTGAGTTTATCCGCAACGGTTTGATCCTATGGGTCGTTATTGCCATTGCTGTGATAAGCGGGATCATAACTTCAACATACACAGTGCAGGCTGAGTCTCAGGGAGTTGTCCTGAGGTTTGGTAAGTATCTCAAAACGGTGGAACCTGGACTCCGTTTTAAAGCACCTTATGGTGTCGATAAGGTGTACGTCCTTCCCGTTCGTCGCCAGCTCAAGCAGGAGTTTGGATTTGCTACCCTGGGAGCAAGCAACAGCAACCAGTTTTCTGAGCCCCGTACCCGGGATCGTGAAAAAAGCATGGTTACTGGTGATCTCAATGCCGCAGAAGTGGAGTGGATCGTGCAGTACCGCATCAGTGACCCCCGCCTTTACCTTTTTAATGTTTTGGATCCAGAGGGTACGCTTCGCTATGTTTCAGAGTCGGTGATGCGAACCGTAGTTGGGGACCGTACGGTGGACGAAGTAATCACCATTGGCCGTCAGGAAATTGAGGAAGAAGCACGGGACCGTTTGGAAGCATTGGTCAATAAGTATGAGCTCGGCATCGGGATTGATCAGATTCAATTGCAGAATGTCAACCCTCCGCCCCCGGTTCAGGCTTCCTTTAACGAGGTAAACCAGGCACAGCAGGAAAGGGAGCGTATGATCAACGAGGCCAATGGGGAGTATAATAAAGAAGTTCCCAGATCCCGTGGTGTGGCTGATCAAAAAATTCAGGCCGCCGAAGGATATGCCTTAAAACGGGTCAATGAGGCCCTGGGGGATGTCGCCAGTTTTAATTCCATCTTGGCAGAATATAAAAAAGCACCAGATATTACCCGTACTCGACTGTATCTGGAATCGATGAAGGAAGTGGTTCCCCAAATGGGTAGAAAAATTATCCTCGATGAGGATGCCTCGCAAATTTTACCGCTCTTACAGCTTAACAATGAGAGCAAAGGAGGGTTGGTACGATGAAGGTTCAAGCAACAGCAATCCTCCTCATTCTTGGGGCAATCGCATTTTATCTTTGCACTTATGTGGTCAAAGAGACCGACCAGGTCATTCTTACCCAATTTGGGAAGCCTGTTGGTGAGCCGGTAACCGAAGCGGGTTTGCATTTTCGCCTTCCTTTTATTCAGGAGGTTAACCGCATAGAGAAACGGTTTCTTCCCTGGGATGGACCCGCCAATGAAATGTCCACCAAGGACAAGACCTACCTCATCATTGATACCTACGCACGCTGGCGGATCAGTGATGCGATGCAGTACTTCTTACGCCTGCGGGATGAAAGGAGTGCACTTTCCCGACTCGATGATATTTTAGGCAGTGAAACCCGTAATGCGGTGGCCAAGCAGGAACTCATTGAGATCGTGCGAACATCCAAAGACCGGGTCGCAGTGACTGATAAATTGCTTACCGAAGGAATGGGCAATGTGGGCATGCTTTATTCCATTAAATTTGGTCGTGAAAAAGTAGAGCAGGAAATTTTTGAAAAAGCTGCAGCCAAGCTTGCCGGTTTTGGGATTGAACTGCTCGATGTGCGCTTCAAACGTATTAATTACAACGAGACAGTCAGGCGGAGAATCTACGAGCGTATGGTTAGTGAGCGCCAGCAAATTGCCGCCCGTTTCCGTTCTGAAGGGGCAGGGGAAGCCGCCAAAATTATTGGTAAAAAAGAGCGTGACTTGCAGGAAATTGAGTCCGAATCGTACAAGCGGGTTCAGGAAATCTACGGGGAAGCAGATGCCAAGGCATCCGCGATCTATGCCAAGGCATACGACAGTAGTCCCGTCTCCTCAGAGTTTTACAAGTTCATTAAAACGCTTGAAACTTACCGGGAGGTTTTGTCCAGTGATGTGTCCTTAGTTTTAACCACAGACTCCCCGCTCTTTCGTTTGCTTAAATCCACAGAAATGTCTGAGGAATAGTCGGTGTTTTCCGACTGATTTTTTGGTTTAATCCCACCGAGCCATTTGGGTAAAGTCTCTATTTTTTTCAACAGAAAATGATAGGTGGGACGGTCGATCCATCCCTTTTCAAAAACTCTTTCCAGCCACCTTTTGCGCCTTGCCAGTTCTACTTTGGATGTAGATGGTTTGGTTCCAGTTGCACCGCTGGGAGCGAGTACAGAATAGATGGCACAGATTCCACCTCCAATGAAAATGTAGAAAGCATATTTGGATACGCCATCTTCGGTTTCCTTAGCAAATGGTTTCTTTTTACTTAATTTTGGATCTTTGGAAATAGAGTTGGAGGAAGAGTAGGAAAAGTTTTTATCCTTAAACCTCTCATTGATTGCAGCAATTTCTTGGAGTTTTTCCTGGTGTTTTTTTTCCAAGAAAGCAGCAAAGAGTTCGGACTTATTGAAGAGAAAAGGCTGGTTTCTCCATTGGACCTCTATTTGGTCGAAGTATTCTCCCAGTAACCACTCTGAAAGAAGGGAGTTGTTAATGGTAGAAAGTTGATAGGCTTCCTCTCCAGTAAGGTTGGATGCTACCCAGTCTGAACGAGCAATTTGATCCACTTGGTAAGTGGTTGGGTTTAATTCGAAAGAAGCGTTTTCTTCCGAACTCTTTTTCAGGCAGATATACTCAAGGGTAGGGAGGGAAGTTGGATCGAAGAGTATGATCCAGTTATCGCTAAAACTTTCAGTCGTTTGATTCTTTTCAGAGTGAAGGGCACTTTTCGCAATGCAAATTAAGAAAAAGAAAATAAAAAGCTTTTGCATCGGTTCTCCTTACGAGATCCGATCTTGGACATTTTCAATCTTATCCTTTGTTTTTCTATGCGTAAAAACTTTGGAAAGAAAGGTTTTGATGGTATTTCGACTCGCTCGGTTGCA
>JAYOTQ010000073.1:0-5908 GCA_038150505.1 Opitutales bacterium | reverse complement strand
CTTGCCCATACAGAGCAATGGGAAGATCCAATACTTTCCAACGAAGATCGATTCCTGCTAATTGGTTCCCTGGTTGTTCGGTATCAGTCTCGTTATCTTGACTAAGAAATCCATCTACCCACATATTGAGAGAATTAGTTCGACCATCTCCTCCGAGTTGAAGCATTCTGAAAAACCCAATTTCCAGCCCATCAACTAATGTGGGTCTGACTTCCCCCCTCATGCCCCAGAGGTAATGATTAGGGTAATCGATACTAGTGTCACGCTCGTCCTCCATTTGCCCAATAAAGGAATGAAAGCTCCAAGGCCCGATCCAAGACAACCATTTAGTTTCAAAAGGCTCAGGCACCCGTCGGTCTATAGAAATGGCAGGGATTGGGCGGGCATTAGTGGATAAAATCAAACTACCATCCCAACCAGGTCCCCACCAGCGTTCTACCTGCCCAAAGCTTGCTGACCAATTACCAAGGCGGGCAGCAATATAAGAACCATCCAAAGCAAGGCCTTCGTCTTTCCTGCCCTTCCAGTCGGTTTCCATCCCATAAAAAGCATTCAAGGAAAGTTTTGCCGCAAAACGGTCATTCATCCAAGAAACCGATGCATTGGTGGCAAAACTGGAGCGTGGTTCCGGACCAAACCCACGGGCGGTAACCCGGTCGTCCGATATACCAATCGTGGTAAAAATTGGAGAAAACCCAGAGTTAGACTCTTTAGATATTCTCTCGCCCAAAAGATTGTGTGGTAAATCCATCTCGGTATCCGAATACATTTCACTGATACCCCCTAAATCCAAAGGCCAAGTATTTTGTAAACCGGTAAATCCATCCTTGTCTCCAAGCAAACGTATCTCGTGGCGAATAAAAGGATCGTTCGGAGCAAGGTAGGGCTCAGCAAAAACCTGATACGCAAATAAGAACAGAAAGATTGAAGTTAAAAATATTGGCATATAAAGGAGTCATTAAACCTATCACCTTGCCAGAATCGATCAATGACAAAGGATTTCGCTCGCGACCCTTGCAAATACCTTCTAAAGAAAATTGTACTTTGATGGAAGACGATCCACTTTTTCGCAGAACCAGGCAGCATGCTGAAAAACGGCTTATTTTTCATTCCGGTCAGAGCGATTCGAGCCGACTGGAAATGATTAAGGATTTTGTTCGACTGGAAAATGAGATGCTCCACCGCTACCACCTGAAAGGAGATTCCGGTCTGCGCCTGACCCGTGCCCGGGCCATCATTATCGATGTGTTAATCCAAAACCTTTTTTCCTATGCATTGAAAGTTGCGGATGAAAGCTTGGTGAAAATCAAACCGATGTGCGTATTAGCAACTGGAGGTTATGGGCGTGGAGAGTTAAACCCGCACAGCGATATCGACCTGATGTTCCTTTACCCAAGAAGTTCGATGGGGAAAACTTTGGACCTTCTTAAAGAAACCATGACCAAAGAGATCCTCTATCCGCTTTGGGATACTGGAATGAAAGTGGGTCATGCTTCGCGCGAGATTAAAGATGCACTGATTGAGGCCCAGCGGGATATACGAAATAAGAATTCGATGCTGGATGCACGCTTCATCTGTGGAGATCGTAAAATAGCCAAAAAATTCATCTCCAAATTTTTAAAGCATTGCCGAAAAAAGAAGCCGGGAGAATACCTTTCTGAATTACTTGAACATCAGAAGACAAGAAGAAGCGAAAAAGGAAACACCGTATTTTTACAAGCCCCAGACTTAAAAAACGGAATGGGCGGGCTGCGTGATTACCAAGGAGTCTTGTGGATGGCCAAAGTAAAGTTTGAGGATGATGCTTTAAAATCCTTAACCAAAAGAGGTTACCTCAACGAGCACGAAGCGAAATCTTTTCAGGAAGCTTACTCATTTCTCCTACGGGTAAGGAACGAATTGCACTTTCGTAGCAAAAGACCGGTGGATGTCCTGCACTTGGAAAAACAGCCTGAAGTCGCCCTTGGCCTAGGATATGAGGACGAAGATATTTTCCCGCGGGTGGAAAAGTTTATGGGAGATTATTACGCCCGGGCCAATACGATTCACCAACTGTCGAACCTTCTGGAACAGCGACTGGTTGGATCGAGCAGTGGCAACACATCAGCGATAAGTTTTCGTTCTGTGCTTCGAGCCTACCAAGCATCACCAGCGGAAAAAGTGGATGGGTTCGAATTGCAAGATGGTATCTTGCATACTGATAATACGAACATTTTTGACGAGGATCCGGAACGGTTGCTCCGGTTATTTCGGCACGCACAAAGGCTATCGGCAAAGCTTTCCCCCAGCCTGCGCTCGCTTGTGCGCAACCGCTTATCCCTGATCGATGCCGGGTTGATCAACTCTCCCTCTGCAAATGTATCCTTTCGTTCCATCCTTCAGGAGGTTGGCAATGTAGCTCCCATCCTCGTGGAAATGCATGACCTGGGTGTGCTAGGAAGATTTGTTCCCGAATTTGGTCGGTTAACCTGCAAGGTACAGCACGATCTTTACCACCGCTTTACCGCAGATGTGCATGTTCTACGATGCATTGAAATCTTGGACCAAATTTTTCAGGGAAAACGGCCTGGTTCCGAGCCTTACCTGGAAGCCCTGCGAAAAAATGAAGTTCCTGGCCTGCTCTACCTGATTCTTTTCATCCACGACCTAGGAAAAGACCGGGGGCCCAAAGGACATTGTGAACGCGGGGTTGAACTGGGGAAAACTTTGATGCAAAGGCTGGGAATCTCAGAAGAAATGCACGACCGTGTGCTTTTTGTGGTACGCAACCACCTGGAAATGGTCAAGTTTGCCAATAAGTTTGATTTGGACGACCCTGAAGTGATTGATTCCTTTGCTGCATTTTCGGAGGGAGAACAAAGGTTGCGCTTTCTTTATGTCCACACCTATTGCGATGCCAATGGTACGGCACCCGACCTTTGGAATTCTCACAAAGAGGAACTACATACCCATTTGTACACCAACACGATCAAAGTTTTGGGAGGAAAGCGTGCACGCAAGGATCCTAATGAACTGCGGGATTCTTTCAAAGATTTGGAAGTAAAAGGAGTGCCCCAAGAATCCATCCTGAAACATTTGGACCAAGTGCCCGTGCGCTACTTTTCCCACACCGGAAGAGAAGAGGTTGCCCTGCACATTGACATGGTCGAAAAATACAGCAACAACCACAACCCCCCACATCAACCAGTGGTAAGTTGGCGAAACGATTTAAGACGCACGATGACGGTGGTGGATGTAGTGATCACGGACCAAACTGGTTTGTTTGAAAAAATAACCGGGGCCCTGGCAGTGACCGGACTCAACATCCTTGGTGCTCGTGCAATCACCCGCAAGGATGGTCTGGCAATTGATGTATTTTATGTGGAAGGAGAAACCGGTGGAATCGTTGAGGACCCCACAACGCGAAGGTTTTTCGAAGACACTCTGGAAAGCTTTCTTACTGGAAAGGATTGCCCAGTAGAAAAAATTTCTGCACATCGAAAAAGAAAGGAAAAATCAAAAACTTTTTCCACTTCTGATAAATTTGGCACCACCATACCCCCAGAAGTAGATGTGTACCGCGATATTTCCCTAGGCCGTACGATCGTGGAAGTACGGGCGGCAGACCGTATTGGTTTGTTACACCTAATTTCCAAAAATATTGCAGATGCAGGATTCAGTATACTCTTTGCCAGAATTGCCACAGAGCAAGGTGTGGCCACTGATGTTTTTAATATCGAACCGCTGGATAAATCAAAAGTTCCTTCTCCCAAAACCTTTCTCGACTTGCGCGAAAACCTGGGCGATGCACTGTTTGAGGGAAAATACTACCACGAGGTATAAGGGATCTGAAAACCCTTATGGCTCATATTTAATGGACTAGAGGTAGGCTGATACAAAAGGTGGTACCATCCGGACCGCTTGAAACAAGTTCAAGGTCCCCGTCATGGGCACGCATAATTCTTTTGGAAATAGTAAGCCCTAGTCCCGTGCCATCTTTTTTGCCGGTTAAAAAGGATTCAAAAATTCGATCCTGTAAATTTTCGGGTATTCCACTGCCCTGATCCCGGACATAGATGTAAGCACGCTTCTCTTTCAATTCCGTAGAAATATACAATTCCCCTCCATTTGGCATAACTTCCACCGCATTAAGCATGAGGTTAAGCACCACCTGTTGAATTTGTCCTTTATCGACAAAGACTAGCTCATCATTGGAAAAATCTCCCCAAGACAAATGAACCTGAGACTGTTCAAGCTTCAAGCGTACCAGCAACGCGGCATCTTCCAATATTTCCCGCAGGCAGGTATTTTTACGAAAAGACTCCCTGCTTTTGCCAAACTCGAGAATACGACCGGCAATTTGCTCCAAATGATTCAGTTTCTCACGAATCACTGAAATATCCTTATTCTTATTTTCGTCCTCCGGAGCACCCATTTTTAAGGAATCAAAAAGCAAACGCACTACCATCAATGGATTGCGAATCTCATGGGCTATCTCTGCTGCTAATGTTCCCAAAGTAGTAAGCCTTTCACTCTTACGCATACTTTCTTCGGATTCGAATACACGACCATAAAGACGGGCATTTTCTATGGCGATTGCACCGAGATCTGCCAGGGCCCGGGCGATCATCTGTTCATCATCATGAAAACGATGGGACTGATCGGTGTAATGAGCAATTAAACCGATGGGAACATCTTCAAAAATCACTGGGGTAACGAGCATGGAAACCAAATTTTCGGACCGTATGAGATCGATAAAGTGGTGTTCTTCGGTGCGTAAAAGGTCTCGGGTTTGCACCTGCCTATGACCACGCAATGCACTACCGAGCAAGCTTTCAGCAGGTTTTAAAGATTCGGAGTAAGTTCTGGAGCCATTTTCGTCCTGCAAGCACTGCAAGTGCAAGAGGTCCTGTTTATCATCATAAAGAAAAAAGGCAGACAACCTACAGCCTAGGAGCAGGAGCCCTTCTCTGGAGATGGTATTTAATACCTCATCAAATTTTCGGGTACCGGAAATGTCCTGGCTTAATAGAACAAGGCTCTGCAACTGATCAGCTTTTTTGCGAAGTTGTTGAATCATCCACATATTTTCCAACACCCGGCTGGCCTCATTTGCCATTAGCACAAGCAGCCTAAGGTGCTCCTCATCAAATGCCCCCACTTCACAGGAATCGACATTCAATGCCCCCACAGTTCTTCCCCCCTCTGTTAAAGGAGCTGCCATTTCCGACTGTACCCGCTCATCCAATTGGAAATATTTTTCTTCCTGGGAAACATCCGGACAAAGCATCGGTTCGCCATGGGCTGCCACCCAACCTGTTATCCCAATGCCCACGGGTAATTGAAAGCCCTTGCTTTGCTCAGGCAGTCCGCGTGAGACTTCAATAAGCAGGGTGTCTGCACTGGCATTGAGTAGGGAAATCGATACTGAATTTGCCGAAAATACCTGCATCACTTCATCCAGGATAGACTCCAGTGCACGAACCGGATTGATGTGTTTTCCGGAAAGCGTACTGATTCGGTACAGGGCATCAATCGCCCTGCTCTCTTGCTTGTTACCTGAAATTGAATCCTGCACGATAGATGAAATACAATATTTTTACTGCAGATGCGAGGGAGGAAACATGTCCCCCAATGGGTGTTACACGAATTGTAAGAAAGACTAAGCTGAATTATTTTTTGCCTGCAAAAAATATTCCCAGGACTTTTCAACCGGTTTGCCGTACAAGGAACTGACAAAGGGGCGGCGGGCAGGCCGCTTTGGCTCTTTGAGCAACTTCATCCCTGCTTCGTTGGGCAACCGATTGCTCTTCCGGCTATTGCAACGAATGCACGAGGTGACGACATTTTCCCAGGATGTTCCCCCTCCCCTGTCTTTGGGAAGAACATGATCCATATTCAATTCCTTCGGTGCAAATACTTTGCCACA
>JAYOTQ010000072.1:0-5971 GCA_038150505.1 Opitutales bacterium | reverse complement strand
CCCTGTTTGGTTTCCTACTTCCTTTTTAAAACTAAGTTTGGAAACATTGCCGCAGAAGTGAACCAAGTAACAGGAGAAATGGTCTTCACATTGGTACGAGCTGCCCGCGGAGGATTTGATTCCGAGGAAGGAGCCGAAGAAGAATACGACGAGGCTGCATACGAAGAAGCAGTTCCTGAAGTCGAGTAAAGCTCCATTTATTTTTATTTCTGCTTTCCATTTAGAATATGGCAAAGTTCGAAGTTCCTGATTCAAATGATTCACCGGATTTAACTCCGATGATTGATGTGGTGTTTCTTTTGATCGTCTTTTTCATGGTCGTTGCTCAGCAGGTGTCTGAGCAGTATATTGAATTGTCCGATCCTAAACTTGGCATTGCATCTAATTCGAAAGTTCCCGAATCTCCTCCAAGTCGTACGATCATATCCGTGGATGATGATCCGTCGATGGGTCAAATGATCTATTGGGGCGAACAGCCGATCGATATGTCTCAAATATCAGTTGCTGTTGCCAGAAACCCAAGCTGGAAAGTGTTCTTGCGTTATCATGTGGATATACCTGCTTCCGTGCTCAACGATGTGCACGAACAAGTCCTCATGGGAGGTCAATCCAATGTGGTGTTTGCCGCATTTAAAGCTGCTGAATAAGCATCCATGGATACATTTAAAAAGATACTGGATGATGTCGATGAGGTTGATCTTACTCCCATGATCGATGTTACCTTCCTCCTGCTTATTTACTTCATGGTCACGACTATGATCAAGCAACCGGAAGCCGAACTGTCTGCCATTCTTCCAGGCAAGTCTGCACCGAGTAGCAGTTACAACAAGCCCAAGCCAGAGTCTCACATAGAAATTGAACCTGATGGTTCCGTTCGTGTGGACGGAAACTACATGGGCAACGCACTCGAGAATCTCGAACTGCCTGATGTTAAACAGTATCTTCTTGGCGAGAAAAGTAAGCATGGGGAAGATTTTGTTGTTCATATTTGGACCGATCCATTAGCTAACTGGCAGGCACCGCTCGCTGCTTTAAATGCTTGCGGAGCAGCGAAAATTAAGAGCGTCTCCCCAAATATGAGACGCAAGTAGGACTACCGTCTTCATGGTAGTTTGTAAATTTCTTCATACCCGCATGCGGGTAAATGATCTAGAAAAGACTCTTGAATTTTACCAGCGTGTATTTGGACTGGAAATCACCCGTAGGCATGAGTCGCCAAGGGGTTCGAAGCTTGCTTTTCTCGCGGTGCCCAACAGTGAGGAAGAAATTGAAATTACTTACTTTCCTGGTTCTGGTCCTGTTGAAGTGCAGGAGGATTTAATGCATCTTGCTTTTGAAGTGGAAAGTATGGAGGAATTTCAAAAACATGTAGCAAAACTTGGGGTGCCATTAAGCGATGGCCCAACCCAAAGCTCATCCGGTTCAGTTTTTGCTTTTGTGGATGCACCCGAGGGCTATGAGATAGAAGTGATCGAGCGACCTAGGTAATCAAAAATTTAGGCATAACAGCCATTGCTCCTGTAATTCATTCGATGTACCTGCTCATAAGACTTTTCTTCTTTTTTGGGCTTTTAAGTAGCCTCTTGGTATGTGCGGAAGATTTAAGGAGTATCAGTACAAAGGGCGAAATTCTTTTCGGTGGTAAAAGTTTACAAAATTGGGAAGTGACGGATTATGCAGGGCGTGGAGAAGTTTCTTTGGATGGAAATGGAAGTGTCCGGCTGGAATTTGGCATTGCTCTGACAGGGATTCATTGGGTGGGAAAGGAATTGCCCCGTACCAATTACGAAATCCGTTGGCGTGCGATGAAGGTGGAAGGCACTGATTTTTTTGGTTCCCTTACCTTTCCTTACCGGGATGCACATGCCACCTTGGTGCTTGGGGGCTGGGGTGGAGCACTGGTGGGAATCTCCTGTGTCGATGGGTATGATGCATCCGAGAACGAAACTTCGACCGCCCATTTATTTCACTCAAATCAGTGGTATCAGTGCCAATTGCAGGTCACCGATACTCACTTCAAATTCTGGGTAGACCAAGAAAAACTGATTGATTACGATGTGCAAGAACGGAGCATTTCAATGAGGACGGGTGAAATTGAGATGTCCACACCTTTGGGATTTTCAACTTTTGATACAACTGGGTTAATCCGGGATGTCCGAATACAAAGGTTGGTTCCTTAAGGCTGTTGGTTGGTAATCTCCCTCAATCGTAATTGACCACAGGCTGCGTCTATATCGTGCCCTTTTTCCATGCGTAAGGTAACCCGGGGAGGGTTTGCTTCCTTCACTCTTTGGTAAAAGGATTTAATCCTTTCCAACGGGGGCCTTTTCCAGGAAAGCCCTTCGACACGGTTGTATGGAATCAGATTAATCTTGGCATTTAATCGGTTGGCATGGCTGGCCAATAAGTCTGCCTGCTTGATGTCATCATTTACCCCATCGATCAAAATGTATTCCAGAGTGATCATTTTTTTACGCTCCTCGATAAACCGTTCGCAGGAAGCAAGAAGCTCATGCAATGGAAAACGCTCATTGATAGGCATGATTTTTTGGCGGGTCTCATCATCTCCCCCATGAAGAGAGATCGCCAACCTGATCTGGGCCGGGTATTTCGCAAGTTCCAAAATTTTTGGAGCCAGTCCACTGGTTGAAAGCGTTAAGTGCCGTGCACCAATGCCAAGACCATTAGGCGAAAGGATTTGGTCCAATGCTGGCAACAGAGCGGGCAAGTTGGCAAGAGGTTCTCCCATACCCATAAAAACGAGGTTATCAATTCTTCGCTTCGCTTCGTTTCGTGCCATCAGAACCTGTCCAACAATTTCACCTGTTGAGAGGTTGCGTTTAAGACCGTCCAATCCACTGGCGCAAAATTTACAACCGATCGCACAACCTACCTGGGTGGATACACAAAGAGTAAGGCGGGAGGAACGGATGCCCTTTGTACCCTCGGTTGCCGGAATCAATACACTTTCGATCAATTGATTATCCCTTAGCTTCCACAGGAGTTTACGGGTAGTGTCGGCTGCACCTTGGGAACGAAGAAGTTCCATCGGTAGTAAATCCAGCTTTTGTGAGATTTCATCTCTCAAGGACTGGGGTAAATTAGTCATCTCCGCCCAATCCAAACAACCATGCTCAAAGATCCATTTTCTTACCTGTTCCAATCGGTAGGAAGGTACTTTACCCATTTCCCATTGCTCAAAAGGCCTGTCCAAAAGTAGAGGATTCACGATGTATCTATTGAACGAAGGTTGTGACATTGGCAATCGATCAAATAGGTTCCTGCTTGCCGTCCACTGAAAATGAGAAAAACATAACCTAATTGTATGACCAAATCTTTAGTTGAAAAAACATTGTCACAACTGAGCCGAGCAGGGTTACGGGTAACCAAGCAAAGAAAAGCACTTCTTACCACCTTGGCAGATGCACATAACCCGTTGTCTGCGGAAGAAACCCATGCCCAGCTCCCTCCAGGCACTTGTGATGTTGTTACGGTTTATCGCTCCCTGGAACAATTTGAAAAGATTGGAGTTTTGCAACTGGGGGTACGGGAGAATGGAACCAAGGTTTACTGCTTATCTCACGGGCATGAGCATCACCACCACTTAACTTGCCGCTCTTGTGGCCGCACGGAACGCGTTGATGTGTGCATGGTGGATGAACTGGAAAAGGTCGGTCGGTCCTTTGGTTACACCGATTTATCCCATGTTATGGAGCTTTTTGGCACCTGCCCGAATTGTATCAAGTAAGAAGAAGTTCGCCCCTTCGAAAGAAAATTTAATTTTTCTTGGGGTTCTCACTTGCTTCACCTAGTTTTTTTATAAAATATACATCTTTTTTAAGTATTAGATGATTTTCCGCACTCTCTTATCGTTGTTGTTTCTCTCACTTTGCTCTTCCACATGGGCGGTTAAAGATGAGAATTTAGAAAAAATAAAAACCGCTTTGCTTGGGTTTGAAACCGTCAATTCCCCCAAACCTCCCCGAGTTCTTGTTTACTCTCACCCCAGTGGTTTTGCTCATAAATCCATTCCTACGGGGATTAAGGCCTTGAGGGAGCTCTCACAAAAGACTCGGGCTTTCACCGCAGAATTTTCGACATCTGTGGAAGACTTTTCCAACAAGAACCTTCAAAAATATCAAGGAATCATTTTCAATAACACCACCCGGGTTGAAAAAGCCTTTGTTACGGATGATCAAAGAAGCGCCCTGCTTCATTTCATAAAGTCCGGAAAAGGCTTTTCCGGTTTTCATGGTGCATCAGATGCGGGCATGCCAAAATGGCCAGAATACACCGACATGATCGGAGGCTGCTTTGATGGTCACCCATGGAATGCCGGCGGTACATGGCCTTTTACGGTGGAGGACCCAACTCACCCATTGTGCCAAAGTTTTACTAATACCACATTTAAGTTTTCGGACGAGATTTACCAATACAAAGGATATGACCGTAAGAATGTGCGTGTTTTGATCAGCCTGGATGCAAAGAAAAGTGGGAAATTTGGGAAATCACCGACCCATGATTATCCGGTCTCATGGGTGAAAAACTATGGAAAAGGGAGAGTATTTTATTCTAACTTTGGTCACAACAAAGCGACCTGGTGGACTCCTTATTTATTGAAGCATTTTTTACATGGCATTCGTTGGTCTTTGGGAGATGTGGATGGTCCAACCGAGAGTTTGCAACAACCTGCCCAAAAATAATTTTTAAAACTCAACAAACTATAAACCTTATTATCTAAAATGAGTAATCCAGAAACAGTAAGTAGAAGAAAGTTCATGGGATCCGCAGCTCTAGCCGGAGCCGCCGTTTCATTTCCCAATGTTCTTACCGCAGAAAGCAAAGGCAAAGAGGTCATCCGCTTTGCCTTAATCGGATGTGGCGGTCGTGGAAAAGGGGCTGCAGCACAAGTTATGAACTCTCCCCATAAGACCGAGTGCGTGGCCTTGGCGGATGCGTTTATGGACACCGCGAAAGGGGCTCAGAACTACCTGAAACATGTAGGTCATGAAGATAAGCTCAAGGTAACGGATGATACGATTTTCGCCGGTCTGGATGCTTACAAAAAGGTTATGGAAATGGATAATGTGGACCTCGTGCTCCTTACCACATCGCCAGGTTTTAGACCTTTGCATTTCGAACATGCCATAAACAAGGGTAAACATGTGTTTATGGAAAAGCCAGTGGCTACGGATGGGGCAGGTGTGCGCCGGGTATTAGCTGCCAATGAAGAGGCAAAAAAGAAGAACCTTATGGTAGCGGTTGGACTGCAGCGACACCATGAGGATAATTATATTGAGACCGTAAAGCGCATTCAAGATGGAGCAATCGGAGAACTTAATTATGCCCGGGTATTCTGGAACAGTGGGGGCGTATGGACCAAAAAGAGAACTCCCAGCCAGAACGAGATGGAATACCAGGTGCGTAATTGGTTTTATTTCAATTGGCTCTGTGGTGACCACATTGTGGAGCAGCACATCCACAACACTGATATTATCAATTGGATCAAAGGGTCTTATCCCATTAAAGCTAACGGCCATGGTGGCAGGCAAGTGCGGGGCAATCCAGCAAACGATCCCGATTGGAAAGAACATGGAGAGATTTACGACCATCACTTTGTAGAGTTTGAATATGCCGACGGATTCCGTATGTACAGCCAGTGCCGACACATAAGCAACTGTTGGCAGAATGTCTCCGAACACATTTATGGGTCTGAAGGTAACAGTGCAATTAGTCGCCATCAAATTTTTCCAAAATCAGGCGATCCCTGGCGCTATCCCGGCAAAAGAGTGGGTGGGCATCAGCAAGAGCAACTCAATATGATCGACGCCCTCGCCAAGGGAGAAGTCTATAATGAGGGAGATTATGGAGCAAAGAGCACCATGACCAACATTTTGGGGAGATGTGCTACTTATTCTGGTAAGGAGATAAGCTGGAATCAGGCACTCACCTCTAAGGTTGAGCTTTGTCC
>JAYOTQ010000071.1:0-6116 GCA_038150505.1 Opitutales bacterium | reverse complement strand
GACAGAATACTGGGGGCAGATGCCCGAGCCCAACCTGATGGTTGAAAATACCATTGAGGAAGTGGCCGAACTTCTGGGAGCCCTTTCGCACCACCAGGGAGAATTGGAACGCAATCCCTTTCACCTACGCCTTCCAGCCTGGATGCAGGACAATGTAAGAAGGGGCGCTGAAGTAGTGGGCGGTCAGGGAGGAAAGGCACCTGACTTTGATTTCGCTACCCTTTACCGTGTCAATAAGTGGGAAAACCAGGAACTGGTACCCGCATGGTCAGGTGGCAAAATGCTTGCCTCCAGCGACAGTTCCTCCCAAGCACTTCGGCAGTCGTAGTTCTAGGCCCTCTTTTCGACGGACCTTAAAACTCGGCTTCCAACGAAAGGCCGAAGTGAAACATGTCCTTGAGGTTGGCATCGTCAGCAAAAGTCAGATCACGATCGATCGACCAGGACTGCTCTCCATGCAGAACTAAGCCGAAATGCTTTGTCAAAGAGCGTCGCCCACTCGCACTCAGAGAGAAATGGTTAAGCCCGTCGTGTCCCTCGCTGACAAATTCTTCGTTCCAACCGAGAGTGGACCCAAGAGAAGATTCCCAGGAATGTAAAACTTCAAAGGATTTGGATAAGGACCATTCGATAAATGTACCCTTCGCGTCTGCTGAATAAACCAGGTCCAACCCAGTTTCCATTCCAAAGGGTAAGGCATCATAGGAAATCCCCGTTCCCCACTCCGAATCGGATGTTTCCTCGACCGGAAAAAGTAAATGGGTATAGGCGAGGTAGTACTCGAAATGTCCTGTTTCCTGCTTCAATCCGAGACCGAGGTGAAGCTCCCGGAAATCATTGCTCGAGGAACGGCCATACCACACACCCCCGAAGACATGATCGTAGGAGGCCTCCACACTGGATGACCACAGCGACCCACCTTCAAGCGAATCCCGACCCTCTAAAACATAGCGACTCTCCCAGCCAAAGTGAGCATGAATCTGCATCGCATCATGCAGATGAACCATCTGAAAAGGCTTGGACGCCTCCCCTTGATGAGCACTAAGCTGGGCAAGAAAAGATAACGCTGAACAAAAAAGACATGATTTTCCTAAAACTCGCATCCATTACCATATGCAAGTATATTGCATTGAGTAAAGTTTAGTGTAAATGATATGCGATTTAATTACAAAAACTAAAGAGGCCGGTGGATCACTCCACCGACCTCCATTTTAGAAAAATAACGCGGGATTATTTAAGGTCGAAACGGTCCAGATTCATCACCTTGGTCCATGCAGCTACGAAGTCCTGCACGAATTTCTCATGTGAGTCGGAGCAGGCATATACCTCTGCATAGGCCCGCAAACGGGAATTGGACCCAAAGATCAGGTCGGCCCGAGTGGCGGACCACTTCGTTTCTCCGGTAGCCCGGTCAATTCCCTCAAACTCTTCCGCTTCTTCATTTACCGGAGACCACTTGGTGGCCATATCAAGAAGATTAAGAAAGAAATCGTTGGTCAATACACCAGGTTGATTTGTGAATACACCATGTTTGGACTGTCCATGATTTGCACCCAATACGCGTAATCCGCCGATCAATACGGTGAGTTCAGCACCGGTCAAGGTGAGCAGCTGTGCACGATCAACCAAGAGGGCTTCCGTGGAAACACTGTATCTCTTTTTGGCAAAGTTACGGAATCCATCGACCACAGGTTCCATCACCGCAAATGAATCGACATCTGTTTGCTCCTGCGATGCATCCATACGTCCTGGGGAGAACGGAACTGACACTTCCACCCCTGCACTTTTTGCAGCAGCTTCCACCGCCGCACCACCGGCAAGGACAATTAAATCTGCTAAGGAGATTTTTTTGGGTCCATTGTTGAATTCATTTTGGATTGCCTCAAGGCGCTCCAATACCTTGGCCAACTGAGTGGGATCATTTGCCTCCCAATCCTTTTGTGGTGACAGTCGGACACGGGCACCGTTGGCCCCACCACGCATATCAGATCCTCGGTAAGTGGAAGCCGATGCCCAAGCAGTGGAGACCAGTTCTGATACGGATAACCCAGAAGTAAGAATTTTGGACTTCAGAGCGGCAATGTCTGCAGGATCAACCAATTCATGGTCACAAACAGGAATGGGATCCTGCCAGATAAGTTCTTCTGCAGGAACTTCAGGGCCGAGGTAGCGACATTTGGGGCCCATATCACGGTGCGTCAGTTTAAACCATGCTCTGGCAAAAGCATCCGCATATTTATCGGGATTTTCCAAAAAGCTGCGCGAAATTTTTTCATACGCCGGATCAAAACGCATGGAAAGATCCGTCGTCAGCATGGTTGGCTTACGCATTTTGCTTGGATCGTGGGCATCAGGAATGGATTCAGGAGCATCCTTGGCCACCCACTGTTTGGCACCTGCTGGGCTGGTGGTTAGTTCCCACTCATAATTGAAAAGGTTTTCCAGGTAATTAATTCCCCATTTTGTGGGTGTGGTGGTCCAGGTAACCTCTGGTCCTGCAGTAATCGTATCAGGACCATGTCCGGATCCATAAGAACTAGTCCAACCAAATCCTTGCTCTTCGATGGAAGCTCCTTCTGGTTCGGGCCCTACATGAGAAACATCCCCTGCCCCATGAGTTTTACCAAAGGTATGACCACCGGCGATGAGAGCAACGGTCTCCTCGTCATTCATAGCCATACGGCCAAAGGTTTCGCGGATATCATGAGCGGCCGCCAAAGGGTCCGGGTTTCCATTGGGTCCTTCCGGATTCACGTAAATAAGCCCCATCTGCACAGCAGCAAGAGGGTTTTCTAATTCACGCTCACCGGTGTAGCGCTTGTCATCCAACCAGGTCCCTTCAGCACCCCAGTAAATATCGTCTTCGGTTTCCCAAATATCGGGTCGTCCACCACCAAAACCAAAGGTTTTAAATCCCATCGATTCCAGAGCCACATTTCCTGTAAGAATAAAAAGGTCTGCCCAAGAAATTTTTTGCCCATATTTCTGTTTGATCGGCCAGAGCAATCTACGGGCTTTATCAAGGTTCCCATTATCCGGCCAACTGTTCAAAGGAGCAAAACGCTGAGCACCGGTGCCTCCGCCCCCACGACCGTCTGCAGTGCGGTAAGTTCCCGCTGCATGCCATGCCATGCGAACAAAGAAAGGTCCGTAGTGACCAAAATCGGCAGGCCACCAGTCCTGAGAATCAGTCATCAATGCGACCAAGTCCTCCTTTAAAGCATCATAATCAAGGCTCTTAAACTCCTCTGCATAATCAAAATGATCCCCCATGGGATTGGAAGGGGCATCATGTTGGTGAAGGATGTCCACCTTCAACTGGTTGGGCCACCAGTCCTGATTTTGGGTGCCACCACCTGCGGCGTGTTCCACCGGGCACTTCTCCATTGTGGTAACCGGTGCTTGCTTTCCATGTCCAAAGGGGCATCCGCCCCCAGATTGCGATGAATTTTCTGTACTCATAAAAGGATAGGGATTGTGGGTGAGAAACAAATTATCCTAGGGGGAACAGATTTCTTGGCAAGCTTGCGTGAATGTCAAGTTATCCACAATCCTGGCGATTGAGCACTGCCTGCCCAATTCCAAAATTTAAAGCTTAATTGAGACCGGAAAGCACCTGCCCAAGAGAGTCCTTGGCATCGCCAAAGAGCATACGACAGTTTTCCTTGTAATAGAGAGGGTTTTCCACACCAGAATATCCTGTGGCCATGCTACGTTTCAGCGCAACCACCGTCTTTGCCTTCCATGCCTCAATCACTGGCATCCCGGCAATAGGGCTGTTTTCCTCTTCTTGGGCGGATGGGTTTACGATATCGTTCGCACCAACCACGAGAAGAACATCGACCTCGGGCAATTCATCGTTCACTTCATCCATTTCAAAAACAATGTCGTATGGAACATTGGCTTCAGCCAGCAATACATTCATATGCCCGGGCAACCGGCCCGCAACCGGATGAATCGCAAAGCGAACATTCACATCCTTACCTCTTAAAGTCTCGGTAATCTCCTTGACCACATGTTGAGCTTGGGCAACAGCCATACCATATCCTGGAACAATCATTACTTCCTTCGATTCTTTTAATTCCTCAGTCACTTCAGAGGCACTTGTTTCGGTAATCGAGCCTTCGATCTCACTGCTTCCACCCCCGCTCCCAGAACCGGTACCGAATCCACCAAAGATTACATTCACGAGGCTCCGGTTCATCGCATTGCACATGATATAACTGAGTATAGCTCCACTACTTCCAACCAGAGCACCGGTAATGATCAACAAGTCATTCTTAAGCATAAAACCAGCTGCAGCAGCCGCCCAACCAGAATAACTGTTAAGCATAGATACCACCACGGGCATGTCCGCCCCGCCGATCGCCACGATCAGGTGCACGCCCAGGACCAGAGATATTGCGGTAACGATAAGCAGGGTAACCAGTGCGGCATCAGGCCCTTGGATGAGAAATTGGGAACCAAGGTAAATAGAGGCACCCACCATCCCAAGGTTTAAAAAATGACGAAATGGAAGCAGGATGGGCTTCCCGCTGAGGGAGCCCCTTAGTTTGCCAAATGCGATCACCGAACCGGTAAAGGTAACCCCACCGATAAATACACCGAGCAGAATTTCAATATCATGAATCAGTTTGTTGGTTCCTTCGAGGGAACCGTGGCTCGGATGCATGAAACTGGCGATCCCCACAAGCACTGCAGCCAATCCAACAAAACTATGAAGAATAGCCACAAGCTCAGGCATGGAGGTCATCTCCACCCGTCTCGCGAGAATGGCCCCAATAACGGCACCACCCAGCATAAGTGGAATGAGCACCTCAAAGTTGGAAACTTCTCCACTCAAAAAGGTGGCTATTATGGCAATCGTCATACCGAGTATACCGTAAAAGTTGCCTCTGCGGGCCGTTTCTTGCTTCGACAACCCTCCGAGGCTTAAGACAAAAAAGATCCCCGAAACGAGGTAAGAAGTGGTTACAAGTCCTTCGTTCATTACTTTCGAAACATTTTTAGCATGCGCTGGGTTACAAGAAAACCACCCGCCACATTGATGGTGGCAACAAAGATGGCAACTCCGGCTAGCCAGGCCAAGACTGTACTATTTCCAGAAAGCTCTGTGCCTGTTGGCATGAAAAGCATACCACCTATCAGGATGATCCCACTAATCGCATTGGTCACACTCATAAGGGGCGTATGAAGAGAGGGGGTAACATTCCAAACCACCATATACCCGACAAAGCAGGCGAGAACGAAGACAGTGATTTGGTCGAGGAACTCACTCGATCCTTTCCACCCAAGAGCCAGTAAGGCCAAAGCGAGCACGCCCAATAAAAATCCAGGGGAAAGAAACACACTGCCCTTCTTTTCCTTAGTTTCACTCTTTTCAGGTTGGGCCTCAGGCTTTTTCACGGGGGCGACCGAAGTCTCCACGGCGGGAGGAGGCCAGCTCAATTTTCCTTGGTCTAAAACCAGTGCTCCTCTTACTACTTCATCGTCCTGATTAATTTTAAAATCATTAGCCTGCCCAAGTAACTGTACCAGTTTGACCAGATTATTGCCATAGAGCCGGCTGCTCTGAGTGGGAAGACGCGAAGGCAGGTCCGTGTATCCAATAATGGTCACGCCATGGGCGACCTTGGATTGACCAGGCTCGGTGAGTTCACAGTTTCCTCCACCTTCCGCAGCCAAATCTACAATGACAGAACCCTCCTTCATGCTCTTGACCATTTCCTCCGTAATGAGAATAGGTGATTTTTTGCCGGGGATCATCGCGGTGGTGATGATAACATCCACCTCAGCAGCCTGCTCAGCGAACAGCTTCATCTCTGCCTCTATAAATTCTTTGCTCATCACCTTGGCATAACCACCCGAACCTGCCCCGTCCTCCTCGAAGTCCAGTTCCAGGAACGATGCTCCCAGGCTCTTTACCTCTTCCTTCACCGCCGGGCGGGTATCAAATGCACGAACAATGGCACCCATGTTACGGGCCGCTCCAATGGCGGCAAGACCTGCCACCCCGGCACCGATGATCAAAACTTTGGCTGGAGGCACCTTGCCGGCAGCTGTGATTTGACCGGTAAAAAATCTCCCAAAAACATGAGAGGCCTCAACCACCGCAC
>JAYOTQ010000070.1:0-6372 GCA_038150505.1 Opitutales bacterium | reverse complement strand
GAATCTTGGCCCGGTCTTCTTGGAGCTCGATCCAGGAGGACCACCATTCTTCCCGCGGACAATAGACCTGCTGCAACGAAAATGAAAATTCTTCGGCGGTCAGGGTTTCCTGATATTTGTCCAATTGAGACCAGTCAGGCTCAGAGCTCAGCGGAGTAACCCTGGCAACCAGGCCAAAGACTGCATAAAAAGAAAGAGTTGTCAGGAAAGGAAGCTTGCTCACTCCCCCTACCATGCCCCTATAGAAAGCAGGCGAAAAGTTTTTTCTGATCGACTCACAAAAGAATAAGGGTTCATTTCCTATTGATTATGGAATCGGCCCAATTGCTCAAAGCGAAGGAAGTCCTGTTACTGGAGGATGACTTGATTTTAGGAAAACGGATTGAGGCCTATTTAACCACCCTTGGCATGGAAGTGAGCCGGGTGGCAAGCTGTGCAGACGCTGAAAAAATGCTTGGCGCCATACCCTTTGACTATGCCCTGTTTGATCTCAACCTGCCTGATGGGCAAAGCCTTGATCTCTTGAGAAATGGCAAGGTGCATGACAATACCCAATGCGTGTTAATGACCGGTGAGGGAGGAATCCAGTCGGCGATTGAATCGATACGGCTCGGTGCAGCGGACTATATTTCCAAACCTTTTGACATGGAAGAGCTCCCCCTGGTTTTTCACCAGGCCCGTTCGCGCTTGAAGAGCCAGCGGGTGGTGGAGCACTTCAAGAGCGAATCCAAAGGAAAGAGTGAACAATTGTTTTTCGGGGGAGAATTCTCCAAGGATTTGCTTCAATTGCAAAAGATTCTTTCCGCAGATAAAAGGTTGCAAAAGAACCTCCCTCCCCTGCTGGTGGATGGGGCAACGGGTTCTGGAAAGTCTACCTACGCCCGGTGGATTCATGCAAACGGGCCTCGTGCGGAAGCTCCTTTCATTGCATTAAATTGCTCAGCGATCGCAGAAAATTTAATTGAGTCAGAGATGTTTGGACATGAAAAGGGTGCATTTACTGATGCTAAAGGTTCCCGCATGGGCCTCTTTGAAGCTGCAGATCAGGGAACCCTTTTTCTCGATGAGGTGGCCAGTCTTTCTCTGGCTGCCCAGGCTAAGCTTTTACTGGCGATTGAAAATGGCACCATCCGCAGGGTCGGTGGAAACAAGGATATCGAAATCGATGTACGCTTCATTGCGGCAGCCAACCGGGATCTCAGGGAAATGGTGCAGGAGGGAAGCTTTCGGGAAGACCTCTTTCACCGGCTTGACCTTCTGCGCATCTCTATCCCTCCCCTGGCCTCACGATCGAAGGACCTGCCCAAACTGGCGGATCATTTTTTGAACCTACTGGCTCAAAAATACCGCATGGAAAAACCGTCCCTTGAGCCAATAAGTATTCAATACCTGCAAGGCCATTCCTGGCCCGGCAACAACCGAGAATTATTGCACGAGCTTGAACGGGCACTTGTCTTGCATGAGCCAGGCACACCCCTGCAATTCACTTCCCTTGGGCAAGCCCAATTTCCAGATCGTTCCTCGGATTGGTTAAACGAATCCTTTCAATTCCCCAAGGAGGGTTTCGACCTGGAAAAAGAAATCTTACGCCTGATCCATCTCGCCATTGAACAAACCGGGGGCAATGTATCCGAGGCTTCCCGCCTCTTGGGGGTTCCCAGAGATTATCTTCGTTACCGTCTGAAAAAATAAAATTCCATACCCTTGGGAAATATTCCCCAGTAGACTGCCTAACAGCCGGGAAATATTTCCCAAAACCCACGGTTTAGTCCTTACCGCTAAGGAACCCAAGTTTCCTTAAGCTTATCTTTTATAAACACTTATGTAATTTATAAATATTGGCACAAATCCTGAAGATACAGAGGGCAAAGTATTTAATCCTCAACCTAATCAAATTATGAAAAACACCACGATCGCAATCCTTCTGGGTAGTATCTTATCAATCAGTCTTAGTTTTGGACAACCTGGTCCACGAGAACGCCTCAGGGAAAGACCAGAAGTGGAAAGCCCTGAAGTTAAACCAGACGGGGGAAGTGAATTGGACAAACCAGTGGACCGAATAAGCAATGATGCCGTTCGAGAAATCCGGGGAGCACTCAAAAAAGGCAAAATCATCCTCAAGCAAGCAGCCTCCAAAAACAAAGAAATTCGGGAAGGGCTTAAAGAAAAGGGAGATTTTAAAGAGGTAAAAAGACCGGACCGGGCCGAGCTTTCGGACGAAGTTAAAACCCAACTCGGTGAGTTGAAGGAGAAGCAGCAGGCCCTGCATGCGAAGCTTAAGGAAAACATTGCAGAACTTGGTGACGATGCAACCAAGGCTGAGATTAAGGAAGCTGCAGAGGCTTTTAAGGAGGCCAACAGGGAAAAATTTGCAGAAATCAAATCGGCCCACGAAGCGATTCGTGAACAAATTAAAGAAAACCGTCCAGAACGCCCTAAAAGACCCGAGATCGAACTTTCCGATGAACTCAAAGCAAAGGTTGCTGATTTAAAAGAAAAGCGGGAAGAATTGCATGAGGCCAAAAAAGCCCTCTACGAAAGTCTGAAAGACGCAAGTACCGAAGAGAAGCAAGCGATCATCGCTGAATTTAAGGAAAACAACAAAGTAAAGCATCAGGAAATTAAAGAAAATGCCAAGGCATTGAAGGAAGAAATTCGGGAGAATGTGGAAACCGAGGCTACCCGGACTTCTGATCTTTGATTTATCTGTTTGATACAACCAATTTCGGAGGAATTTGCCCAAGCAAACAGAACCATTGATCCTTGAAGTTCCCTAATTGAGAACATGGTGTCCAAACAGGCTGAAGCTGAACATGAGCTGACTGTGTTGGAAAATGTTTCGGGACCATCGGATTTTGCCCAACCGATAAACCAAAAAGGAGTTCCCTCCCGGGGAACTCCTTTTTTATTTTGATTCCATTCTAATAAAACCAACCTTAAGGTTGTGAACATCATCGATGCAATGCGGGCAAAAACCAGATAAGGCAGTTCTCAGGAGTCCTAAGAGGCATCGGCCGGGATGGAAAACCTTTGGGGCTGTAATTTTTCTTCCCCTGGTATGCATGAGTAATGGAAAGCCGTTTAAGAACTTTGATGACTTTCACTCCAATCTGGGCGAGATACGGATCGTCCAACATACCCAAGTATCCGAACAGGCACATTCCTCCAAGTCCTCAAGCCCAAGAAATGCCCTCCCTCCGGTTGGCTTCTCCTCTGCCAAAGAAGACGAGGAACCTATTTTAACTCCTTCAGCTCAAAAGGAAAATACGACTCTTCCTGTACTTGCGTTAACCGATGAAGAAATTGATGACCTGTTGTTTGGAGAGTTCAATGACTTGGAAGCGGAAGAAACCGAAATCATCGAAGAAAGTGACTGGTTGCAGTTTTACCTGGTTGAGCTTGGGACCGGATATGCAGACAATCCCCTTTATGCAGCGTACAACCCTGAAAGCAGTGGTTACGCGGATCTCTCCGCTGAAAGCTTTTGGGTCTATCAGCCCAATGCTTCCCAAAAAGCTCTGCTTTATTTTTATGGTGAGGGAAAAAAATTCTTCGATCTCGATGAACAGGACAGCTCCGGATTATTTCTTGCCCTCTTTGACCATTCTTACCAGGCGGAAGGCCTTCCCCTATCCTTCGGGCAAAAGTTGCAGCATACCTACTACAACCAAGGGATGGATTTCTCTGACTTGGGAACATCCAACCGCATGAAAATTACCTCCAACAAATCCCAATTCTCAGCGAGAATGGAGTGGGAAGATGACAAGCAAATGAAAGCGGTTTGGGAACTAGGTATAGGCAGGGGCAGTCTTCGGGAGTTTCCTGACCAAAGCACCGATCTCGCCCTGGGGTTTACCCTGGGCAAGAAAGGGAATCGATGGATGGACTGGGAAGGAAAATATTTTCATAAAACCACAGACTACAAAGACCGAAATGCAAAGGACGGATCGGGCACCGAAGTGGATGGAAAAGTAAAATTGCGGGAAACGGGTGCCTCTTTTTCCCTGAAGCCCACATTTGAAAACCGGTTCAGCCAGGGAACGAAAGTTAAAGCGGGGTTTGCCCGGGCCAGAAATGGGGATGGTGGGTATTATGACTTCAACCGGTGGAAAGTTTCCATAAGTAAGGATATCGAAATTGATTCGTGGGAAAGTACTTTTTCCCTGGGATATAAATCCACTGAATATCTTGAACGCCTTACCGATAAAAATGAAAAGTTTGAAAAGAACGGATGGAATGTAGACCTTCGTATTTCCCGTAAAATTCATTCATACTGGAAAACCTTTGCCAGCTGGATGCACGAGGAAGACCAGTCCAACGACCCTGACTATTCTTACCAAAGTAATTTTTGGTCCTTGGGGCTAAGCTGGGAAAAATGAACAAAGCTAAGAAAACCAATCATTGGAAATTTTTTGTCTTTGTTGCAGCTATGTTGCTCGGAGTCATCGGGCTGTTGCTTTTTTTCTCCAGGGTGCAATTGCACCGTCAGGTTTTGGAAGCCGAAGCTTATTTTCTGAGAGCTCAGTTTGAGAAGTCGATGAATACTCTTCTCCTAGACGAACTGGATCTCGAAGCCCCTTGGCTTGGCTCGAAAAGCCTGCAGGAACACCTGATTAGTCAGGCGGCGGTGGAAAGCCTGAAAGTCCCTCAGGTCCTCGGAGTTCAGGGATACGATCAATCCCTCCAACCCCTTCACCTAAACACATCGGTTGAAACAGATATCTCCACTCGTTCTTCTTTCGGTCAAGCGGTTCAGGATGGCTGGATTAAACGAAAACTGCCCTCCGATACAGTTGGGTTATTGGTACACCTACCTGATGGGGAGGAACCCTATTTTATCGATTTCCAACTGGAGGGTACATCTATTAGGGATGCATGGAACCGGATCGATTCGACCTTGCTCAAACAGGGCTCTCTCCTCTGCCTTTCTGCCCTCTTTTTGCTCTGGATCATTTTTCGTGCCCTGACCCGAACGATTCACAGGAAAGAAAAACTGCTTCTCGAAAAAACAGAGGTCTTGCAAAAGACCAACCAGCAATTAACCCAGGCTTACAAGACCACCAGCCTGGGTGCTCTCACCGGGCACTTAATGCATGCATTAAACAGCCCACTCACCACCCTTAGTTCTTTATGCCAAGACCAAGGCTTTTTATCCAGGGAAGAGAACCGAGAGGATGCCCGTAAAACCGTCCAAAAAATCCAGCAACTGGTCAGGCAGGCACTCGATTCGATCAAAGAAGCGGAACAGGGCGAAACCTCCTACTGCCTTTCCATGAGAGAACTCCTCGAAGCATCGGTTCAAAAATGGAAAGCGGCATCCCATGAATGTTCCATAAAAATAGAAGACCATGCATCTCACTCTGGATGGGTTGATAACCTGCAGGCCAACCTTACGCTGGCGATTTTGAGCAACCTGTATCAAAACTCAATCGAGGCCAAAAAGGGGGCACAAATCTGGGTCCAGTGCAAAGTGGAAGGGAAATGCTGGGTGCTGCGTATCACCGATAACTGTGGTGGGGTTCCTCCCTCACAACTCCCCCGGATCTTCTCCTCTGTGATCAGTAAAAAAGCTGGTGGGTCCGGGATTGGTCTCGCTTTATCCAGACAACTGGCCGAGAGCATGGAGGGTTCTCTCCTGCTTGAACGATCCGACCCATCCGGTACCTGTTTCAAATTAACCCTTCCCACGATCGAATAGGTGAGTTCCATCTGAGTTGTAACTCTGTAAAAAAATGGGTAGAAAAGATTCATGACTTGCCCGTCCGAGCCTGCTTCCGGAATGCCACCCTGGTGCCTAGTCTTCCTCATTGGGTGGGGATCTTTAACCGCCCACCTGCTCCCAGCACAGTCTATTCCTGTGTCACAAAATTGGGCAGTTTCCACCGGGGGAATCATTTTTTCTTCTCCCACCATAGACAGCTCGGGAAATCTTTTTGTGGGATCAAACAACAACCAAGTACATGCGATCTCCTCTGCTGACGGCTCAACAAACTGGACCTTTACCACTGGGAACTGGGTGGATACCACACCCGCGTTAAGTCACGATGAATCCATCGTCTATTTTGGATCCTGGGACAACAAACTCTATGCGGTTCATGTAGAAACGGGTGCAGAAATCTGGTCTTATGAAACCAACAGCTTCATCCAATCGAGCCCCGCAGTTGGACTGGATGGAAAAATTTACTTTGGCTCGATGGATTCCATTTTTTACGCATTGGAAGCCAATGGTTCCGTGGCCTGGGAATACTTCGCTGGACAACCCATCTTTTCATCCCCTGCGATCGGGCCGGATGGCACCCTTTATTTTGGAGATGAAAATGGCACCCTCCATGCGGTCAATCCTGATGGTTCTGAAAAATGGACCTATCTGGT
>JAYOTQ010000069.1:0-6450 GCA_038150505.1 Opitutales bacterium | reverse complement strand
AACCGTCGACACCAGCTTGGAAGGCTGGGGTTTTACCCCTAAACTATGCCCGCTTTGGTTAGCCTCATCAAACCGCAGGTGGGCAGATCGGTCAAGTTGATTCAAGCTTACGCATAAGTTATTTCAAGTGCTTCACAAACAGATTTATGGAACAGGTCAGAACCTACCCGAAATGGACACGAGCCCATATCAGGACTGAAATGAGTCATGGGGAAAGCAGGTTTATCTATGAAAAAGAATCTTGCCCCGGCACCTTCACAGATAGCGTAGCCTGCGGCACAGTCCCATGGTTTGGCCCGAAACTCCAGGCAACCATCCAGGCGACCCGTGGCAACATTGGCTAAACCCATGGCAGCTGATCCTGGGCACCGAATCCGCCATTCTTGTAAAACTTCGCGAAGAGCATCAAGTTCTGTGGTGGGGATGGGGAAATGCATACAAAAGGTAAGCTTTTCGTTGACCAGTTCTTTCGCCGCCTGAACTGCTCGGTTCGATTCAAAGGCACCGGTTTTGGGACCACCCTGCAATAGGTTATCTCTTCCATAGTCGTAGATAAAACCATATACCGGAATGCCATGCTGGAGCAGTCCCAGTGATATGCCGCATTCGGGTACACCTACTGCATAATTATTGGTTCCATCTACTGGGTCTAGCACCCAGGCGAATTCAGCAGTTAAAGGGATGGGTTGGGGAGTTTCAGCTGATTCTTCTGAGCAATAGTCATCTTCTGGAAAGGCGGATGCCAGATGAGCAAAGAGCTCAGTAGAAATCGTTTCATCAACATCAGTAACCCGGGTGCCATCCTTTTTCCAGCGGCTCTGGGCTAGCCCAAAGTTTTTTCGAAAGTATTCAACCTGGGAAAGAACCGCTTGGTAACCAAATTGGATGCGGTTTCTGAGAGGACTTTCCAAAGGGGAAAGGTCGGGAAGTGGATTGGTTAGGAATCGATCCATTTACCATGTTCTTTAATCAGATCGACTAAGCGGTCAACAGCATCTCTTTGAGGAATAGCTGATTTCACCCTACTTTTACCCACATAAAGATCAATTTTGCCAGGACCAGATCCAACATATCCAAAATCTGCATCCGCCATTTCCCCAGGCCCATTTACGATGCATCCCATTACGGCAATGGTCACACCTTTGAGGTGGTTGGTGGCCTCTTTGACTTTCTTGGTTGTACTTTGCAGGTCGAAAAGTGTGCGTCCACAACTTGGGCAGGCAATAAATTCAGTTTTGGATATCCGGGCTCGGGCGCCTTGCAGGGTGTTATAGGCAAGGGCACGGTTGCGGTCCAAACTACCGGTGTGTTCAACCGAGATTAAGTCTCCGATCCCGTCACAAAAAAGTGATCCGCTCAAAATGGAGGTATCGAGTAAAAGGGAGGAGAAAAACTGATCTAGTGGGTAAAGAAGGCTTTCAGTTGTATTTCTAATCCATATGGGAAGATCAATGTTTTCGATCTCCAAGTTGGCACAGAGTTCTCGATAGCCTGCAACTGTATGCTCGGTGGGATCCAAGCGGAGAGAAATGATCGGAGAAATGTTGGAATTTTTAATCAGTAACAGGATACCCGGATCAATAGCACGGGAAGGGATAGGTAGGCCAGGAGTATGGCCAGCCATTTCACAATGGGCAAGGAACCGAGCATAAGATGCCGAATCGTTCGAAATGTTAGATGCATGCCAAAGAAGTGGAGGAGAATGGCTCAGGTCTTTTGGCATATCCAAGGCAGGATCTTGGCGCTGATCATCAACCACAATCAGAGGAATCGCCCCCACAAGAGATTGCCTCAGCGTTTGTAAGTGGGGAAGGTCATCCGGGGAAGCTACTGTGACAAGTAGCCCTTCCACGGGAGCATCCTTTGAGGAGGTTTGTACCTGAGCTATTTCTTGAATGATTTCAGAGGGCTTAGTGATCGGGTGGGCAGAGCGAGCCAGCACTGCCGGAAGATGAGAATGGCCCACAGAAAGGTTGGATCGGGGAAAGGATAGGGAAGGAGTAATCCGCCGCGAAAATTCGTATGGATTCAAAGACTCAGTTACTGTCTTAATGGGATCGCTTTTGCTTTTCCACCAGTATTCTGCACGCTTGGCAAGGTCTTGGGCCACGGGTATTTCCGCAACCGGGTCTTCGGTCAGAGATACCCGCAGGGTATCGCCTAAACCATCTAAAAGAAGGGAGCCGATACCTATGGCACTTTTAATGCGAGCATCTTCCCCATCGCCTGCCTCGGTGACCCCAAGGTGCAGGGGGTAGTCCATCTTTTCATCTGACATCATGGAAACAACCAGCCGGTAGGCTTCAATCATTACCTTGGGGTTGCTTGATTTCATCGAAAGCACCATGTCGTAGTAGTTATGGCTTTGCGCAATACGCAGAAATTCCAATGCAGATTCAGCCATACCTCTAGGGGAGTCCCCAAAGCGGTTCATGATCCTATCAGAGAGCGACCCATGATTCGTCCCAATTCTCATCGCCCGGCCAAGTTCTTTGCAGCGTAAAACAAGTGGGGTAAATGCATCGTGTAGGCGTTCGAGCTCTTCCTCGTATTCTGAGTCAGTATATTCCCGAGACTGAAATTTTTTGCGGTCCGCGTAATTCCCTGGGTTGACCCGGACTTTCTCCACCCATTTTGCAGCTTCCATGGCCGCATTGGGCATGAAGTGGATATCTGCTACTAAAGGAGCGTCAATTTTCGCTGCCCGTACTTTCTTGGCGATCTCTTTGAGGGATTCTGCGGCCCGAATATTTGGAGCAGTGATTCGAATAATTTCACAACCTGCTTCTGCCAATTGGATAGCTTGGTCAACGGTTGCTTGAACATCGAGGGTATCCGTAGTTGTCATCGATTGAATACGGACAGGATGTGTCCCCCCAATAGCTACACCACCAATATTAACTATCCTGGATATTCTCCGGACGGAGGAGAACCGGGAGACGCAATATGGGGACTCCGGACCCATCTAATACAAAGTTTGTGGCTTAAAAGGGAAGGATACGCTGTACATCAAAGAAGGTGACATAGAGCATGAACGAAAAGAGCAGGGCCACAAACAACAATTGGGCTTTTTCTAAAAAAGCCAAGGGCAGTGGCTGTCCTCGAAGTTTCTCGACGGTAGCAAAGAGCATATGCCCACCATCCAAAACGGGTATGGGCAGAAGGTTTAAAATGGCGAGATTGACATTGATGAAGACGACAAACCACAGAAGTTTTTTGAATCCAATTTTCGCGAAAACACTGAGGTGGTTCACAATCCCTACTGGGCCACTCATGTTACGCAGTTTAACATCTGAAGCAGGGCTCACCAAACCACTGAGGGTTAGGTACATATCTTTAACACGACTGTAAATAAGAGTAAGCGGATTGGGGTAGGTTGTGACTATTTTAAACTCGGGACGAAACCCGATCAACTTTCGGACACTTGGAACTCCAGCAACAAGTATTTCTTTCTCTACTGGGGAAAGTTGAATGCTCTGTTCTGGTCCTCTTTCTCCGCCTTTGCGAACAGTGAGGGTGAGAGATTGATTCAGGTCGGTGCGGTCTAAAAGTGCCACTAGTTGGGAAAAGGAGTGGATTTCTTCACCGTTCATACGAATGGGCTGATCGCCCACTTCAAGACCAGCCTGCTCTGCAGGCATATCTGCGGACAGTTCTCCGATAAAAAAAGTTTCTTTTGGCCCAATTCCTATCACCCGAATTTCTTCGGTTCCCCAAACTTCTGGGTAGACTTCAATTTTCTTCTCCTGGCCCTTTCGTAAAATCGTAAGATTTAAAAGTCTTCTTCCTTGGGCAGTCTGTTGTTTCCCGGTGATGATACGGTTTTGTATGTCCATGAAGTTGTCAACGGGTGCACCATCGACTGCCAAAATTTCGTCTCCGGGTAAAAGCCCAGCTTTTTTAGCGGGAGAAGTTACTTCTTCACCTTCTTCAACGAGAGGGTTCCATCGTTCAACTGTTTCCGCAACATAACCAATCTTAGTTGTCAGCTGAGCATCCGTTACATCGTATCCAAAAAACCAAAGAACAACAGAAAGTGCGAAAGCCAGTAAGATGTTAAATACAGCACCCATGACTGATACGATCATTTTGTCCGCATAAGAAATTTTGGGTATGGCCTCTTTGGGTTCTTCTTCTTCGTCCTCCTCCTCTTCAAAATCATCCCATGCTGATTTCGGGCTATCTTGGTCTTCCGGGATAGAGCCATCCGGATTTTCATTCCCTTCCAACCTTCCCATATCGGAGAGTTGAGGGAGAGCGACATAACCTCCAAAGGGAATAGCGGACAACCGGTATTCCACGCCATTGCGGGTCCATCCAAATAATTTCGGACCAAACCCAATCGAAAACCGAGTGATAATTAAACCACGGTTTCTCGCAGCCAGAAAATGACCGAGTTCATGAATGAAGATGGTAAACCCAAGGGCAAATAAGGCTACAAAGAGAAAGGCGATGTCGTAAAGAGCGGTCATGATGAAAAGAGAAAGGGACCTGGATTAGGTGCATTGAAGAATTTCATTCTGAGCAAGCTTTCGGGCATTTTGGTCATGAAATAAAAGATCATCAATAGAGTTGGCCGGTCGATAGTCAAAAAGGTTTAGAGTCTTATCTATAATGGAGGAAATTAGCCCAAAGCCAATTCGATTTGCAAGAAATGCTTCCACGACAACTTCGTTGGCGGCATTGAAAACCAAGGGGGCCAGACCACCCGCATGGAGGGAGTCGATCGCAAGCTTTAAGCAGGGGTACCGAGTAAGGTCTGGTGGATAAAAGGAGAGGTCTAAGGGTTGGGTAAAATCGAGGCTTTGCTCCACGCCGGTGTGCCTCTCAGGAAAGAGCAAGGCATTCTGGATGGCAAAGGTCATGGATGGTGGAGACATCTGGGCGAATACACAGCCATCTTCAAACCTCACCAGTGCATGCACTATGCTGGGGGGATGAATCAGCACATGAAGTTTTTCGGGGGGGAGGTCAAACAACCATCTTGCTTCAATAAGCTCAAGGCCTTTGTTAGCCATCGTGGCAGAGTCGACAGTAATTTTCGGACCCATATCCCAGTTTGGGTGGCAAAGTGCTTCATCGGGTGTGACTGATATAAGTTCCTGGAGGGGAAGGTCACGGAAAGGACCACCTGATGCAGTTAAAGCGATCGAATCGATGGATGATTTGGGCTGTCCTTGAATGCATTGAAATACAGCATTATGTTCGCTGTCGGCGGGCAATATTCGAGCTCCAGTTTTATGAGCTGTTTGGATGACTAGTTCACCACCAACAACCAGAGACTCTTTGTTGGCAAGGACCACATCCGTGCCTGCTTCAAGGGCAGCAAGGGTGGGAGGCAGCCCTGCTGCACCTACCACCGCGACCAGAACCAAATCGGCCTCGCTCCACGCAGCTAATTGGCACAGGTTCTCTTGTCCGGTCAGGAATTCTGATTGGGCAGGAATTTCAAGCGGTGACTTTGGTTCCTGGCATAAGTGAACTTTTTCAACTTCAAACTCACGAGCTATGGAAGCGAGTTTTTCTGCCTGACTGTTTGCCGAGATACCAATGAGATTGATCTTGTCAGGATGCTTCCGGATGACCTTTAAGCAGCTCTCCCCAATAGATCCAGTTGCACCCAGTAAGACGAGCTTCCTGGGGGTACTCATGACTGTAGCAGTAAAATGATAAAGTAGCCGGTAGGGGCAGAAAGGATCAAACTGTCGGTCAAGTCGAGAAGGCCGCCAATTCCCGGAATGGCCCCCCCAGAATCTTTCATGCCTGCAAGTCTTTTAAGAACGGATGCAATTAAGTCACCAATCACCGATACGATTCCCACAACCAGTCCCCATAGTGCGCCTTGAGACGGGGTGAATAAAGTAGTGCCAAAATCAAAAAGGTGAGAGAAATGTTCTTGTGCGAGCCAGGGGAGCAGGGCTCCAATTCCGGCAGACGCACCAAGTCCACCGAGTAAACCTTCCACCGTTTTGCCTGGGCTAATGGAAGGGGCCATTTTGGTGCGGCCAATGGTTTTTCCAACCAGCAAGGCACCAATATCGCTAAATTTGGCAACCATGACAATCCAGAGGCAGAAAAAGAGACCAAACCCAATCATCTCGGGATCGGAAGGGCTTTGGGTTTCACGGAGGATACGAACGAAGTAGTGGAGCAGAAAAGTAACAAATAAAAGACCAAAGAATGTGGGAAGAAGTCGTTTTACATAGAGGCCCCGTTGGTCCTGGGGGAAGACGACACAGGCGGCCGAAGAAAAAAGGGCACCAACTGCGAGGGCATCAATACCAGCTCCGGGAAAGTAAAAAGCAATGGGAATCATACACGCTCCTGTAATAAGACCGGTGATTCGGTTGGCCGCATACCCGATTCTGCCGAGGATGGTGTAGACTTCAAAAAGAGTGAGGGTGGCACAGAGATTGAGAATCCACATAGCCCCAGGCTCTTTAAGTCCGT
>JAYOTQ010000068.1:0-6791 GCA_038150505.1 Opitutales bacterium | reverse complement strand
CGGATTGTGGATGTTTTGATGGAAACCAATACCGTACTTATTGCCAACAAAGAGGCATGGGCAAACCCTGAGAAGCGGGCAAAGATAGAAAGTATTTCTTTGATGCTCGATGCCGCATTGCAAGCAGACGGAAAAGTAGGGCTCAAACTTAATTTAGAAAGATCCAAGCTGGAGGATGCACTCAAGCAAATGCCTGCCCTGCGAAACCCTACAGTTTCATCCCTTGCGGATGATAGCTGGGTAGCCCTGGAAACAGTGATTGAGAAAAAGGTTTCCCGCGATTTGATCCCTGCGCTCAAGGCCATGGGAGCGGAGGGGATTGTCGAATACCCGCTCAATAAGGTCGTCCCTTAGGCTTTCTTTGTTTGCGTCACGGTCTTTTCTCCTTGCCGGAGAACCGAGATTCCTTCATTTTCAAGCTCTTCGTTCTTTATCACCTACTATTGTAAACCCTCAACCCATCGGTTGGAGAATGCTCGCAGTTTTATAACCCGCGATTTTATGCATCCCATCTGCTTGGCTAGAATAACATACCAAACAACATCATGAGTACCGTCATGGAAGAATTGCTCGCAGAGAGCAAAATTGAACAACTTAAGGAAGGTTCCGTAATTACAGGAACAGTCATGGAAATCCGACCCACTGAGGTGGTGATCGATTTTGGTGGCAAAGCAGAAGGAGCCATTCCTGCACACGAATTTTTGGACCTCAGTGAACTGGAGATCGGTTCAGACATTGAGGTTTTTCTTGAGCGCCTCGAAGACCGAGATGGCAACCCGCAGCTTTCTTTCGATAAGGCAGAACAAAAGAAGAACTGGGAAAAGATCGTTAATACCTGCGAGGAAGGCTCTGTGATCACCGGCCGGGTACGCACCAAGGTAAAAGGTGGTTTGGTCGTTAACATTGGGGTGGATGCGTTTTTACCATCTTCTCAGGTGGACATCCAAGCACCTAAAAACTTAGATCAATTTGTAGGGCAAACCTTTGATTTCAAAGTAGTAAAAATCAACCGTGAGCGTAAAAACATTGTTGTTTCCCGACGCGAATTAATTGAGGAGCGTCGTCAGGACAAAAAGCGCGAAATTCTTACCGGAATCAAACCAGGTGAAACCCGTCGTGGTATGGTTAAAAACATCACGGATTACGGTGCATTTATCGATCTAGACGGTTTGGACGGCTTGCTCCACATCACCGATATGAGCTGGGGGCGGATTTCACACCCAAGCGAAATGGTGAAGACCGGGGAAGAAATCACAGTTTGTATTATCGAAGTGGACCAGAAGCGCGAACGGGTGTCTCTTGGTCTGAAACAACTTTCATCCAATCCATGGGAAGATATCGAAGGTAAATTCCCAATCAATGCCAAGGTACGCGGTAAAGTGGTTAACTTGGTTCCTTACGGTGCATTTATCGAATTGGAAGAGGGTGTGGAAGGACTTGTTCATGTTACTGAAATGTCATGGACGAAGCGCATCACCAAACCAGGTGAAGTACTAAGCGTGGGTGACGAAGTGGATGCCGTGGTATTGGGAATCCAAAAAGAAGACCAAAAGATTTCTCTCGGTCTTCGACAACTCGATGTCAATCCATGGGATATGGCCACCCACAACTATCCTCCAGGGGCACGTGTTCGTGGAAAAATCCGCAACCTTACCTCTTATGGTGCATTTCTCGAGCTTGAGGAAGGGATTGATGGCATGGTCCATGTCTCCGATATGAGCTGGACCCGCAAGATCAATCATCCAAGCGAGATGGTTAAAAAGGGAGACGAAGTGGACGCCATTGTCTTGGAAGTCGATATCGATAACCAAAGAATTTCTCTTGGTATGAAGCAGCTCACTGATGATCCATGGGAAGAAATTGACCGTCTCTACCGTATGGGCGATGTGGTCGGCGGAAAGGTTGCCCGTGTTGCTGGTTATGGTGCCTTTATTGAGCTCGACCACGATATCGATGGATTGGTGCACATCAGCCAAATCAGCGAGGAGCGCATTGAGAAGGTAAAAGACCACCTTAAGGAAGGCGATGAAGTGAAGGCCCGCGTTATCAAAATTGATAAGGACGAGCGCCGGATTGGCCTAAGTATTAAGGCTGCTGACTATGATGAAGATGCTTTGGCTAAGGAAGTTGCCGCATATGATGAATCGGGCGAAGACTTGACCACATCTCTTGGTGATTTACTGGACGAAGCAACTGCCGATTCTCAAGAATAATTCTGATCTTTTAATTCTTAAACAAGCCCCCGTTTGGTACATACCGATCGGGGGCTTTTTTGTGTACATTCATATTTTATGAAGACAACAAACTGGTATGCTATTTATGCAAATCCCGAACTCAGGAATTTTTCCTGACAGCGAATAATTCGCTAGTTTTGTTTGATCGGGAAGGGGTGGTTGGTCAGCCCAGAAATGTCTTTGTGCAAAAGGTCTTTGAGAAGTTGGGCTTTCTCAGCCTGTTGTTTTTCAACCTTTACTTCCTCAAGAGTGCGCTGTTTTTCGTACTTTGCCATCTTGTTGCGAAGGTCGCGAAGGGCTTGTTCCTGAAGTTGCCTCACTCTTTCCCGGGTAATCCCAATCTTTCCTCCCACTTGTTCAAGGGTAAGGGGATCGCGCCCATCTAAGCCAAAACGCAGGCGAATAATGTCTGCTTCTCTCGGTTCGAGCATGGCAAGAACTTGGTTTACATCTCCGACCAAGCTTTTCGATTGTAAACTTTCCAAAGGATTGACCGACTGTTCGTCGGGAACAATCTCACCAAGGGTCGATCCATCCTCATCATTGATTGGGGAATCAAGGGATGCAGGACGCAAGCTCACATTGCGAAGGTGAGCAATACGGGCGGAGGGCATGCTCAGTTCCTCTGCCAACTCGTCATCAGTGGGATCCCGTCCTAATTTCTCGGATAATTTTGCAGAGCAACGGCGAATTTGAGCAACCCGGTCGACCATATGTACCGGCAAACGGATGGTCTTGCTTTGGTTGGCTAGGGCACGCTTGATGGACTGTTTAATCCACCACGATGCATAGGTGCTTAATTTTCCGCCCTTGGAAGGATCAAATCTTTCCACTGCTTTCATCAGCCCCATATTTCCCTCATTGATGAGATCAAGCACAGACAAACCGAGGTAAGAATATTCCTGAGCAATTTTTACCACGAGGCGCAAATTTGCAGTAATCATGGTGTCGCGTGCTTCCTCATCGCCTTTGGCGATTTTGGCTGCCAATTCAATCTCCTCTTCAACGGTAAGCAGGGGGATTTGAGATATCTGCTGCATGTAGATATCGAGCGAGCTTTGTTCAGGTGCCGGTTGCATCAGTTCTTATGGGTTGGACGACTGGATTGTTGAATTCGTTCAGCTAAAGCAATCGCTTTGAGCATTCCTTTGGCTTTGTTAATGGTTTCCTGAAATTCATTTTCAGGGACAGAATCGGCGACGATACCAGCTCCTGCCTGCAAGTGAATTTTTCCTTGGCTGAGCATAGCCGTGCGAATCGCGATGCAGGAATCGTGGTTGCCTTCAAAACCAAAGTAACCGAGGGCTCCTGCATAAGCGTTGCGTTGAAGCTTTTCCAATTCTGCAATGATTTGCATAGCCCGTACTTTAGGAGCACCACTCACTGTACCGGCGGGGAAGGTGGCACGCATTAAATCAAAAGCATTTTTTTCGGAGGATAATTTTCCCACAACCTGAGAAACAATGTGCATGACATGAGAGTAGCGCTCAATGGTCATGTACTCTGCTGCCCGCACACTGCCAATCTCGCAGACCCGGCCGATATCGTTTCGTGCCAGGTCAACCAGCATCAAATGCTCGGCTTTTTCTTTTTCGTCCGCGAGCAATTCTTTTTCCAATAGTTCGTCCTCTTGCGGAGTTTTTCCTCTTGGGCGGGTACCTGCGATGGGGCGGATGAGCACATCGCCATCCTGTAAACGAACATGTACTTCGGGGGAGGCACCAACGATAGAGAAGTCTTCCCCTTCCAAGAGAAACATGTAGGGCGATGGGTTGATTGCACGTATGGAACGGTAAAGGTGAATGGGATCGCCCGAGTAGGGAATCTCAAAACGCTGGGACAATACGGTCTGAATGACATCGCCAGAACGCACATATTCTTTGATCTGCTCCACCTGGTCTGTGAACTCCTCCTCGGAGTAGTTCCCCAGGGGAACATCTGGTTCACCCAGTTCCTCAAGAGGGGCAGGGGATAGGGAAGAAGGATCGAGTAAGCGGTCGCGGGTTGCACGAATTTTTTCGCACGCTTTCTCATAGGCTCCAGCAGGGTCCTGCCCCGGAGAAACATTGGCACAGATTGTCAGGCTCTGGTGGGCATGGTCGAAAATAAGAAGCAGGTCTGTGACCATAAAGTAAAGCAGGGGTAGTTGGAGGTCGTCCTGCTCGGGAATGGGCACGGTATTTTCTACACGATTGGCATATTCGTAGGAGAGGTAACCCACCGCACCCCCTGAAAACCTGCCATCTTTGAGTGGGCTGAAATAAGAAAGTGAAGAAATCTCTTCTTCCACCAACTTCAGTGGATCAGAAGGGGTAGGGATGGTTTGAACTGGCTTTCCTGATTCAAAGAGATTGGTTTCCTGATGACCACAAGAAATAATTTTCCGGGGAGAAAACCCAACAAAGGAAAAGCGGCTGACTTGCTCCCCGCCTACAACCGACTCAAAGAGAAAGGCAGGTTTTTGGTCGGATAGTTTTGCATAGGCCGATAAAGGAGTTTCTGAATCTGCACTGAATTTAGCCTGCACCGCAATTAAATCGAAGGACTTGGAGAGTTCTTCAAATTGCTGGAGGGGAGGGCTGAACGAAAAATTTGAATCCACGGACACTAAATAATGTAGCGATGCTTAAGTACCAAATTGTCGAAGAAGGAGCAAAATTTGAACCAGTTCGATTTTTGTGTTTGCGATTGTGAGACTTTCAATTTCCACATGGTAAGATGTAAACCAACCATCCGCAAATGCGAGCATGTAATCTTCCCGTGAGTGCCTTATGAAAAAAACAAGCTACAGTCCCGCCCCTTATTCCGTTCATTGTGTGATTATGGGAGGAGGTCGGGGCACCCGTCTTTACCCACTTACCAAACTTCGCTGTAAACCTGCAGTTCCTTTGGGAGGGAAATATCGCCTGGTTGATATTCCTATAAGCAACTGTATCAATTCCGGCTACAATCAGATTTACTTGCTCAGCCAGTTTAATACTGAGTCTTTGCACCGTCATGTTACAGATGCCTACCGGTTCGACCGGTTTGGGCGTGGATATGTCGAAATCTTATCTGCGGAACAGACTGAGCACGGGGACAACTGGTACCAAGGTACCGCCGACGCAGTTCGTAGAAATATGATCCATTTTCATGCCAAGCCCCAGGATATATTTGTTATCCTGTCCGGTGATCAACTGTACCGTATGGACTTTTCTAAAATGGTGGAAGAGCACTTGGAGCGGGGTGCGGATGTTACCGTTGCTGCCAAACCTGTACCCACCAGTGAAGCATCCGGGTTGGGCCTGTTGCGGGTGGGTGATGATTCCAAAATTGTTGATTTTGTGGAGAAACCAACTGATCCTGATGTGATTTCCCGTTTGGTTCCACCTGAATTAAAAGGAAATGGTGCAGAGCCTGACCGCTGCCTTGCGTCTATGGGAATTTATGTTTTCAATGCAACCGCAATGGAGGATGCATTGCGTGGGGATGCTACTGATTTTGGAAAAGAAATTATCCCTTCTTTGGTAGGAAAGAAAGATATCCGTTGCCATATTTTTGATGATTACTGGGAAGATATAGGAACGGTAAAAGCATTTTTTGATGCCAATCTCCAATTGACGGACGAAACACCCGTATTTGACTTTTATGAGGGAGAAAGACCCATTTATAATCGTGCAGACATCTTGCCTACTGCGAAGTTGGGAAAGTGTTCCGTAACTCGCACAACTATTGCCGGGGGGAGTCGGGTGGGAGAATCTGCCTTGAACCGCTGTGTGCTTGCAGAAAGAACTATTATTGGCCAAGGATGCAAACTGGAAAGTGTGGTAATGATGGGGGCGGATTACTACGATGATAATACTAGCAATGGAATCCCTGAAATTGGGGTAGGGGATGGTGCCCACATTCAGAATGCGATCATTGATAAAAATGCGAGGATAGGAAAAAATGTTTTTCTTAACCCCAAAGGCATGGAAGAGGGGTGGGCAGACCCGGGAGAAAATGTTTATGTCCGGGATGGGATTTTGATCGTTACCAAAAATGGGGTGGTTTCGGATGGGGTTAGGATTGGGAATCCATAGAGGTAACTCTTTTGCCTTGAGTTCCTGCGTTCCCTTCTTCAAATCAATCTTTTCAAATGAGTATACCAGAAAACTTAAAATACACTGCTGATCACGAGTGGGTTAGCTCTTCAGGTAATGAGTGCTTGATCGGCATAACCGATCATGCACAGGACAGTTTGGGTGATGTCACTTTTGTTGAACTGCCAGAAGTGGGTACCCATTTTGAAGAGAAAGCAGTTTTTGGGGTCGTTGAATCAGTCAAAGCAGCGTCCGATCTTTATATGCCAGTTGCTGGAGAGGTGATCGAGGTAAATGAAGAGCTAAACGACTCGCCTGACCAGGTAAACTCTGATCCATATGGCAACGGCTGGATGATTAAAATCCGACCCGATGCAGAAGAATCCATTTCTAAATTGCTTGATTCAAGTTCTTACGCCCAGGAAATCGGTAATTGACCTAAGGATTTACTAAAGTAAAAACCTCTTGCGGAACGGGGTTTTCTTCACTTATTCTA
>JAYOTQ010000067.1:0-6857 GCA_038150505.1 Opitutales bacterium | reverse complement strand
CTCAAACCAAACCACCCGAAAAATGTTCTTGGAAACAACCTCGTTCCCTGTTGCCTGGAAAACAACACTGGCTGGTATCGGAATGGTTCTTGTGAGAGCGATCCAAGCGATCACGGAAGGCATGTCGTGTGTGCGGTGATGACTGCCGAGTTTTTGGCATTCAGTAAGAAAATGGGGAACGATCTTTCTACCCCTGTTCCTGCTTACAATTTCCCTGGCTTACAACCGGGCGATTGTTGGTGCCTATGTGCGGGAAGGTGGCAAGAGGCTTTGGAGGCAGGAATGGCACCCAAGGTTAAACTTGAGGCGTGTGAGCAGTCCGCCCTCGAGGTTGTTTCCCTGGCTGATTTGCAGGCACACGCTGTTTAGCGTCCAATTACCCCTGCTTCTAAGCGTTTAAAATATAAATTTTATTCCTTTAGGTTGAGAGAAAATCAATCTGTCAGGGTCGCTTATTCTCGACAAACCCCTGCAAGTTGGGAACTGATATTCTCTTAAACTGATGTCTCCGATTGAAACCATACATTGGGAAAAAATACGCGACCGCGTCCCAGATTCCCTAGCAGAGCTGTACGATGGCTTTGCTGGGGCGATGTTTTCCCTCGCTCTTGAGGTCCTGGGAGATCGCTGGGAAGCAGAGGAAGTGATTCAGGATGTTTTTGCTTATGTCTGGAAAAAGCCAGATGCATATTCTCCCCTCAAAGGGAAGTTCACCAGCTGGTTATTGGTGATTACGAGAAATCGTTGCATCGACCGAATTCGTGCACGAAAGCGAAAAGTAGTTCGAGACGAACCCATAGAATCTCTTGCCAACCGTCAGGACTTTCAAACGAAAGACGGAGCAGAGGAAGCTTCTCTCTCCGACGAAAGGCACCAGGTGAAAGAGGCATTCAAACAATTACCCGGGGAACAAAAGGAGGTTCTTGAACTTTCCTATTTCAAGGGGATGAACCACCAGGAAATTGCCGAATTTTTGGAATTGTCCTTGGGCACAGTCAAGTCACGCATTCGTTTGGGAATGGAAAAGTTGCGTCGAATACTGACCACCCTCCGCTCGGATTCATTGAATTAAAACAGGTGCATGCAAAACAAAAACATACAAACCTTGTTTGCGAAGCAAATTGTCCTTGCATAGATAGAGGCTAATTATTTTGGAACTCACTAGACAACAAGCGATTGATTACCTAACCGGATCCATGCCAACCGGGGAGAAAACCCGGTTCGAGGAGATTCTTGAATCCAGCCAATCTGCGAGGGATTTTGTCGCCGAAATCAGTGACGATTGGTCGAGCCTTGCCTTGCTCTCCAAGCAGCAAAAACCCGACCACGATCTGCGCCGTCGTACCCTATTACTATCTCAGGAACCGAGCGACTTAACTGAATTTTTGGAATCTCCAGAGCTCGATTCGTTACGGGCAAATTACTCCACTACCAAGCACAGGTACCAAGGAGGAGATGGACTCGTAGACTCAAGTGATGTCAAGGATGTGAAAACAAAAGATGCGATCTTTCGTTCCTACGAAAACCTGCTCCAATTACTACCCATGGTTTCAGGTGACTCCGCTGCGGCATTTGGAGACTTTTCTTCCCTTCACAAACTTGCAGAAAAAAACGGTTCATCCCAGGAAGAAATCAATAAGATTTATTCTGAATTAAGACCAAACCAAGACCTCATTCACCAATCTGTTCATAGGACACTCCTTGCCTCGCTCCCCTCCCTTCAGCACTTTATCGATCGGGCACGCCTTGGGAAAGTTGAGCTGAGCGATGTTCGTAGAATTTTTTATCTTTGCCGAGACCAGCTTAAAATCATGCGGGCATCCTTCCGCGACCTCGACCCCCAGCGGCTTGCAGATGATGAATTAATTCGGGTGCATGGCACCCACTTACTCCGACAAAAGTGGACCGGTGCCAAACATGCTTATTTTAAATCCAGTAGTTTTGCAGATTGTGGCAATTTTTTCGAAGGTCCAATTAGTGAGCGTTGTGTAGAGTTTGCAGAGTATGATTCCAACCTTTATTGCCTTGCCAACCTTGTCGCGAACAGATCATCAACCGGTGGCTTTAAGCTAGAGCTGGTCAAAGATGCTGTTCCTGGATGTGCCCTGGCCATTGTCCATGCGGACATGGATACCAACATGGACAATGAGCTCTCTGCGATTGCAGGAAAAGACGATGCTTCCCTGCCCTCGCAGCTGACCAAGGATGCCTGCCTTTGGTCCTTGTTGCAAAGCTCGATGACCCGTGGTTTTTCCCACCAATCGATTGAAAACCTTCGCGAAGCCTCTTTCTTTGGCAAAAGAAGGGTGGGCAATAAATCCTACCTTTGGTTTGCCTGGCCTGAGATTGAATACATCCAGGAAGGTGCCGTTGCTTCCACCGAAAAGCCAGGGCAGTAGTGGGCCCTCTCGGGGCCATTTTCTGGTTCGGTAAACCCTTGGCTGGAGAACAACTCTCCTTGGTATTTGCAATCTCCTAGAGGAAAGGTCACATAGGGTTGGTGCCTAACAAAAGCGGAGGAAGATGATTTTTGTCCGGTCCGCTTCGCCCAAAAGCGGTACCGCTCGAGCAAGAATTGATCGAGTTGGTCCTCAGACTTAACTGGATCATCATGAGAATGCCACACTCCCTCAATTCTTGCACTGGCACCACTTGGTCTCTTGCTGCAATAAGCAAAGCATTTCTGCTCCTTACTTCCCTCTCTCCCTATGCGGGCGAAGTTATACCTTAACCCATAAAGCACTTGGGCACCAACCACTCCAAAGGGATCATTGGAATCAAGTGAATAAAACCATACGCCACGGTTGCCGAAGCGATCCCGCACATAGGTTCTTAGGTTTACCTCCAAGAAATCTTTCCATCTTAGCCAAGTGAGTGGTCGAATTCGTAAGTCGGTCAAACGAAATGCCACGACACTAAACCATGCTTGGTTTAGGTGGGTATCAACGACCAAATCATCAGGTAGACTTTTTTGAATGATGAAGGGATCGGCAGGGTAATGCAAAAGAAGAAGGTCCCCCCATCGTTGGGACATGAAGCGGTTCAGAAACTCTTCAATCGCTCCCATCAGAGAAAGTAGAAACGAACAGAATGCTCCTAATTAAGAGGACGGGAAAATTTCATCGAGTTTTTCCCGGCGATAGCGAAAAATTCTCTCCAAGGTTCGGCGGACAAATAAAACATGGGCAAGAGAACCAAATACCCCAAACGGTACCTGATAAATAATCTCATCCGTCATCCGGGTGCCACCCTCAACATCTTCAAGCCGATGGGTATGCAACCATAACTTGTATGGGCCCACACGCTGTTCATCCATAAAAGAAACACCTTCTTTGACATACTTTATTTCAGTAAGCCAGGGAGTCCACCCAAGCAGCGGGACCTTGACTTCGTATTGAAGAAGAAGTCCTGGGTATGCTTTTCCCGGCGGATCTCCTTTTATTTTAAACGCGAGGTCGGGCGGAGTTATTTGATTTAGGTTTTGAGGAACCGAAACAAAATCCCAGAGGTCTTCGCGGCTTACAGGCAGGGTTTGCTCTTGAAATAGTCTGTGCATCAAACCCAAACTATTTCAAATTACAGATTGTGCAACCAGCTTGACCAAAGCAGATGGGTAACCTAATAATTTTTCATGATAAAAATTGCCCTTTTTTTCGTTTTTGTTTTTAGCCATCTTTTTCTGAACGGACAGGATTTCATTTCTGACTCTGCATCAGTTAAAATTTCCTACGGTTCATCACCCGACCGCAAAGTGGAAGGTACCAATATTGAAATTGGTGGAAGCCAATGGGAACTGATGACTCCGCTTTATTACCACGATGGAGGAGACTGGTCATTTGGTGCTGGGCTTCGTTACCAAAGCACCGATATCGATATATCTGATTCCGCATTTCTTAAGGAGGATCATTTGCAGTCCCTCGAACTTGCTCTTTTTCTAAGCAAGGACTACTCAGACAGCCTCAAGGGCATTGCTTTATTTGTCCCCGGGATGGCTGGTGATTTTGATGCCACCGGAAGTGACGCCATGAATTACATGGCTCTGGCTGGGGTGCGCTGGCAACAAAGCGAAACCTTTCAATGGATTTTCGGTGCTTTTTATTCAACCGGATTTGATGACGATGTATTCTTGCCCGCAATTGGTTTCATGTGGGAACCATCGGAACGGGCGGATCTGGTCTTTGCCGGTCCTATTCTCCGTTACCGGTACAGCCTTTCCGAATCCTTTGATTGGATACTCGGAGGGCAGTTTTCTGGGAACCGCTGGTTGACCGAGGCTGATTACAATGATGGAGCCGGTGTTGTGCAAAAGGAGTTTTCTATGCAAGCGTATAGGATCTACAGCACCATACAATGGAACCCTTCAGAAAAACACGGCGTATTTGCTACCTTAGGTGCTGAACTTGGCAGGGAAGTGGAGCTCAAGAACGCATCAGGAACGACCCTCGCAGAAAGAGATCTGAAAAGTGCACCCAGTTTTGAAATCGGCTACCGGTTTCGGTTTTAGGGACTAAACAGTCGCAAGTATTGCTTCTGCCGCATCTAAACCAGAGAGACAGGCACGCTCCACCCTTTCCCCACCGAACCCATCTCCAGCCAGGGTTAAACCAAGTTCAGGCTGATGAAAATAAGTGGCCCCAAAGGTTTGTACAGGTTTGGCAAATCCCCAACGGTGAGATACCCACTTGCTCACCTTCGCACCTAAAACCCCTTCAGCCGACTTCAACATATCTGGAACCCAAACCTCCGCATCCATCTCCCAATACTTTTCAGAAAAACCTGCGGATGCATGTAGGGTGATAGCCGGAACATCAGAAATTCCTTTGACCTGATTGTCGGAAAGCCAATCCACATCAGGCACCGGCTTGGTAACCGCCCCGGGGTGTGCCAAAGTCGACGGCCGATCGAGAATGCCCAAGACAGCAAGGCAGCGGGTATGACGAATTTTCCTTAGTCCCGACATCGTCTCTGCACCCAAATCGAGACTACTACGATCCAACAATTCAAGCATTTGAACGGAAGGAATAGTGAGAACCAGGTGGTCAGCAAATATTACCCGTCCGTTTCCATCCCGTTCATAAATTTTCCAGCCTTTTTCACGCACCACTTTCTCAACGAAAAAATTCAGGGCTAATTCGCAATTTTGGCTAAGCGACTTGGCTGGACCGGTCATACCCATTTTCCCACGGTATCTCATATCGCTAGGAAGATCGGGCCTGCCTGGTATTTGATCATACCACGGAACAACCTGTTCCTCCTTCAACCAAGACTGGTTGAACTGCTTAAGTCTGGCATCGCGGGTGGTAAAAAACTGGGCACCATGATCAATCCTTGCACCATCCATCCGTCGCGTTGCCATCCTGCCTCCCACCCCTCGCCCCTTTTCAATAAGAACAACCTCATGACCAAGCAGGGCCAGTTGAGAGGCACAAGCACATCCGGAAATTCCGGCACCAACAATTGCAATTTTCAAGGAATATTTATTAGGTTTGCTAAAGAAAAAAAAGGTAACCCTATCCATTTATACATTGAAAAGACAAGCTTGCTGACCTATCGGTTTTAAAAAACACTTTATGATGCACGCTCCCTCAATGTCAGTTGAACATTCTCAGGAATACAATTCGGTGGTCAAGAAACTGGCCGGTGACCTTCCAAGTATTCCCCTTTTGGTTAAGGACATGATGGAAGTGGTATCCGATGTAAATGCAGCCAGCAATGCCCTTTGTGACATTATCATCAAGGATCAGTCCATATTTTCTAAAGTTCTTAAAATAGCAAATTCTGTAGAGTACCGACAGGGAAGAACCGACCGCATCACCGATATGAATGATGCTGTTCTAAGAATCGGCTCAGAGAATGTCAGGAAAATCCTTCTTTCGACTTCTGTTCTCGATACCTTTTTAGGCAGTGAGGGGGAAGATAAGTTTAAATTAGAAGGGCTATGGTTGCATAGTTGCGGGGTTGCTCTTGCGTGCCAAGTTCTTGCGGATAGATACAACTGCGAATTATCTGAGCAAGCGTATGCGTGCGGTCTTCTTCATGACTTAGGCAAAGTAGCCAAGATTAAATTTTTGAAGAAAGAATTTCTCAGGGAAGTTAAATTTTCCATTAAAAACAAAGCCACACTTTGGTTTTCTGAAAAGGCACTTGGTCATATACAACATGATGTTCTCGGTTCTATGATTGTGGAAAGATGGGGAATTTCTCCTGTTGTTGAAATGACCACCCGGTGGCATCACACTTTCAGCAAGGGTTCGAGATTGAATGTGGATGATCCAAATATTCACAAAATGATTGATATCGTTATTCTCGCTAACCACATGGTCAAAGAACTAAAATTTGGTAACAGTGGATCGGGTCTCTCAGAGGCCCTGCCCGAACGCTTCCTCAGGCGAAACCAAGTCACAGAAGAAGAATACGAAATGGCCCGCGAGGCCGTGCGTATGCACATCGATGCCGAGTCTGAAAACCTATCCGTTCTTCTAAACGGATAATTTCTCCAACCCTTGAGAATGGTTGTTCTGTTTGAGCAAACCCTTCAAAAGTTATAGAACCCATCCATATGAAATGTAAGGTAAGATGGGCAAAAGACCGAGGAACTGCCGAGCACGGCTGGTTGCATGCCAAATTTTCCTTCTCCTTTGCCAACTACTACGATCCTGAGCACTGCGGTTTTCATTCCTTGGTCGTAATGAACAACGATATTATCGAACCAGGCGGAGGGTTCCCCACCCATCCTCACAAAGATGCGGAGATCTTCACCTATGTAATTTCCGGAGAACTGGAGCACCGGGACAGCATGGGAAACGGTTCCGTAATCCGGCCCGGTGATCTGCAATATATGAGTGCGGGATCGGGAG
>JAYOTQ010000066.1:0-7023 GCA_038150505.1 Opitutales bacterium | reverse complement strand
AAGCCGACAAGGCATGTGAAGAAAAATTCGGGGACGACTATGATCCTGATCATGTGAAAATGGCTTTCGAAGTGATCCAGGAAGAAGTGTACCGCGAAAACATTCTCGATAAAGGAAAGCGTGCCGATGGCCGTGGACCCGATGATTTGCGCGAAGTCACCTGTGAAACAGGCGTGCTTCCCCGTGTGCATGGTTCCGCTATCTTTAGCCGCGGAGAAACCCAGTCTCTCGTACTTTCCACCCTTGGTACCAGCCGTGATGTGCAGGACCTTGATGGATTGACCGGCGGACCGACCTCCAAGTCCTTCATCCTGCACTACAACTTCCCGCCATTTTCCGTGGGTGAAGCTGGGCGGTTTGGTTTTACCGGACGCCGCGAAATTGGGCATGGTGCCTTGGCCGAACGCTCCGTTCTTCCCGTACTTCCGCCCGAGGACGAATTCCCCTACGCCATTCGCGTGGTTTCGGAAATTATGTCATCCAACGGCTCCACCTCCATGGCCAGTGTCTGTGGTGGATCGCTCGCATTGATGGATGCCGGGGTACCTTTAAGCGGCCATGTTGCCGGGATCTCCACAGGTTTGGTTTCTGAGCATGATGAAAATGGAAACATTTCCAAACATGTTGTGCTTACTGATATCATCGGTGCAGAAGACCACTTCGGTGATATGGACTTTAAAGTATGTGGTACCCGCAAAGGGGTGACTGGTTTCCAACTTGACCTTAAGATTCAGGGACTTCCCTTTGATATCGCCAAGGAAGCTGTGAAACAAGTAACTGCCGCAAGAATGAAAATTCTTGATGTGATGGAAGCTTCCCTTCCTTCCCACCGTACCGAATTGCGCGAGCACGCCCCACGCATCGAGACGGTAAAGATTGATCCGGAAAAAATTGGTGCCTTGATCGGTCCAGGTGGTAAAAACATCCGCCGCATCACCGAAGTAACCGGTGCCAATATTGATATCGATGAAGACAACAGTGGCAAGGTGCGCATCTACGCAACCAACTCCGAAGCGATGCAACGCGCTTTGGACGAGGTAGAACTGGTCACCGGAGAAATCGAAGTCGGTAAGATTTACCGTGGGATTGTTCGCGGAGTGAAAGAATTCGGTGCTTTTGTAGAGTGTCTGCCTGGTAAGGAAGGGCTCTGCCATATTTCCGAGCTCGCTGACTTCCGGGTCAACAAGACCGAGGATATTTGCAAACTTGGCGATGAAATTATCGTGAAGTGCATCGGTATCGACGACAAAGGCAGAGTAAAGCTTAGCCGCCGTGCCGCGATGGAGGAAAACAAGCCGGCAGACAGTGGAGAATCTTCCAGCGAAGAAACTGAGGAGCAATCCGAAGAATCTGCAGAGCCAGTTACCGCTTCCTAATTATTTAAACCCAAAACTTCTTCCCCCAAAGCGGTCATCCATTTATGGGTGACCGCTTTTTTTGGGGTTTATAAGAAATCGCTACATGTTCCGATTGCCCATATGGTCATAATTTCATTAAGAAATAGAATTCACTGATGAGCACGAAACCAAAACCCCTGATTTTAGCAACCAATGACGATGGTATAAATTCCAAATTTCTCATCCGTTTGGTCGAGGCACTGAGCCAAGAATGTGAAGTAGTCACCTGTGCACCGGATGGGGAGCGAAGCTGGATTGGTCATGCAATCACCAGGCACCAGACCCTTGAGCCCAAAAAACTTAAGAAATATCCGGGAAAAGAGGCTTATTCGGTAAATGGAACCCCTGCAGACTGTGTCAACCTCGCTGTGGGCAACTTACTGGATCGGGAACCGGATGTGGTGGTAAGTGGGATCAATCTGGGGTACAATATAACCATGCCGATGATTTTATCCTCGGGCACGGTGGGAGCGGCCATGGAAGGCTCGTTGCTCGGATTAAGATCCATGGCCGTTAGCCTAGCCCTGCCCAATGAGGAATTTGATCAAATCCGTAAAAGTGGAGGTAAGGTCAAAGGTGCGATGGCTAAGACTCTTGGTGCCACTGCGGAATCGGCTGCCAAATATGCTCAAACTTTAGCGACTTTGCCTGTGCCAGACGGACTGACGGTTCATAACCTCAATTATCCGATTTCTTACAAAGGTGAGGATGACCCCATGCTTACCTTTGCCAATTCCCTGAAATTAAACAGCTTGTTTGACCTTACGGAGGATGGAAAAAGTTACCAACTCACCTACAAAACGGAATGGTTGGACAATGCTAAAATACAAGTGGGTTCAGATTTGTGGGCCCTGCAGGAAGGTATGGCATCAATCTCCCGGCTGGATTTTTCTGAAGCTTCTGGAAAACGCTACCTCGAGCCCTAAGACCGCCCATGTTACATCGTCTATTCAGGCTGCTTTACTGGCGAAAACGGAGGAACTATGGAAGGTCTTACCGCAAAATTGATGGTCGGTCGATGGATCGTGATTTAGTCCATTACTTTCATGACTTTGGGGATGATGGGGCCAATTCTCACCACTCTTTTTGGCTGAGGAAATTAATCTTTAAAATCATTATCTGGACGGTGTTTTTGTTTTTTGCATGTTGGTTTGCCTACGAAAGTTACCTGGGTCTATTAATTTACGACGGATAAGGTCTCATTTCGCTTGATCGAGGGTGGGTAAATCGCTATAAATCATCCTTTTCCCAAAATTTCACTATGAGAAAGACGCACAAAGGAATAGCCAAAAGATTTAAGGTCACCGGAACCGGTAAAGTTACCCACCGCAAACCTGGCCAACGTCATTTGCGACGCAAAAAAACCAACAAGCAAGTACAAGCGGGTCGTCAAAACCAAGTACTGGCACCCGGTATGGCAAAGCGCGTCATCAACGCTCTTTCCAGTTAATTTTAACAACCAATCAGTAGAGGAGATTATCAGCCATGCCACGCGCACGCAATGTTCCAGCCACTCGCAAACGCCGCAAAAAAGTTTTAAAGAAAGCACGCGGATATTTTGGAAACAAATCCCGTCTCTTCCGCTATGCTAAAGACGCGGTGGAACGCGGTGAAGCCTACGCTTATGCTCACCGCCGCAAACGCCGTACTGAGATTCGCCAACTTTGGATCGTTCGTATCAATGCCGCCTGCCGAGCAGAAGGCTTACGCTACGGTGAATTCATCCATGGGTTATCCAAGGCAAATATCGAGCTCAATCGCAAGATGATGTCCGAGTTGGCCATTCATGAGCCCGAGGCATTCAAGGAACTGGTGAGCAAGGCGAAAACCGCTCTTGCGGCCTAAGGCCGAACCTCTTTTGTAACTGGCGTGGAGAACGATCTCCAAGCCATTGTCGCCCAAGCGGAGGCAAGCCAGGCTACTATTACCAACCGTTCGGATTGGGATCAGGCAAAAGCATCCATTCTCGGTCCCAAGGGTTCTCTTACCCAGGCATCCAAACAGATTGGCTCTTTGCCAAGAGAAGAAAAACCTGCTTTTGGGCAAGCCCTCAACCAGGCAAAAAAACAAGTTGAAGCACTTTTTGCTTCCTCTCTCTCCCAGATTGAAGAAAAGGCGGACCTCGTTGCATTGGGCGAAGCCTACGACCCCACCCTGCCCGCGGTCCCCAACCGTTCCGGCTCTCTGCATCCACTTTCTGCGACCCGCCGCAAAGTGGTATCCACTTTCCGAAAACTCGGATTTACAGTTACTGAAGCGACGGAAGCGGAAACCGAATGGTTTTGCTTCGATGCCCTAAACACCCCCGAAGACCATCCAGCGCGGGACGAACAGGATACCCTCTTTTTTAAACCTGATACAAAATGGGCGAATGTACCCAAAAAAAACAAGGAGGCCCACCTCTTACGCACCCATACTTCTTCGGTGCAAATTCGTACCATGCTCCGGGAAAAACCGCCCCTGCGGGTGATTGCTCCAGGCAGGTGCTTCCGCCGGGATACAGTGGATGCGACACACTCCGCCAATTTCCACCAGTTGGAAGGGCTTTGCATTGACCGTCAGGTCACCCTGCTCGATCTTAAGGGTACCCTCGATTATTTTCTCAAGGAAACCTTTGGCAGTAAGGTACAGACCCGTCTGCGCCCCAGTTTTTTCCCTTTCACTGAGCCCAGTTTTGAAGTCGATTTAAAAGCTCCCAATCTTGGAAAACTGAGCGACAAATGGATCGAGATCATGGGTTGCGGATTGGTGGATCCGGAAGTACTCAAGCTGGTCAACCTCGATCCTGAGGAATGGAGCGGGTTTGCATTTGGTGTAGGAATTGAACGGATTACCATGATTTTGCATGGAATCGATGATATCCGCCATTTTTACCAGAATGACCAACGCTTTCTTTCCCAATTTACTGGACCGGCATGAAGATAAGTCTCGAATGGTTGAAAGAGTACGTTGAGCTTCCCGCAGATGGAAGTGAACTTGTGGATGTGCTCCCTATGCTCGGTCTGGAAGTCGAAGAAAGTGAGGACGAATCGCCCTCGCTTGAGCAGGTGGTGGTCGGAGAAGTGCTGGACAAGCAGCAGCATCCGGAAGCGGACCGTCTCAGTGTATGTCAGGTAAATGTGGGGGCCAGTGAGCCTGCCAACATTGTTTGCGGTGCGACCAATTTCAAAGTGGGCGACCGGGTACCGGTTGCCCTGCCCGGGGCGAAACTCCCCGGCGGTTTTAAAATCAAAAAGTCCAAGCTCCGTGGAGTACCTTCTGAAGGGATGATGTGCAGTGCCAAGGAGTTAACTTTGGGCGAGGATGACCAAGGGTTAATGATCCTCAAAGGTTCCCCGGCAATTGGTACTCCTATCACTGAAGCGGTGTCTCCCGACCGGGTGCTGGAACTGGAAATTACCGCCAACCGGGGAGATTGCCTTAGCCACCTGGGCGTAGCCCGTGAAATTGCCGCCCGCTACCAAAAAGAAGTACACCAACCGGTAGTGCAGGCATCGGCTCAGGCAGTAGCCGAAGCAGACAGCCACAGCCTGGTCGATGAGGTGCGGCTCGAAGATGATGCCTGCCCGTACTACACACTCTGGTCCATCCGAGGAATCAAGATCGCACCCAGCCCCCAATGGATGCAAAAACGATTGGAAGCGGTGGGATTGCGTCCGATCAACAATGTGGTGGATGTGACCAATTATGTATTGCTCGAAACTGGCCAGCCTCTCCATGCGTTTGATGCGGATAAAATAAAAGGTCCTTCCATTGTTGTACGCCCGGCAAAAGAAAAAGAAGCCATCACCACCCTGGATGAAGTAAAGCGTGACCTGCAAACCGACATGATGGTGATTGCCGATGCCGAACGCCCACTTGTCGTGGCCGGGGTGATGGGCAGTGTGGATGCGGAAGTGGATGAATCCACCACCGATCTCGTTCTTGAATCCGCCTGGTTTCGCCCTGGTTCCGTCCGTTCAACTGCCCGCCGTCTTGGCCTGCACAGCGATAGTTCCCAGAGGTTCTCCAGGGATGTGGACCCGGCAGGTGTTGAGTATGCAGCCCGCCGGGCGATAGATTTAATCTTGGAAACTGCTGGGGGAGAACTTGCACCGACCTACATTTGCTCTGGTTCTGCCCCTCGGGGAGAACGATCGATTGCAGTAGACCTTGAATTTGTTGAAAAAACCTGCGGGTTTTCGGTAAAACCTGATCAATTAAATGATGCATGGGAAAGGTTGGGATTTTCTGTTTCAGGAAATGGCCCCTGGGAGGTGACCGTTCCATCGTACCGCTCGGAAGTGGACCGGCCGATCGACCTCGTTGAGGAGTACCTTCGTATTCGCGGAACTGAGGACCTGAATAACCACCCGATCGCTTTTTCCGCCCTGGATCGGGACAATGATCCGTCCTATGATTTTTGCCAGGGTGCAGTGGATCACCTGCTTGGCCAGGGATACCAGGAATGCTGCCACTACAGCCTCCGTTCTGGTGAGGAAGTGGAGTCATGGTTTGGGAACCTTGCCACCGAAGAACTTGGACTGGCCAACCCTCTGACTGCAGACCACACCCATGTTCGCCCCTCCCTGCTTCCCGGCTTGGTGGATGCCCTTTCGCACAACCAAAAGAATTTGAACGACCTTACCCGGGTATGTGAAACGGGTCGGGTTTTCCGTCCCGGACCGAGGGGGAATGTCGAGTGGATCAGTGTCGCCCTGGCCGCCTTTGCCCAGTCAAACGAGCGTGGGTGGAAAAAGGAACCATCCTTGGATTTCTTTTCCCTAAAAAACCAGGTTCATACATTGATCGATGCGACCGGGCTCTCCCTGCCCAAGGGGCTGTGGTGCACGATTGCAGACGAACCAGCCTGGCAGGACGGGTATTCCGCCCGTTTGGGGGATGCTCATAAAAACAAGCTGGAAATCAACCTGGGCATTGTCCGCCTCTCCCTAAGCAAAGCCAAGGAAGCAAAAGGGCCTGTATTTGCCGCCGAAATCCTGATCGACCCGGTTTTACTTTCCAAACGCAAGAAAGCCGCCACCTTTCAGTCATTTTCAACCTTTCCACCCGCAATCAAGGATCTCGCTCTGGTGGTGGATGCCTCTGAACCAGCGGAAACCGTACGGGCCAAGGTGGAGGATATTGCCGCGGGTGTGGGTAAGGAAAAGTTTGAGGTCGACCCAGTGCAAATTTTTGATCTTTTCCAGGGAAAAGGACTGCCCGAGGGCAAGAAAAGCCTCGCTTTGACCTTTCGCTTCCGTGCACCTGACCGCACTTTGGGAGAAAAGGAATTAAACCAGGCGTTTGAGGATGTGATTGCCGGGATTCGATCTGAAACAAGCTACGAATTAAGAAGCTAACCCTTTTCTAATATGAGCGAAAATGCACCCATGGATGTCGATTATGTGGCCAACTTGGCAAGGATTGAACTGACGGAGGAAGAAAAGAGCACCTACCAGCGACAGCTCGGAGATGTGCTCAAATATTTTGGGAAACTACAGGAGTTGGATGTAGAGGGAGTGGAACCTACCGCCCATGCCTTCCCCCGCTATAATGTGTGGGATGCGGACGAACCCAAGCCCGGTTTCTCTGCTGAGGAAGCCCTGAAAAATGCTCCCCAGTCCAGGCAGGACCAGGTGGTGGT
>JAYOTQ010000065.1:0-7639 GCA_038150505.1 Opitutales bacterium | reverse complement strand
GGTCTGGAATTCGAGACTTTTTTGCGATCGTATCAGAAATGCCTCAGGCCATATCTCTCGGAATTGGGGAGCCTGATTTTATTACCCCATGGAAAATTAGAGAGTCTTCTATTTTTGCCCTAGAACGGGGAAAGACTTCTTATACAGACAACCGAGGGTTGCTGTCTTTAAGAAAGGAAATATCGAGCTATGTTGCCAAGCATTTTGGTCCAGAATATGACCCGAAATCAGAGGTGCTGGTAACGGTTGGTGTATCTGAAGCGATTGATATCGCTCTTCGTGCACTGATTAACCCAGGGGAAAAAGTACTTTACCACCAACCCTGTTATGTTTCCTATGCTCCGAGTATTTCCCTTGCATTGGGCGAGGCAATTCCGGTGGCAACAAGTTCGAAGGATTCTTTCGCCCTTGATCCACAAGCATTTGAAGATGCCTGGCAACCTGGTTGCAAGGTGCTCATGCTGAACTTTCCAACCAATCCAACTGGTGGCACTGCGGATCGTGAAAAACTTGAGCGTTTGGCGAAGTTTGCGGTGGAAAAGGATCTGATCGTGATTAGTGATGAGATTTATGCCGAGCTAACCTACGAAGGGGAGCATCTCAGCATTGCTGCTTTTCCGGGAATGAAAGAAAGAACGATTTTTCTTCACGGATTTTCCAAAGCCTTTGCCATGACTGGTTTTCGGGTGGGGTTTGCTTGCGGTCCGGACTGGTTGGTGGAAGCGATGATGAAAATTCATCAGTATTGTATGATGTGTGCCCCCATTCTCAGCCAGGAAGCAGCAATAGAAGCTTTAAAAAATGGAGCAGAGGATGTTGCCCGGATGCGGGAACAATATGCTAAGCGCAGAGACTTTGTTGTTCGTAGATTCAATGAAATGGGCCTGAGTTGTCACTTGCCCCGCGGTTCTTTCTATGCATTTCCCAATGTGTTTGAATCCACCGGATTGGATGAAGTGGAATTTTGCCATCGTCTGCTTCGGGAAGCGGAGGTTGCAGTTGTTCCTGGCACCGCATTTGGACCTCATGGAAAAGGCCATGTCCGGGCAAGCTTTTCTACATCTTATGAAAAACTAGTGGAGGCAACTGACCGGATGGAAATATTTTTGAATCAGGTAAGGAAAGAACAGCAATCACTACCTGCTGCAGGGTAAGGCTTACCAATTTTTGAATAAGTGAATCCAAGTATTGCCATTGTTGGCCGCCCCAATGTAGGGAAAAGCCGATTGTTTAACCGTTTGGCTGGCAAACGTATTTCCATCGTCCATGACCGCCCAGGTGTCACCCGTGATGTGGTGGTGGCGGATAGTCCGCTAGGATATGTTTTGATGGACACGGGTGGAATCGGAATGATTCCAGAAATGACCCCTGCTGAAATCCAAAATGCCACCGAGGACCAGGCAGAATTTGCCATCCGGGCGGCAGACCTGCTTCTTTTTGTGGTGGATGGCCGGTCTGGAATGGTTCCCCTTGATCAAACCTTGGCCCAAAAATTTCGCAAAATGGGAAAGTGCCCTGTTTTGGTGGTCAATAAAATGGATAACCCGGAGGAGGATTATTCTTTTGACGAGTTTAAAAAATTGGGCTTCCCAAAACAGGTCGGCGTATCTGCGGAACATGGTCATGGGGTCGAATCGTTGGAAAAAATATTTCAGGATGTTTTGCCGGCTCCCATTTTACCAGGCGATGTGTCTTTAAGTGACCGAACATCCATAGCCTTTATTGGTCGGCCCAATGTGGGCAAGTCTTCTCTTTGCAACCGGTTGTTGAATATGGAGCGTTTGATCGTCAGTGATGTGCCAGGCACAACCAGGGAAACGGTTGAATTGAATCTAGATTATCAGGCAGAAGGTAGTGAGGATCCATGGCAGTTCAGGTTATACGATACTGCAGGTTTAAAGCGTAAGAAACGGGTGGATACATCGCTCGATTACTTTTCAGCTGTTCGCACCAAACATGCGATTGAAGAGGTGGAAGTTGTATTTTTGGTTCTTGATGCCCGGGAGGGTGTAACCAAACAGGACAAAATTCTCGCAGGTCATGTGTTGGATGAAGGGAAAGCATTGGCGATTTTGGTCAACAAGTGGGACCTTGCCTTGGATGGTTTTCGAAAAGATCCTTTGCCTGGTTATGAGGATGAACATGCATTCCGTAAGGCCTACCTCCAGTCGGTACGCAAAGAGCTTTTCTTTCTGCCGGACTCTCCTATTAGTTTTGTTTCTGCACAGACTGGTTATGCGATGCAGGATTTTCTGCAGGTCGCTCGGGATCTCGATGTTCGTTTGGAGAAATCCATTTCCACATCTGCTCTTAACAAGTTGTTTGGCGATATGTTTGAACATCGTCCACCTGCCAAAGTGGGGGGCAAACGATTTAAAATCTTTTATGCCGTCCAAGTGGAAAAACGCCCTTTCCGGATCAAATTATTTTGCAACCGCGAGCACAAGCTCGATGAGCCTTATCGCCGTTACCTGGAAAAAGGGATACAGAAAAGGTTTGGTCTCTCAGGTTGCCCATTAAAATTTTCACTTGCCGGGAAAGAGGCCCGCTACCAAGAAGAAAAGAAGGCATCCTAGGTATAGAAGTTTTAAATTTTCATTTTGAAAAAGCCGCTTTTCTTAAGCGGTTTTTTTTGTGAATGAACGAATTTTGACGAATTCATTATTGGCTGATAGCGTATTTTCTACTTCATGAGTAAACCCAGAAAAATTGCCTTCTTTGGATCAGACGAGATCGCTCTGCCTGCGATCAATTCTATTTTGAGCTTTCCAAAAATTTGGGAAATTTGTGCAGTGCTTACCCAACCCGACCGGCGGTCGGGCAGAGGAAGAAAACTACAGCCAAACCCAATAAAGCAATGGGCAATTGAATCCAATACTCCTGTGAGAGATCCACAGAGGCCTGGGCATGCAGAAGTGGATTGGCTGGAAAGCCTACAGGTCGAAATGGTGCTCATTATGGCTTATGGACATATCTTGGATGAGGCTTTGTTGAATGTGCCTAAATACGGATCATTCAACCTGCACGCTTCTCTGCTTCCCCAATACCGGGGTGCTTCCCCGATTGAAACTGCCCTAGCGATGGGGGAAGAAAAAACCGGGGTTACTCTCATGCAGGTTGTGCCTAAAATGGATGCTGGCCCGATACTTGACTCTGAGGTCGTTCTAATTGAAAAAACCGATGTCGGGACAAAGCTTCGACAAAAACTTGCGGATGCCTGTGTTCCGCTATTAGCGAGAAGCCTACCCCTTATGTTTTCTAGCGAGGTACCATTGCACCCTCAGGTGGAGAAGGACGCGACTTACTGTCGCAAGCTCACCAAATTAGATGGTCAGTTAAATTTTCTCCTGAGTGCTGTGGAGCTGGAAAATAGAACCCGTGCCTTTTCAGGATGGCCTGGATCTTATTTTTTCTACCACGATATATTATTGCGGGTTGGAAAAATAGCTGTCGTAGAAGGTGGATCCTTGCTTCCCGGGCAAAGAGATTCCCAAAAAGAGAAGTCACTAATTATAGGAACTGGGGATGGGGCGATAGAAATTTTAGAATTACAAAAGCCAGGAGGGAAGATGCTTGCTGTATCTGATTTTTTACGGGGTTTCCTACTTCCCAAAGAAATTGTTTTTTCATCCCCGGCACAATCATCTCCCTTGATCCGATAAAAAAGCGCCTTAGCACAAAAGATTTCTTGATCGAAAAGTTAGCCTGAGTTACTTTTGTAGGAAGGTGGTAATGATGGGGAAAAAAGTAGCTTTAATTAGTGCGTTTATTTGGGGGCTTGTGGCTTGTTGCCTTGGTCAAAATGAAAGAATTATTTTAGCCAATTTAAAGCAGGACCTTGAGCTGATTAATCGCGAAGTCACCGGTTTGCGCAGTGAGGTTGAATTACTACGAAGAGAAAACGCACAATTACGGGTTGCCCTTGATCAGGTTGCACGATCTCCCAAACCAAACGAGCAGAATGGTCTTTTACTGGAGCTTCAAAACCGTTTGCAGGTTTTAGAGCTTTCTCAGAAGCAAAGCACTCGTGCTCAAGGACGTATGCAGGAAGAAGTGAACCAAAAGTTCCAGCAGATCATTGAGCAAATGAACTCAGGTTTTGAAAAGGTTTCCAGTCAAAAAAAATCCTCAAGCTCATCCCAGACACCAGCTTTTTCTACGAACTATCCCAAGAATGGATTTGTTCACAAAGTGGAAAAAGGAGAAACTGTCAGCAGCATTGCTCAAAAGTACCAATCGAAGGTGTCTTGGATCATAGATGCCAATCAAATAGTTGACCCGACCAAAGTTTTTGTGGGCAGGGAGTTATTTGTTCCTCAAAAATAATCTGTATATTATGAATGCACCGATACGCAGGCTTGGTCGGGGGTTGGAAAGTTTGATCGCAGAGGGAGGGAAAGGTTCTTCTTTGACAGATAAGGTTGAACCAATACTGCCTGATCCAGCACCAGCTATTTCTGGAGCAGATTCAGAGGAGGTTGAAACGGATGCTGGTGGTGTAGGTGTTACTGAAAATGTTCTACAGGAGCTTCCGCTCAATCAAGTTGTTCCCAACCCTCATCAACCACGCAAAGTGATCGACCCGGCTGCGATCCAGGAATTAGCAGCAAGTATAGATTCGGAAGGGTTGCTCCAACCCATAGTGGTGCGCCCTGTAGAAAATGGGTATGAATTAATCGCAGGTGAAAGGCGTTGGCGGGCACACCAACACCTTCAACGATCGAGTATTTTGGCAAGAATTCTCCCCGCCAATGATTTATCCTCAGCCAGTCTTTCCCTGATTGAAAATTTACAAAGAGAGGAGCTTAATCCCATTGAAGAAGCTCTGGGCTACCAGTCCTTAATATCCGACTTTCATCTTAGCCAACAGGAGGTTTCTCAAAGGATGGGGAAAAGCCGATCGCACATAGCTAATCTTTTGCGCTTACTTCAGCTGGATGGGGAGCTGAGAAGGTTGGTGGTCGATGGGGAGCTTTCTGTGGGGCATGCCAAAGCATTGTTGGGAATTGATGATCCAGAAATACGTTTGTCCATTGGGAGAAAAGCAGTTTTGGAAAGCTGGACGGTTAGGCAAATTGAAGAAGTTTGTAAAAAAGGATCATTCGAGAAGGGTGTGATCATTCCCAAAAATAAGGAATCGAATTTTTACGATGAACTTGCACAATCCACCTCACAATCAACTGGCAGAAAGGTGAAGATTAAAGCGTCACCTTCAGGAAAGGGGTCGGTTTCTTTTTCTTTTAAGGATGAGGCAGACTTACGGTCTTTTCTCCTGAAAATTGAACAATAGTAAAACCCATTCTTCTTAGAAAGGGGAGGGAAACAAGGTTGCTTTTTGCATTCCTATCTTCATTTTAATACCTTACCTAAAAATTATCATGATTGTATTCTTAACCACTATACTGATTTTGTTGTGCCTTGCAGTTGTCCTTTTGATCCTCATTCAAAGGACTTCAGGTGGTATGGGATCCGCTCTGGGTGGAGGAGCAGCGGATCAATACCTGGGTGCTGGATCAGCAGCTCAATTATCCAAACTTACCGTTTGGGGTATTCTGTTCTTTTTTGTCCTCTCTTTTGGCTTATACGCTCTTTACCAAAGTGAGGCAGACTCGGGCGAAGAACTGCTTCGCTCGGGCAATGTTGCACCCAGCCTCATCTCAAGTGATCTAGCCTTGCCTGAAACAAATTCTGTAGATTCCACAGATAAAGTTTCTGCTGAAGCCACTCTCGGTACTCCTGTTGAACCGATTGATCTTGAAGCTGCCAAGCAGTCAGATTCTGGAAACTCATCCAAGTAACCTGATTTAAAACTTAAAAGCACAAGAGAAATGAAGCTTTCTGCTTGGCTTCTTTTCACCCTCAGTCTTTTTTCGCTTCCGTTTTCCGCTTCTGCACAAGCCTCTTTTCCTGCTCGTGGATTTTCCCCTATCCTCGACGATATTCAGGCAGAGGCTAAGCTGAAAAACTTCAAAGATTTTTTCTTTACCCCTTCCAAAAATAAGGTTTTTCACCAAGGGTATTTGTACCGGTTTGAATTTACCCACTACCCCAGGACAGGAAGCCCAATTGTTCATTATGGCATGCTTTCCGGACCAGCCCCCGAATCTTCTAGGCTGAGGATCGATCTGTACTTGAATGCCGAAAATGCGTTCCCTTACACATCCTTTTTTTTAAGCCGAGATTCTAATCATTCTCAGCTTTGGCAGTGGAGTAAAAGCACGCAATCAACAAAAGAGGTTCTTGCTAGGGATTGGTTACTGCCGTGGGTGGAAGGAATCAATCATGCACCCTTTGATTTACTTATGCCCTTTGTTAAATGGCCCTATCAATATGAGAAATCTGGCCGTGTATGTGGACGGCCCGCTCACTTGTTTCTTTTTACACCGCCTAATGAAAGTAGTTTTTCAGAAACCGCTCTTTCTTCTGTACGCTTAGCAATTGATGATACCTACAATGCTCCTTTGAGAATTGAGCATCGGGATGGGGGGATTCTCCCCAATCGTACCTTTTCGCTGCAAAGCTTTAAAAAGGTAGCGGATCGATGGGTGGTAAAAACAATTGATTCTAAAGACCGGGATTCTGGATCCAAGACCAGATTTGAATTAAAAGCTGTCGCACATGGGTTGGACCTACCTGAAAGCACTTTTCAAAAAAGTGGACTGGCATTTCCTGTCCAATTATCATCCATTGTTTTTGATAAGATTTAAACTGTGCTAGTTCAATGATTCAACTTGCTTGACCTCTCGATTCCTTTTTTTCTCTTCAACTATAAATATGAGTACTGATTACTTATCTCCTTGGGCGAAAAATATCGCTCCTTCCCCCACGCTGGCAGTTGATGCCAAGGCCAAGGCCCTCAAAGCTGCTGGTGAAGATGTATGTGGATTTGGTGCGGGTGAACCAGATTTTGATACCCCTCAATTCATTAAAGATGCCTGTGCAAAGGCTTTATCCGAGGGTAAGACAAAATATGCGGCTGCCCCTGGTCTGCCTGAGCTTAGGCAGGCACTCGCTGATCAGTATCACCAACATGGAGTGCTTGCGGAAGCCAATGCCGCCCAAGTTGTGGTTAGTCCGGGAGGGAAATACTCTTGCTACCTTGCCATTCTCGCAACATGTGGTCCGGGCGATGAAGTTTTAATTCCTGCTCCCTACTGGGTTAGTTATCCAGAAATGGTAAAGCTTGCTGGGGCTACTCCCAAAATCGTGCTGGCTGGTGATGACCAAGGGTTCAAAGTAAGCCCTGCACAAATTGAAGAAGCACTTACGCCGGCCACCAAACTGCTCATACTTAACAGCCCATCAAATCCAACCGGTTGTCTTTATGATCGGGCTGAAATGGAGGCGATTATAGAACTTGCTATACGCAAAGACCTTTTGGTGATGTCGGATGAAATTTATGAGTACTTGCTTTATGATGGATCGGTTCATCATCGCCCGGCATCTTTTTCGGAAGAAGCCCGTGACCGGGTCATCACTGTGTCTGGCTTCAGTAAAACTTTTTCCATGACTGGATGGAGGCTGGGTACATTGGTGGCCAATCCCACCATTGCCAAAGCTGTAGCGAATTTACAAAGCCAGACTGCTTCCAATGCCACTACTTTTGCCCAGTACGGTGCCTTGGCCGCCGTACAAAACT
>JAYOTQ010000064.1:0-7980 GCA_038150505.1 Opitutales bacterium | reverse complement strand
TCTTCATTTTATCTGCGGTCTGCCAGGTCCGGCAGAGAACTTCCCCAACCCGTCCCATCGCCTGACTATCGCTTGCCATTACCGAAAAGGCTCCGCGGTCATGGAGGATATCCTCTGCGGCAATCGTGGAGGGGCGGATTCGTGATTCAGCAAAGGCAACATCCTCAGGGATTTTAGAATCCAGGTGGTGGCATACCATCAGCATATCTAGATGTTCATCAATTGTATTAACCGTAAAGGGGCGTGTTGGATTAGTGGACGAGGGTAAAACATTTGGTTCGCCACATACCTTGATAATATCTGGTGCATGACCACCTCCGGCACCTTCCGTGTGGAAGGTATGAATCGCTCTTCCTTTAAATGCACCCACAGAGTCCTCCACAAATCCTGCTTCATTGAGCGTGTCTGTATGGATGGCAACCTGAACATCCATTTCATCTGCGACTCCTAGGCAAGTATCAATAGTTGCCGGAGTTGTACCCCAGTCCTCATGAAGTTTTAATCCAATAACACCTGCTCTTACCTGTTCCCTCAGAGCTTCTGGGTTGGATGAGTTTCCTTTTCCTAAAAATCCTAGGTTCATGGGAAACTCATCTGCTGCTTGAAGCATTTTTCCAATATTCCAGGCCCCAGGTGTACAGGTAGTGGCATTTGTCCCAGTAGCTGGTCCTGTACCACCGCCGGTCATCGTGGTTACGCCACTCGCCAAGGCTTCCTCAATTTGTTGGGGGCAAATAAAATGAATGTGAGAATCATACCCCCCTGCTGTGAGAATCATTCCTTCTGCGGCGATCACTTCTGTTCCGGCACCCACTACCATATTTTGATTTATACCATCCTGAATCAATGGATTCCCTCCATGCCCAATACCCGCGATTCTTCCTTCTTTTACTCCCACATCTGCTTTAATAACTCCGAGGTGTGGATCAATGATAGTTGCGTTGGTGATGATTAAATCGAGGCATTCCTTATCTAGTGCGAGGGGGGATTGTCCCATTCCATCTCGTATGACTTTACCACCACCAAACTTGATTTCATTTCCATAACCTCCGTTTTCTGCAATCAGGTCCTTTTCGACTTCAATGAAAAGTTCAGTATCTCCAAGCCTTACCTGATCTCCCGTAGTAGGGCCGTACATTTCAACGTACTGTCTCCTAGTTAGCTCTAGGCTCATAATTACAAAACTCCGTTGGTTAGGTTGTTCAGACCATATACTTCTCGTGAACCAGCCAAGGCGACTAATTCAACCTCCTTGGAATCTCCGGGTTCAAAACGGGCAGCTGTTCCAGCAGGGACATTCAATCGAAATCCTCTAGTTTTATCGCGCTCAAATTCGAGAGCACGATTTACCTCGAAAAAATGCATGTGGCTACCCACCTGAATAGGTCGATCTCCAATATTGCTTACTTTGATTAACAAAGTTTCAAGGTTTTGGTTTGCGAGGATATTTGGCGCATCCTTGGGTGTAATAACTTCTCCAGGTTTCATCTTATTGGGTGGTGTACGGTTACCAATTTTGTGCCGTCTGGGAAGGTCGCTTCCACTTGCACTTCATCAATCATTTCTGAAATTCCTTCCATCACCTCGCTCTTTTTAAGAATGGTAGATCCGAAGCTCATCAAATCTGCCACAGTTCTGCCATCCCTTGCACCTTCCATCACTTCGTAGGTAATGAGGGCAACTGATTCTGGGTAGTTTAAAAGAACGCCACGATCTTTCCTCCGTCTGGCAAGATCCGCAGCAACCACGATCATCAACTTATCTTTCTCTCTTGGTGTAAGGTGCATTGTATTTAAATACTTAGGTGCTTGTTAATTACTTGGTTATCAAGTTGTTCAACCGAACCTTGCGTTACTAAGCGTCCTCGGTTCATCACTAAAAATTCGTCTGCATACTTCTTGACGAAATCGACATATTGTTCGACCAGTAGAATGGTCATTTCGTTTTCCTCAACCAATCGTTGTATGACTTCTCCGATCATGGTAATAATGTTTGGTTGAATACCCTCTGTGGGTTCATCGAGAATAAGAAGTTTTGGTCGTGTAGTCAGAGCCCTTCCAATTGCTAATTGTTGTTGCTGTCCACCAGACAAGTCACCCCCGCGGCGTCTGCGCATATCATAGAGAACAGGAAATGTATCATATACGGATTTAGGAATACTTTGCTGATCGAGACCAGCCGCAGAGAGTGCCACTGATAAATTTTCCTCTACTGTTAAGAGAGGAAATATTTGCCTTCCTTGAGGTACATATCCGAATCCAGATGATGCTCTGGAAAATCCCTCACTATGAGTAATGTCTTTTCCCTGGTAGTGAATGGAGCCGGCAGATGGTTTTTCTAGACCGACAAGATTTCTCATAAGGGTAGTTTTACCCACACCATTCCGTCCCATCACACAGGTGATGGACTTTTCTTGAATCTGAATATTTAAGCCATGGAGAACTTTCACCTCACCATAAGAAAATTCCAAGTCGCTTATATCGAGAAAAGGGAAATCTTTTTGTTCAGAATTCATCGGCCTAAGTAAGCTTCCATAACTTCTTCGTTTTTCTCCATTTCTTCCAAACTTCCTTCTGCCAATACCTTTCCTTCATTAAGTACGGTTACAGTGCTGTTCAAACGCCTCACAAAATCCATATCATGTTCAATAACCACGAGGGTATGTTCCTCGGCTAGTTCGAGGAGTAGATCTGCAGTTTGTTCCGTTTCTCTGTCTGTTAACCCAGCTGCCGGTTCATCCACTAATAATAGTTTGGGCTTAGAAATTATTAGGGCACTGATGGCAAGCCATTGGCGCTGTCCATGACTGAGGGATTTTGATAGCTCATTCCTCTGTTCAAATAGGCCCACTTTTTCAAGGATTCCTAAAATTTGTTCTTTTTCTTCTTTGCTTTCTTTTTCAAAAAGATTCTTTTTCCATTCCTGATTTCCAGGTAAGGCGAGGAGCAAATTTTCATAAGTTGTGAGGCTATCAAAAACGGTGGGAGTTTGGAATTTTCTACCAATTCCCAAAAGTGCGATTTCGGATTCGTCTAAAGATGATATCTCACGGCTATTAAAAAAAACCTTTCCCGTTGATGGTTTGGTTTTCCCACTTACTAAGTCACAGAATGTACTTTTTCCTGCACCGTTAGGACCGATAATTACACGGAGTTCCCCGTGTTTTACACCGTAGTAAGGAATGTCAACTGCTTTGAATCCATCAAAGCTCACAGATAAATTTTCGACAAACAAGACATATCGCGAAGACCAGAAATCGTTTTGTACTTGGCTAGGCCGTGCGTCTTTATATGCCATGAGCGGTTCGTGGTCCTCAGTATGATCTTTGGAACTCATCGTGTTGGTTTCTCGGATTGACCAGTTGTCTTAGACTTCTTTTTGAACAGCTTATCAACTAGCTCAATCAGTCCATTCGGTAAAAAGAGTACCACCAGTACAAACATTATACCCAGGAAGATTGGCCAGTAATCTGGGCTCCAAGTAAAGAACCCATAATCGTGCTCGGAGGTGAGGAAGTTATAAATCAAATTTACAGAGAGGGCCCCCAGTATGGCACCGCCTAAGCTGCCTCTTCCTCCCACTGCTACCCAAACCACGACTAATACCGATCTGACCGCCTCCATGTTCGAGGGGGTGACAATCTTCATTTGTGGAACATAAAGTAGGCCCGCCAAACCGGCCAATACAGCAGCTATACAAAAAGCAAAAATCTTAAAGGTATAGGGTTTGTACCCAAAGAAGTTTAGGGTTGGTTCATCATCCCTAATTGCTACAAGCACTCGGCCTAATCTGGAATTTACGATCCACCGGCAAAGTAAGTAAGACCCGAACAAACAGAATAGAGTGATGATATAAAGTGAGAGCTGCACCTCTGGTGAAGAAAGTGAATACCCCACATCAGCAACCGCATAGTCGAGTTGGTCCACCCATCCATCCTTATTTAAATCTAAATCAAGGTTGTCCTTGTTCGATTCAATCCAATCTTCAGTCGCATCAACGGGATTGAGGGTAAGGAAGGACCCCTGAGGAGCGATAATGTCAAACCTGGTCAACCCATTGGTTCCGCACAACTTGACATCGTTTCTACAAAAAACCAACCAAGCCGCTACTGCAATAGCCTGAGTGAGAATAGCAAAATAAACACCACGCACTCTGCTTCGGAAAACAAAGTAACCTAAGATAAACGAGGCGACTGCGGGTATTAACAAGCCAAGTATTATTGTGAAAGGAAGATTCCAGAATGGTTTCCAGAAACCTGGAACTAAAGCATCTCCAGATGATTCACCTACCTCATAGGGATAAACCACAAATAAACAGGCAGGTATTTTCCATCCTTCTGCATCAATGATACCTTCCGGACCCCCATGGTGAGCTAAGTGGATTCCCATCGCGTAAGCACCAAGGCAGAAAAAGGTGAACTGACAGAGGCTGAGAATCCCGACATATCCCCACAATAAGTCCAATCCAAGTGCCACAATTGCAAAGGTCATAAAACGCCCAAGCATATTAATATCTCCAATCGATAAGATGCCTCCTAGATAAAGGGCTGGAACAATTACAAACCCTAGAATGCATAGAGAAAGAAAAATCTTCTTTGATTGAATGAGCTTTGTTTCCTCAATCATTACTTTTTATCGGCCAAACGGCCTTTGGGTGCGAACAACCCAGATGGGCGGTATTGAATAAAAGCAACAATCAGTGCCAAAAGGATTACCTTTCCCCAGACGGGGCCGATAGTGAAACCTCCAATGTCCATTGGTTCGATGAGCTTGGTTATCATTCCGATTCCAAGCCCAGAATAGATAACCCCAATCAATTCACCAACCCCACCGGTTACTACAACTAGAAATGAATCTACAATAAAATTGGTTTGCCCCATATCGGGAGTAACTCCACCGATAATTGTCCAACCATAACCTGCAACTCCGGCGATACCTGATCCGAGTGCGAATGTTAACCGGTCTATTTTTCTTGTTTTTACACCTAAGCTATTGGCCATATCCCGGTTTTGCATGGTTGCTCGTATGAGCATTCCGAATCTAGTTTTTCGAATGACAAAATAAATAAAGCATACACAAAGAATGGAAAGTCCGAGTAAGTACAATCTTGCATAGGGCAGCACAATATCTTGTGAAATCTCAAATCCTCCTCTTGCCCAAGTGGGGGAGTTTACCCCGATGTTATCCCCGTAGATGATCCGTATTACCTGAATCAAAAAGAGGCCAACTCCCCAAGTTGCGAGCAAAGATTCAAGCGGTCGATTGTAAAGATGTCTAACAACAAGAGCTTCAATGATTAAGCCCACAATTGCAGCTGTACAAAATGCCATGGGCAAAGCAAAGAGGTAGTAATGGTCCACTGGATTGCCTGGGCTATGTCCAAACATTAGTTGTACCTCATAGGTTGTGTAGGCACCAATCATCATAAGTTCCCCATGAGCCATGTTGATCACTCCCATCAGTCCGAAAGTAATGGCCAGTCCAAGAGCCATCAGAATGAGAACACTACCGTAGGACAGTCCTCGAAAAAGATTCCCAGACCATTCCACCTTTTTTTTGTGCCCCTCAATCTTTTTACGAACAGAAGCAATTGAGCTTTTGTACTCTTTTAACTTGGCCGTTGGTAAGTCAGTTTTTGTTATTGCTTTGGTGATTTCAGTTTCGAAGGAGTCAATTCTAGCTAAGGCTCGAAGGCTGTTTAGTTCACCAAGTTTTTGGAGTGCGGTTATTCGGTCAAGTGGAGTTTTTTTGTTATCAACGGCACCACCTAAAATCATCAATTCAATACTTTCTTTCGCAGTAAATTGAATTTTTTCGTTTTGATCAGGATCTACAGCAAATTCTTCTAATATTGAGATTGCATCTGGCAAGAAGGGAGGGTCTCCACACTTCTTAATACCTGATAATCGGGTCTCAAAATCGGGAGAGAATAACCTTAAAAGAAACTTCGATGAATTAACCAAGGATCGGAGTTTTCTTCCAGGGCTAATATCCTCGAGTTCCATAAGGTCAGGCTTTGCCTGTTTACCAGAAATTATAAGAGGCTCTTGGGTAAGCGGATGAAGAAGGGGGGCAAATTCGTTGAAGTCATCATCCATAGTTGTTTCCTGGTTGAGGACAATACGGACCTCACCAGATTCAGTTGGCCAATTATAGATACTACCTTGGCGGTAGAATTCAAAAAAAGATTCTAACCTAGAATCTCCAGACATCGCGAGTTCTTGAATAGCTTTTCTTATAATTTTATCATCACCTGATGCCAAATTTTGCATGGCTTCAACTATCTTTGGAGAGGTTGATTGTTTGGTGTTCTCCTCGCCATTCAATTCAATAGAAACCAATCTTACCCAAATGAGTATGAGCCAAAAAAATGCCTGAACTGAAAAATACTTATTCAAAATTATTTGATCTATGCCAAAAAAAAGCGGACCCGGCCCGTGCTTTACGCACCGAGTCCGCCTCGATACTAAATTTATATGCTATAATTTAGAGCGAACCATCACCGTTGGGTCCACCGGTAGGTTTTGGGTAGTCACCATCAGGCCACAGGTAAGAACTGTAAGAGTCTGGTGATACCAATCCATCACTGGAATAAACAATCTTGAACTGTCCATTTTTGAGGATTTCTCCGATGTAAACAGGTTTAAGGGTGTGTTGGTTGGTGGGGTGCATCTTTTTCTTGCCACCTGGTGCATCAAATTCGAGTCCATAAACTGCTTTTCTTACTTTATCTACATCGAAGGATCCGCACTTTTCGACTGCTGCTTTCCATACATATACTCCAAAGTAAGCAGCTTCAATAGGATCGCAGGTTACACGTTTAGCACCGCCTGGTAACCCGGTTTCCACACAGAATTTTTTGAAACTTTTTACAAAGGCTGCATTGCCGGGAGTTTTTACACTTTGAAAATAATTCCATGCAGCTAAGTGGCCAACCAGTGGGGGGACATCCATAGCACGCAATTCATCCTCGGATACAGAGAATGCCATGATTGGACAGTCGTCAGAAGTTAATCCTTGGTTGGCGAATTCTTTGTAGAACGGAACATTACTATCTCCATTGATTGTGGATAAGATGCAGGCATCACCTGATGCAGCGAACTCTTTTACTTTGGAAACAATTGTCTGATAGTCTTGGTGATGAAAGGGTGTATATTCCTCCATCACATTTTCATCAGGAACACCTTTGGCTTTAAGAAAAGCTTTCAAAACTTTGTTGGCCGTGCGCGGGAAAACATAGTCTGTGCCAAGAAGGTAGAATTTTTTACATCCCATCTCTTCCATCATGTATTCAGCAGCAGGGACTAATTGTTGGTTCGGGGAAGCAGCTGTATAAAAAACATTCAGTGACTGCTCTTCACCTTCGTATTGGACGGGGTAAAATAACAGTGCGTTATTCTCCTCAAATACAGGGAGGCAAGACTTACGACTTACTGATGTCCAGCAACCAAAAGTTACCGCAACTTCATCTTCGGTAATGAGTTGTTTCGCTTTCTCTGCGAAGAGTGGCCAGTCGGATGCTGGGTCTACAACAACGGCTTCCACTTGTTCTCCAAGCACCCCCCCCGATTCGTTGATTTCTTTGACTGCCATCATCACAACATCTTTGAGTGAAGTCTCAGATATTGCCATAGTTCCACTCAGGGAATGGAGAACACCGATTTTGACAGCATGGATTTGAGGAACTGTGATTGCGACGCTCAGTAACGCAAAAATTCCGGCTTTTAATTTATTCAATTTCATTAGTTTTATTTGTGATTTTAGGTGTATAATAAAATACCCGATAAAGAGGTATAATTTAGGATTTTATAATCATTCATTTTCTGTGCCAAAAATTTGGCTAAGATAAAATAGAAAAAATTATTATATATGTATAAAAATAATGAAAATAATGAAAAATATAAATATAATATATTTAGTTACAAAAAAGGGTGGGCAACCGAAGTTACCCACCCAAACAAACAAACAGACTAGACTGAAA
>JAYOTQ010000063.1:0-8093 GCA_038150505.1 Opitutales bacterium | reverse complement strand
AATTAGGAGTAAGGAAAAGAACGAATGAAACTTCTCGAACGATGCAGAAGTCGAACTTTTGAACCTAGTCTTTTTTACAGAATGGTCAACTTTAGACCAACAGCTTAGTCCATCGCTACAGGTTGGTGTAACCAATTCATAAAACCATCAAACGGGAAATTCCTTTTTATCAATCCACCCCAAAAGTGGTTCACTCTCAAATAGGTTCATGAATGAAAAAATTAAAGTGTCGGGCTCGATTCTTTTTGATTCGAACTTGCAAGAAGAAGATTACCTTGTTTGCATAGATATTCTCCCCTTTACCATGCCCCTATGAGATTTCTAAACGCTATACGCCTTTCATCGATCGTATTAATTACGCTCTTTTATTTGAGTTGCTCAGACGATAAACCTGAGCCGGAACAAGAGGCACAACTTCCGCCAACCGTAGAAAAAAAGGAGACTGCTCAAGCACCTGCTCCATCCAAACCTGTAGTATACGTCGAGGAACTGGATCAATTCCAGGAATATTTCAAAGAGCAGCATGAAACAAGTTTTAGCCATGTTACCAAGAAAAACTGGATGAGTTATACTGCTGGAAAGAATGGTATTCTCACAAAGGTATTGTTGTTCGGAAAACCAAATTACACGATATCGGAACATTATGGTTCCAGAATGAGTGGTTTTGTTCGTGCAGGTAACCCAGATACCGGTCCCAAATATGGAGAGTGGAGCATCACCCGGGAAGATATCGTTAATCAGCTCGCCCTGCAGGGATTGACCGAAATCGACCGTGGTTGGATTACTTTACAAATGAGAGGAGAAATTCCACAACAGGCAGGAAGAATGTATTTTATTGTCTGTGATCAAATTAGTGACAAACGAGCGTGGTTTGGTGCTTTTGCATTCGCGGAAGGAAATTCTTACAAGCAAGGTAGGTTTTGGTTACATCCTGAGCATGATCTCGTTTTTCGCACTTATGTTGGCAAAACTGCAGATCAATTAGAGCGTGAACAGAAAGGCGAACCCTTGTTTGACTCAGGCACGGCCTCATTAGTTCCTTCAAAGGATGTCCCGGATGCTCCCAAGCCCATGATTGAGCTAACCAAAAATTTTGAGCCCAATCCCCCCAGTCCCTCAGCTCGCACCAATGAAGATCAATCCACCGATAAGGTGGACGAGCAACCTTTGTACAAGCCTGCAACTGAGGCACCCAATAAGAAAAGTCCAACCGCAGAGCTTGTGCCCGTCAAGGAGGTTCAACAACCAGCCGAAGTGGTTGCTCCACCCGTTGAGCCTGAGAACCCTAAGCCTTTGAATGATGGAAACAACTCAGATGTTCCGCAAAGAAGCCTTTTCGAAAGGTTTTTTAAGGACCGAACTGAGTAAAACAAGCCAGGCTTAAAAGTGGTACCAGGGGGCGGACTTGAACCGCCGACCTTCGGGTTATGAGTCCGACGCTCTAACCGCCTGAGCTACCCTGGCATCGGCTTCCCAATATGAACTTTTTAAGCTTTCAGTCAACGCAAACAACTGTTTGTTGAAATTTGTAAATGTTTGAGCTTTACCCACTGTTACTTTGAGAGAAGATACATGTTTTTTTATTTATTGTGACAGAAGATAATTCAACCATTCTCATCATTGACGACGACGCCGAGATCCGGTACTCCCTCGACAGAGTTTTAGCACCGGATGGCCATTCGATTCTCACCGCAGATTCCGGAGAAAGTGGTGTTGAAATGGCCGAAAAGCATCAACCTGACCTAATCTTTCTCGATAACCGGATGGGTGGAATCTCTGGCATCGAGACCTTGCAGCATTTACGAACCTCGGCTCCATCCTCCCTCGTCATTCTCATGACTGCTTATGGGACTACTCAAACAGCTATCCAGGCGATGAAACATGGTGCATTTGATTATGTGCTCAAACCATTTGACCTAAAAAAACTGAAGGAGATGGTCGCAAAAGCCCTTAAAGCAAGCGTGGATGCAGATAAGTCCCAAAGCGTAACTAAGCGACTGCTCAACAAAGAAGACTTTGAGGAAGGCATTGTCGGAAGTGGCGAAAAAATGCAGCAGGTCCTTAAAAAAGTAGGCCAAGTCGCTGCTTCTGAAGCCACGATTATGGTGACGGGTGAAAGCGGCACAGGCAAAGAACTGGTTGCCCGCTGTATTCACAGGCACAGCCACCGTTCAGAGGGTCCATTCCAGGCAGTCAATTGCGGAGCCATTCCCGAAAACCTGATTGAAAGTGAACTATTCGGACACGAAAAAGGTGCATTCACCGGAGCCACGGAAGCCAAAGCTGGCCAATTTGAAGTCTGTCATGGAGGCACTCTTTTTCTCGATGAAATTGGGGACATGGCACTACCCACACAAACAAAAATCCTACGGGCAATTCAGGAGGGAGAGGTCCAAAGAGTAGGGAGCACCCGAGTCAAAAAAGTAGATGTTCGATTAATTGCAGCTACTCACAAAAATCTTGAACTTATGGTTCAGGAAAAAACATTCCGGGAAGATCTTTACTACCGTTTAAATGTTGTAAGGATTGAAACTCCTGCCCTTCGCGAGAGAATGGAAGATCTTCCCGAGCTGGTTGATTTCATGCTCATTCGTCTGGATAAAAAATTTAATACGGGCGTAAAAGAAATCTCAACAGAAGCACTTGAGACTCTTAAATCTTACAAGTGGCCCGGCAATGTGAGGGAACTGGAAAATGCGCTGCATTCCGCTTCTGTGATAGCCAAAAGTAAGCGTATTTTGGCCAAAGACCTTCCCCAGAGCTTAGCTGCCGATCAGCCAAGCCTCAGCCCCGAGTCTGTGGTTTCCCAGGTTGTAGCAAAGCCTTCTACCGATCAGGAGGAACCAGCAAGCACCCCCACTCAGGGCACGGTATCAACTGGGCAAGTATCCCAGGTTTTTGGTGATTCCTCCAGTGCGGAGAAAAGAGATGATGCTGTTACAGAAACGAAAAACTCCTCCCCACCCTCCTCTATTTCCATTGATGAAAGTTTTGACATTGCCTATGCCCACCTCCGGGCACAAAACGACAAAAACTTGCTTGAGCACATGGAGAAAGAAGTTATCCGCAGGGCTCTACACGAATGCAAAGGCAATCAGGTTAAAGCATCTGGTCTGCTAGGTATTACCCGTGCCACATTACGAAAAAGAATCGATTGTTTTCAGATAAGATATTGATCACGATTTTTCTTTTGGTTGCTTGCCAAAAGAAACCTCTTCCTTCATTTCTTATTTTTACACCAGTACCATGAATCAACTTCCAAGAATTGTACTTACAGGAATCGGGCTGACCTGCCCGTTAGGAAATGATTTGCCTACCTATCGTGAGGCACTTCTTGAAGGGAGAAGCGGGGTTTCTTTATTTCCCGTGCGCAACATGGGTGAACAGCCTGCAGGGGTATGTGATTTTGAACAGACCAAGTACCAAAAGCGCAAAGAAATCCGTGTGGGAACACGGGCTGGCAGTATCGCAATCTACTGTGCCAATGAAGCGATTCAGCATGCAGGAATTAATTTGGAAAACACTGATTCCTCCCGTATTGGAATTTACCTCGGTATCACAGAGCATGGAAATGTGGAGACGGAAACTGAAGTTTGTTCTCTGTTTGATCACTACGATGAGGATGTAAAATACTGGACTCATCATCACAACCCACGAACAGTTGCCAATAACCCAGCCGGAGAAATTACAGTCAACCTTGGCTTGACCGGTCCCCACTACACCATAGGTGCCGCCTGTGCGGCCGGAAATGCGGGCATTATTCAGGGTGTCCAGCAATTACGCCTGGGCGAATGCGACTTTGCTTTGGCAGGTGGGGTAAGCGAAAGCATACGAGCTTATGGTATATTTGCCGGCTTTAAAAGCCAGGGTGCCCTGGCATCTCATTCCGACCCCACCAAGGCAAGCCGTCCATTCGATAAGGACAGAAACGGAATAGTTGTAAGTGAGGGCGGTTGTATATATGTTCTCGAACGGTTGGATGATGCCCAGAAAAGAGGAGCCAACATAATTGCCGAAGTAGCAGGTTACCGAATCAATTCAGATGGCACAGACTATGTCCTGCCCAATCCGGAAAGACAGGAAGAATGCATGAGACAAGCTCTTGCCAATGCGAACATGCAACCAGAAGATATCGATTTGGTAAGTACACACGCCACTTCCACTCCTCAGGGAGATGAGCAGGAATGCAAAGCAATCCGTAATTTGTTTGGAGATAGCCCATCCACTTTGGTTAACAACACCAAAAGTTTTATCGGACATTCCATGGGTGCAGCCGGTGCCATTGAATTAGCTGGAAATATTCCCTCTTTTGTCGACGGAATGGCCCATGCGACCATCAATTTGGACCATCTTGACCCTGCCTGTGCCTTACCCGGGCTCGTGAAAGGTGAGCCAATCCAAAAAGCAGGGGGCGTGAATGTAATTCTCAACAACTCATTTGGAATGCTTGGAATCAATTCAGTTCTTATCTTGAAAAAATTTGAAGCGTAAGATAGAAATGCTGATACAGCTCAAATGGACAAAGATAAAGTCAAACAAATCGTACTCGACATAATTTCGGAAATCGCTCCTGATGAAGATCTTAACGACGTTAAGTCTGAAATAAGGCTCAGGGATCAACTTGATTTAGATTCCATGGATTTCTTGGATATTGTGATGGAACTACGCAAACAGCACGGCATAGATGTTCCTGAGGCGGAGTACCGGGAGTTAGAATCTCTCGATAGCTGTGCCAACTACCTGCTGCCGAAGTTTGAGGCAAAAGCGACTGCGTAGCTAATTTCCCCGGTCCCCAGACAGGCACATTTTTACCCATAACGACTGCCGACCACCCTTCCTCATCTTCTACAGATGTATTGATCATTGGTGCTGGTCTTGCCGGTCTTGCCGCAGCAGCCAGGCTGGCCATGTTTGGAAAGAAAGTACTTCTTGTCGAACAACACTATGTAGTTGGTGGTTTAAACAGTTTTTATGCCCGAAAAGGGAAAAAATTTGATGTAGGGCTGCACGCTCTTACCAATTACCCCTCCACCAGCTCAGGCAAAAGCTCACCATTACTCAAGCTCCTCAGGCAATTGCGCTTTTCCTTGGACGAGCTTGAACTTCTCCCCCAGAGCAGTTCCCGAATCACTTTTGGAGACTGCTCCTTGTCGTTTACAAACGACTTCCAATACTTTTGCGATCAGGTTGCTGAAAACTTCCCCTCCTCGATCGATTCTTTTTCTAAGCTCTTACAAAAAATGCAGGATTTCCCGGCCTACCAGGTAGATGCGCCCGATCTCTCCACCCGGTCCGTGCTTGCAGAATCTGGTATTGAGCCCCTGCTGGCTGAAATGCTCTTGTGCCCTACCTGCTACTACGGTTCTGCCCTGCCCAATGATATAGACTTTGCGACCTTCGTTATGCTATTCGATGCAATTTTCAGGCAAGGTTTGTGCCGACCAAAACTTGGAATACGGGCAATCCTTGATCCATTGGTTAAGAAACTAAAAGAGCTCGGGGTTGAAAGACGAATGAATTGCCCTGTTCAAGCGATATCCTCCACCGGTGACGAGGTAACCGAAGTGGTGATGGCAAATGGAGAGACGATTCAGGCAAAACAAATTATTTCCACCTGTGGCGTGCGAGAAACAGAAGACCTGCTTAACCAGCCTGCACTTGAACCTGAAACGGCTGTCACTGGCAAATTTAGTGTGATCGAATCGATCCGGGTATTTGATGGACACCCCCGGGATTTTGGATGGGACGAGACCATTGTCTTCTTCAATGAATCTGACACATTTAACTACGACTGTCCGGACGGGTTGGTCGATATTAAGTCTGGGGTCATTTGCTTACCTGATAATTACGGTTCAGCAAACGAGCAGCAGGAATCAAAAATTCGCGTTACCCATCCGGCAAATTTTTCGCAGTGGTCCGCCCTTTCGGAAAGTGAATATTCTCAAACCAAAAGACTGTGGGAAAAAACCTTGCTTGAAAACGCACTTCAATACCTCCCCATGGGCAAGCAACATTCAGACAGGTTGAATCAGCAAACCACCCTGGTAGATACTTTTACTCCCAAAACGATCAAACGGTTTACCCAGCATATCAATGGCACCCTGTATGGGTCTCCGACAAAACGCAGGGATGGCTCGACTAAGTATAAAAACCTATACTTAGCGGGAACGGATCAAGGATATGTAGGGATTGTCGGAGCGATGCTTGGGGGAATTGCTGTAGCAAACAACCAGATTCTACGACCAGGTTGACCCGTACAACGGGAGGAAACATCAAACGATTTCCTGAATCAAGCCCTCCTGCACCTCAGCAAGAACGAGATAGGTCAGGTAATAAGGCTGAGCTTCTTTAGATTTTGTCGAAAAAGAAACTTCACCGGTCTCCAGTTCATGATCCGGAAATGAAGCAAGGTAGGTCTCTCTTACATGCAGCCGGATTTCTGTAATTGCCCGTAATACAAGCTCCGCATCATCCTCACTTACCTCAACATACCCATGGGCAAATTTAGGGTTATTGAAAAGGCGTGCCACAGCTTGTCGATCACGGGCATAATCTTCTGCCAAGCTTGCCAGCCAGGCATCCGCTAAGTCTTGATCTGATTCATCCCTGTAAGGGAAACTTGGCAGCGAGGTGTTCCTGCATTCAGAAAAACACTTCGTGATCACTGGGGTAAGACTGCGTGTAATGCGCGAATCTACCCTTAATTGGAACTCAATCATCTTTTTCCAAAATTGTTTGCAGGTGCCAGTGCTGCAATTGAAAGGCGAAATTCTCTGCCTTTTCGCGTTCACCCGTCCATACAACTGAACGGCCTTTTTCATGAACTTCCCTCATGTGTTTGGTAGCCTTGGAATCGTCAAACCCTAATACCCTTTTAAAAACCATAACCACATAGTTCATGAGGTTCACAGGATCATTAAGTACGATCACACGCCAAGGAGAGTCCAGGGAGGTCTCTTCTTTGGTTTCAGTTTTAGTTATGGTTTCAGGAATCACAGAAGGTATAATTCATTCTATTCGAAATTCTCTCGGAAACGAGAGGATTTTTGAACTTTACGGGCTTGCCTGTTTTCTGAAAGCAGTTTTCCTAAAGAAATGCTTAAAATACCATCCTTTATTCTTGGAGGAATCCTCATCCTAACTGGTCTGATCAGTTATATTGTACAAGACCCCAGCCTTTCGATTAAAATTACAGGCCCATGGGCAAGTGATGCTGAGTTTGTGCTCTCTGATGGTGACCAAGAGGTAATGCTTGATTTTATGCCCTGTGATGATTCTGCCGGGGAAAATGTATGGTGGATTGTTCATAAGCTAAACGAAGGTCATGCCAAGGGTATCAATGAAAACAATTATGCCCGCAAATCGGGACGGATGCAGGGCGACCCTGAATCTTTCTGGTATGCAAGTTCTTCGGGAGCCACCCTTGGTGGACTCCTTCAGGAATCCGAAAATTACAGCAACGCTGGCACGGACAATTATGAACCGATCCCATGGTCTGAGATCGATGTGGACAAAGCAAAGATTCGTTTCATTTACAACAATATGGGGGACTCTGTTGGTCCAGTAACTCTGAGCTCCACCAATTGGGAAAATGTACTCAATGCACCTGAAAATGGAGAGGCACTTGAGTTTGGTAAAAGTTGGACCGCGTTTATCCCTGGAATTATCGGTTTGATCTTAATTCTTTTGGCTGTGGCTGCTGACAAAGCCCCTAATGCGAAAAAGCACATCATGCATGTTGCCGTGCTCATTGCTTTGCTAGGTTTTCTTTCCATTGCCAAAATGGTCTTTGGTGCCTTCGCTGAAATGAGTTGGTGGCGGAGCGAGCCCTATCTTATTTATGAGGCTTCCAGTTTAAAGCCGACCAGCATGCTTCTCTCTGCCGGTCTCTTGCTCATCTATGTTATTTTATGCGTGGTATCCTTTATCACGGCACGCAAAGAAATGGCCGCACAGGCTGCACGTGATGCAGCCAAAAAAGCCGCCGTCCTTAAAAAAGCCGCTAAGCGCAAGCCTATAGATGATGAGCCTAAGCCAAAAGATGGAAAAGATTCTGCTGAAGCCAGTAAGAACAAGGCTGCACCCACAAAAGA
>JAYOTQ010000062.1:0-8215 GCA_038150505.1 Opitutales bacterium | reverse complement strand
CCCAGCTTTGTCTACGATGAGGCTACCCTCCGCGAAAATGCACGGGCGGTGCTCGATTTCCCCAATGCTTTCGGGCTCTTCCCAAGGTACGCGATGAAATCGGCCCCGACGGCCGCAATCCTTCGCATATTTAATGAGGCAGGATTGGGCATCGATGCCAGCTCGGTCTATGAGGTGGAACGGGCGGTCAAATCCGGGTTTGGCACGGAATCGATCTCGCTGAGCACGCAGGAACTCTCCGATGATTTTATTTACTGGGCCCAGGACGGAATACGGGTCAACCTTTGCTCGCTCAACCAGATTCACAAATTTGGGAAATGGGGGAAGAGCCGCCGGGTGGGTTTGCGTTTTAACCCGGGCAAGGGTTCGGGTGGAAACAACCGTACCAATGTCGGTGGACCTGCCAGCAGTTTTGGTATTTGGAAAGATGACCTCGAAGAAGCGATCAAGCTTTGCCAGGAATACAGCCTTACGGTGGAGCGTATTCATACACACATCGGTTCAGGCTCCGACCCAGAGGTATGGAAAACCGTCGCTTCCATGACCCTGGACATTGCCCGTTCCTTCCCTTCGGTAGACACCATCAATCTTGGGGGCGGATACAAGGTTGCCCGGATGCCGGATGAACAAGCCACTGACCTGCAGGAGGTGGGCACACCGGTGAAGGAATTATTTGTCGCCTTTGCCAGGGAAACGGGGAGAGAATTAAAACTGGAAATCGAACCGGGCACTTTTTTGCTCGCCCATGCCTGCAGCCTGGTCACCCGAATTCAGGATATCACCTCCACGGGAGCGGATGGATACCGCTTTCTCAAGTTGGATTCCGGAATGACCGAAATCCTGCGTCCCAGCCTTTATGGTGCCCAGCACCCCATCCATCTGGTGTGTGAACCTGGTCAGCAAAAATTCCGCGAGGTGGTGGCTCAGGTTGTGGTGGGGCATTGCTGTGAGTCCGGAGACCTGCTTACCCCGGCTCCCGGTGATCCGGAAGCCCTTTTTCCTCGGGAACTTCCCCGGGGAGAGATTGGTGATTTTTGCGTAATTGAGGGTGCCGGAGCCTACTGCTCATCGATGTCGGCGAAGAACTACAACTCCTTTCCAGAAGCAGCAGAAGTGTTGCGCAAAGAAGACGGGCGTCTCGCACTGATCCGGAAACGCCAGACTTTTGATCAAATTATAGAAAACGAAGTCGTCCCGTGAAAACATCGGGCCTCGGTCGCTTCTCTTTGGGGCAGCCAGTACCTGCCCAAACCCATGCGGTCTGTGTAAGCCTGCCCAAGTTGGAAGATGTGATTGGGTATGAGGAAAAACATCCGCATACCCTCGCCGCCATGCCCACCGGATACCCCAGGTTTGTCCGGCACCGCATGATCCAGCAAATGTTGGACCATCTGCTCGGAGACCAGGCGGACAGCCTTTCAGGCTATTTGTTTTCGCGAGTGCAGGACTGCGATGAAGTGGTACAGCGTTACCAGCTCGTTGGCTCAGAAATCACATCGGAAGACTCGTGGACCCTACTTACCCTGCCCAAGGGTTGTGAGAAGAATGCCAAGGTGGCTTCTCACTTTCAGCATACGGGTTGCGGGATATCATCAAGACAGGCAGAGGACTACCTGTGGGAACATGGCTTACTCGAAAACCACGAGGTGTTATCCGAGCAAAAACATCCAGACATCCTGATTAAGGAAACGATCGCCCAGGCACATGGTCCCGAGGTGGGACCGGAAAATGTTCTGCTCGCTTCCTCGGGAGCCAATGCCTTTCATGCCCTCTTTCATTCAGCCACCGAATGGGCCAGGGAAAAGAACAAGTCTGTTTGGATCCGGTGGGGCTGGCTCTACCTTGATACCATAGAGGTGATGAACCTGTATGGGAACGAGCAGGGAATGGTTCTGGAAGTAAACCAGGTGAATCAAACCGACCAGCTAGTCTCTTTGTTCGAAAAGTATGGGGAGCAAATTGCGGGCATTGTCACTGAATTTCCCACCAACCCCCTTTTGCAGGCAGGAGATATGGAAACAGCCCGTACCCTCTGCAACCAGGCAGGTGCCCTGCTCATCATCGATCCAACCATGGTTTCTCCTAAAAATGCCAAAATTACCAAGCTTGCAGATGTGGTGGTCAACAGCCTGACCAAATATGCCGGTTGGGAGGGGGATGTGATGATGGGAAGCCTCGCCTTTCCCAAATGCTCCGCATTGGGGCAGTCTCTGTTTGACCAAACATATACCCGAATCTGCCCCCCTTATCCGCGGGATCTCACCCGCATGGCCGAGCAGATTCCATACTACAACAATTTTATTGAGCGTGCCAATGAACATGCCGTTGAGGTTGCCGCATTCTTAGAAGCACACCCAGGAATCAAAAAAGTGCACTGGGCCTACCAGGAAGGGTACAAAGAGAACTACCAAAAATGGGCGGGCAGTGGCTGCCCAGGGTGCAACCTTAGCTTTGAATTGAAGGGGGACTTTGCCACCTTTTATGACCGGTTGGAAATGCTCAAGAGCCCGAGCTTTGGCACCGAATTTTCTAATTGCTGCCCTTATGTATACCTCGCTCATTACCCAATGATGCAAACCAGGGAAGGAAAGGACCAGTTGGAGCAAGCGGGGATTCCGGAAAATTTACTCAGGCTGTCGGTGGGGCTGGAACCAGTGGAAGAGATTATCGGAGCTCTTCGTTCGGCCCTCCAATAAAAAAGCCCCCCGGTCGACCGGAGGGCTTTGGTTAAAGGTTTGCCTGATGGGCAATGCCCGGATCAATCATTCAAAGGTGAATGGATCGAGAACCTTACGCACCCTTCTTTTGGACAGGCGGACATAGGCGGGAACCCCATTGTCAAATGGTACTTCCACTTCTCCCATAATCAGAGGCTGAGCATATTTGATAAATTTAGCTGTCATGCTCACACCATCTTCTGAAATCCAATCCGAGGGAATTTCCTTCACCCCATTGGCGATTTCAGACAAGGGAGCCAGTCCGGTTTCGCAGGAATATGCTTCCCCTTCTCCACGGACCAAAATAACCATTTTGTCGGTTTCACCTTCCATGGCCGCTTTGACCGCAGCCTGACCGGCCATAAATGCTTCATCGTTATCGGTCTGGGAAGAGCAGTGTGCGGCGGCACGCTGCCCAATGCCCAATTTGCAGGAACGGGCTTTGACTGCGAGGTTTTGCTCAATCAAGTTGGCCAGGTAATCTCCGACACCACCCAGTTGCTGATGACCAAAGGCATCCTGCCCGGAAGCGGAGTTGGCCACATAATTTCCGTCCTTATCCACCAGTCCCTCACCGACCACCACCATGCAGTAGCGGTTTTTCTTGAGAACATTTTGCACATCCTCAACAAATTTGTCCTGGGAGAAGGGAAGTTCTGGAAGGTAAATAAGGTGGGGAGCATCATTGGGGTTTTCCTTGCTCTTCGCCAGGGTGGTGCCTGCGGCAATCCATCCGGCATTTCTTCCCATCACTTCGATAATGGATACCAAATCGTGCTGCCCCATGGCTTCGTGATCGAGTGCCGATTCTTTAACCACCGAACATAAGTATTTTACCACACTGCCATAGCCTGGGCAGTGGTCGGTGGTGACCAAGTCGTTATCAATCGTCTTGGGCACACCAATTACACGCAAGGTGTAGCCTTTGCTCTGGGCAAGTTTGGAAATTTTATCGGCAGTATCCTGGGAATCATTCCCTCCGCAGTAAAAGAAGTAGCGGATATTGTGGGCTTCAAAAACTTCAAGGATGCGCTCGTACTCCTGGTCACGCTTCAATTTAAAGCGGCAGGTACCTAAAGCAGATGCGGGGGTGTAGCGCAGACCACGAATGTTTTGCTGGGACTCTTCGGCAAGATCAATCAGGTCTTCCTTCAGAATACCTAACACTCCATTCATACCTCCGTAGATTTCTTCAATACACTCTTGGTTGAGCGCTTCCGAGATGACCCCGGCTACACTGGCGTTAATGACGGCAGTAGGCCCGCCCGATTGGGCGACCAAGCAATTTCCAATTAGTTCTTCAGCCATGACTTATAAAATTAAAGTAAGCTAAAAGAAATGCACCCTGCCCCCCCCTGTTGGCAATCGCAAAATCGATCCAGTTAAGGGTGCAAACTCTGCAAAGATGAACGGTTTACAAAATGGAAGGCGGAGAATAGCCCTTAGCTTCAGGATATTTATCCCCCCACTTGTTGGCCCGGCTGACAAAGTGTTCCACCTGTTGCCTGGCCGCACCAATTCTCCCCTCCCCTGCATCGATCAGTTTTTGCAGAGCTTTTTCTCCCAGCCCCACACGGGAATCGTTGGCCAAACGGGAAACCAGGTTGTTTTCCTTGATCTTTCCATCCCTGAGGTCCCGCACGGTGGCCACCGCATGTTCCTTGATCGCAGAGTGAGCGTCTTCCCGCCCAGCTCCTGCTTTGACCGCTTCCATCATTATGGTGGTGGTAAGAAGGAAAGGTAAATATCTCTTTCTTTCCGCATCGATAACTGCTGGGAAAACCTCCATTTGGTTGAGCACTGTAAGAAAGGTGTCCAGCAGACCATCCAGGGCAAAGAAGGCATCCGGAAGGGCAACCCTACGAACGACTGAACAGGAAACATCCCCTTCATTCCACTGGTCACCGGCAAGGTTGGAAACCATCACCAAATATCCATTGAGAATGGAATGAAAACCATTGATGCGCTCGCAACTACGGCTGTTCATTTTGTGCGGCATCGCAGAGGAACCGGTTTGCCCTTTGGCAAACCCTTCCCCCAAGAGCTCATGGCCCGCCATGATTCGTAAGGTGGTGGCAAAATTAGCCGGAGCGGCTGCCAGCCGCACAAGCAGGGAAACGACCTCAAAGTCTAGGCTGCGCGGGTAGACCTGGCCCACATTTTCCCAGTTGGCTGTGGCCCCCAGGTGGTCCATCACCTTTCGGTCCAGATCGGCTGCTTTTTCATCGCTGCCAAGCAAAGTAACCTGATCGAGACGGGTGCCCACCGCCCCTTTTAACCCCCGGTAAGGGTAAAGGGCACAGAGACGGGAAAGGTCTTCCACTGTCTTCGATAATTCTTCCCCCCAATTGGCCAGTCGTTTGCCCAAAGTGGTGAGCTGGGCAGGAACATTGTGGGAACGGGCGGTCAGGCAAAGGTCTTTGTATTGCTCCGCCCGCTTCGCCAGGGCGAGAATGGATGCAATCGCTTTCTCCAAGATAATGCTAAGGCTGCGGTGAATTTGCAGTTGTTCCACATTCTCGGTTAAATCCCGGCTGGTCATTCCTTTGTGGGCATGCTGGTGACCGGAGAGGTCAGCAAACTCCTCAAGCCGGGCCTTGACATCGTGCTTGGTCACCTCCTCACGCTTGCGGATGGCATCGAGGTCCACCTGCATTTTCACTTTTTCGGACGCTTCGATGGAGGCATCATCAATTTCCACACCCAGCTCTTGCTGAGCACGCATCACCGCAATCCAAAACTCCCGTTCCAGTACGACCTTACCCGATGCGGACCATAGATGGGTCATCGATGAGGAAGCATAGCGTTGTGCTAAAACATTGGGTACAAAATCTTTCATAAAAAATATGGGGATGGGCTCAGAGAGACTCCAAGTGCTCACAGACCGAGCGAATGATAAATTCGGGAGTGGATGCCCCAGCGGTTACCCCCACAGTGGCAAAGGGCTTAAGCTTGGACGGTTCCAGGTCCTCAATGGTTTCCACATGAAAGGTGGGGCGGTTGTGGGAAGCAGCCAGCTTGGCAAGCTTTCGAGTGTTGGCCGAGTGTTTCCCCCCAATGACCACGATGGCTTCTGCACCTTCATTGACCAGTTCCACCAGGTCGGACTGTCTTTCCTTGGTCGCTCCACATATGGTATCAAAAACAAGGAGACCGGGGTAAGTTTGGGAAAGTTGAGCAGTCAGCTTTTTAAATTCGTGAGTAAACATGGTCGATTGGGAAACCATGGCCACGGAACCGGTAAAAGAGGGAAGGTTTTCAAGATCCTCCAAATTTTGCACCACATGCCCGCGTCCTTGAGCATAGCCCAACAGCCCAATCACTTCTGGGTGCTTGGGGTCGCCAAAAATTACCACATCATACCCCCGCTCGGCATGGCTTTTTACCTTCCCGGCTATGATGCCCACATCGGGACAGGTGCCATCGCGGAAAGGTAAACCCAACCCCTTTAAATATTTTCGCCTCTGGGGGGAAATCCCATGGGCACGAACCACCACCACCGATTCTTTTTCTGCACTTTGCTCCAGATCGAGATCCTGGCTGCTTTGGTAGTCACCCACTTCCTGAACATCCTCCTTGCCGAGGGCATCCATCATTTGCTTGTTGTGAATCAGGGGCCCATCCGTGTAGACCCGCCTTTGCCCGCCCTGGGCTTCCTCGCGGGCAATCTGTATGGCCCGTTCCACTCCCCAGCAAAATCCCGCACTCTTGGCTCGAATGACTTTCATAAATAAGAGACCACCCTACCCAACCACGCTCCGGGGTTCAATATTGATTTGCATTTGAATAGGGCTACACCAATAAATTAGAACATGTCTATGAATCCACCCTCCCTAAATCTTTTCTTTTTTTGCGTTAGCACACTTTGGGCCTCTCTGTTTGTACAAGCTGAAAAACCAAAAAGCATGCCCGACCCTGCTTACACCCTAGGTGAAGCATCGAGAGATGGCATTGGTAAGTTTTACATGGGTCGGGAAATATCCAAGGTGATGGGGCACCTTGGAGCCAGTTGGTTGGAACGACCTGAACGGGTGCAGCAGGAAAGAACGGACTTATTGGTTGAAAAACTGGCCCTCCGACCCACTGACAAGGTGGTTGATTTGGGAGCTGGTTCCGGATACTTCACTTTCCGCATAGCTCCCCTCGTGCCGAAGGGTAAAGTGTATGCGGTGGATATTTCCCCAGAAATGCTCGCGATTATCCGGGCTAAAATGAGGAAGTCCAAAGCAGAAAACATTGAGACCGTAATGAGCACAGTTACCGATTTAAAGCTCGAAAAAAATGTAGCGGACTGCGTGCTCATTGTTGATGCGTACCATGAATTTTCCCATCCCCTGGAAATGGGCAGGTCTATTTACCAAACCCTCAAACCGGGAGGAAAATTGGTTCTCATTGAGTACCGTATGGAAGACCCTGGTATCCCGATCAAAAAATTGCACAAAATGTCCCAAAAGCAAGCGATCAAGGAAATCTCTGCGATCGGACTGGAGTGGGTGGAAACATCTGAAACCCTCCCCCAGCAACACTTTATGGTCTTTCGTAAACCCCAATAATTTCGCACCTCCCTTTCCCGAGCCCAGCCCGTTCCCAACTAAATTGTAATATGAAAACTGCCCGCATCCTCGCCCTCTTTTCTTTTCTTTGCCCAATCCTGCTGCTGGGAAATGTGGTTGAAATTGCCGGACACCGTTTCATCGCACCCGCGGATTGGGAACAAAGCGAGCCTTCCTCTTCGATGCGTAAGGCCCAGTTTAAGCTGACTGCAGAGGATGGAAAGACTGCGGAGCTGGTCTTCTTTTATTTTGGACCAAGTGGTGGAGGGGGTGTGCGTGCCAATGTGGACCGATGGATTAAACAATTCAAGGATATCATCGATCAGGATGTGAAAGAGGAAATTGTAAAGGAGATCAAGGTAACCTATGTAAAAACCACCGGAACCTTTTTAAGCGGTTCCCCTTTTGGCCCGAAGACACCGAAACCCGGATACTCCTTGCTGGGAGCAATTGTAGAAGGCAGGCAGGGATCCATCTTTCTTAAAATGGTAGGCCAAACAAAAGCGGTAAAAGCTTTTGAAGAGCCCCTCGTAAAAATGATAAAGGATGCCGTGTCGAACTAGTCCTTTTGTGAGGATTGGTTCTTAATAAAATTTCCCAACCCAAGCATCACCGCATCCGTGTATTCGGTGATAATGCAATCATCCTGCCCCGCCCCTTGAGCCAACCACTTTTGGATACGGGGATAGGTAGTTTGGGAGTTTGCCACATAAGGCTCGAGAAAAACAACCGGGCAACGGTATCGCCGGTTGGCCAGTAAATTTCGAGCCCATACCCCAGGCACTTCACCTATTTTCAGTGCATTCGGTCCCTTGTAGCTAAAAGGGGGCAAGCCGGTTTGCTCCGAAAATGACAGGGACAGGGATTCCGCCAACCGTTGTTCGGTTTCGGACCAACGGTTCACCATCCGCCAGATCAATTCAAATCGCTGGTCGTCATAGGCAA
>JAYOTQ010000061.1:0-8335 GCA_038150505.1 Opitutales bacterium | reverse complement strand
CATCTCGGGCGAGCGACTTGAGGATATTGCGTAAGTCGATCCGCGACTTCGGATCCAGGTTGGCCGCTGGTTCATCGAGTAGAAGAACGGATGGTTGATGCACAAGAGTCTTGGCGAGCAGGGCTCGCTGGCGCATTCCACGGGAGAGAGTATGACAGAGAGCATGCATGTGTTCTTGTAGTCCAGTGGCGTGGAGGGCGTGTAGAACCTGTGCCTTTTTCTGCTCCCCGTGGAGCCCATAGGCTTCTGCGAAAAGATCGCAAAATTCCCATATTTTTAAGCCTTCATACACGGGTGGGAAGTCCGGCATGTATCCAAGGAAACCTCTGGCCTTTTCGGGTTGGTGCAACACCGATACTCCTTGGACAAGGATCTCGCCGTAGGTCGGTTCAAGCAGGGTGGCGATTGCTTTGATTGCACTGGTTTTTCCGGCACCGTTGGGTCCGATTAGGCCAAAAATAGAACCGGGTTGGACTGAGAAGGACAGTTGATTTACGGCGACGCAATCGCCGTAGTGAATCTTCAGATCACTGACTTCAATCATGGATTATCGCTCGCACAAGTTCTATTCCGTATAAAATTCTTCAATCGGTCAACTTTTCCTTGAACCAATCGTGAATCATGGGATGATTGAGTATTTAATATGAAATTCATATCTTCTCTTATACTCTCTTTGTTTTTACCCTTTTTACTCACCGCGGAAAAGGCTCTTTTTAACGGCAAAAGTCTCGACGGATGGGATGGAAACCCAGTCCACTGGAGCGTTGAAGACGGGGCGATTGTGGGTGTGAATACCAAAGAAAACCCAACCCGGGGAAACACTTTTCTCATCTGGAAGGGCGGGGAGTTGGGAGATTTCGACCTTACCCTGGAATGCAAGATTGATTCGGGGAACAGTGGGATCCAATACCGAAGCTTTCTTATTCCTGGCAAACAGGACGGATGGCGAATTGGTGGATACCAGGCAGACTTTGAATCAGGTGATAAATATACCGGGATCTGCTACGGCGAAGCTTTTAGGGGAATCCTTTCACTCAGAGGGGATCGTACGACTTTATCTCGTGACAACTCTGGAAAGCTAACCAAGACCATTGAAAAGATTGGTGACCCTGCAAAATTAGGACTAGCTGTTAAAAAAGGGGAATGGAATGAATATCGGATCGTTGCGGAAGGGTTTCGATTTGAACATTTTGTGAATGGGAAAAAAATGTGTGAGTTAATCGACAAGGACGCATCCCAAAGGAAATCCTCCGGTCTTCTTGCTCTTCAGGTACATGCCGGTCCGCCCATGAAGGTGTACTTCCGAAATATCAAGCTTAAGTAGCCGGATTTCTGACTTTAGGTCATTTCCATATTTAGTTGCCAAGGGGAAGCGAAGAATAAAATAAAGGGTTGTGAGTCTACTTGCTTCACAATCAAAAATAATCATTGCTGGTGGAAGCGGGTTTTTGGGACAGCTTCTTTCAAAATCATTGATCGACCATGGCCATGAGGTAGTTGTTCTCTCGAGGAACCAAAACTCCTCTCTAATTTGCAGTCGCTCAGTTTTTTGGGATGCAAAGCAGATTGATATATGGGTAGAAGAGCTCAATGGGGCTGATGTACTTATTAACCTTACCGGGAAATCAATAGATTGCCGTCATACAAAGAAGAATCGTGAGGAAATCTTGCAGTCCCGGTTGCTTTCAACCCAGGTACTGCGAGAAGCTCTAGCCTCCGTCAACCAACCACCATCATTATGGCTTAATGCCAGCTCAATGGCTTTATATGGCGAATGTTTTGGAGAGCATTCCGCTCATGATGAAAGATCTCCTTCATTATCAACAGGCTTTCTGGAAGATGTTACTTATAAGTGGGAAAAAGAGTTTTTTAAATTTCAATCGAAAGAAGTGCGCCAAATTGCCCTTCGCATAAGTTTTATTTTAGGTTCGCAGAGTGGTGCTTTCCCCTTTTTGAGAAGGTTAACAAAACTGGGTCTTGGTGGTGCTCAGGGCAGTGGTAACCAATGGATGAGCTGGCTTCATCAAGATGACTGGATATCGATAGTTCATTTTCTGATAAACAATAAGCATATTTCTGGCCCGATCAATTTATCTGCCCCGAAACCTCTTACGAATCGAGATTTCATGAAAAGCCTGAGATCTTTGGAGGCACCTTTGGGAATCGGCATTCCTGCTCCTGCAATTGGGGTGAAATTAGGTTGTGCCATTCTGGGTTCTGCGCCTGAACTTGCATTACAAAGCCGTAAAGTAGTTTCTAAAATTCTTCCTGAAAATGATTATCATTTCAAATATTCTTGTGCTGCTGATGCCTTGGCAAATCTCTGTGCATAGGTGCGGTACTTCGCGGTTCTACTTTTGATGTTTGTAAGGATGCAGATGCAAAAAATTAAATCGCTGATTCTCCTTTTGGTAATGGTTGGACCTAATGTGCTTGTCGGAGAAATTATTGATGCGGATGTGATTATTTATGGGGGAACCTCTGCTGCGGTGACGGCAGCTGTTCAGGTTCAAAGAATGGGAAAAAAGGCAGTGGTTGTATCCCCGGATCAAAAACTAGGGGGTATGTCTATTAATGGATTAGGTCGGAATGATACGGGAAAGAAAGATGTAATTGGAGGTATTGCCCGCGAATTTTACCATCGGGTGTGGCGCTATTATCAAAGTCCAGAAGTCTGGAAATGGCAGAGCCTGGAAGAGTTTGGCAATCGTGGACAAGGTTCACCAACGACCGATGGGGAGCAAAGAACCATGTGGGTGTATGAGCCGAAAGTGGCTGAAGAAATTTTTAATTCTTTGATCCTTGAAAACAATGTTTCTGTCTTCAAGGGGGAGAGGCTTAACCGAGAAAGCGGAGTCGAAAAAGAAAACGGGAGAATCATTTCTTTCCTTTCCGAATCAGGTAATCGTTTTAAGGGGCGGGTGTTTATCGATTGTACCTACGAGGGAGACCTAATGGCAGCAGCAGGTGTAAGCTATTTTGTAGGCCGTGAAAGCAACAATCGCTATGGAGAAAGGCTCAACGGGGTACAAGTATCCAAAGCGCTCAAAAACCAGTTTGTGAATCGAATTGATCCCTACAAGCAGTATGGAGATCCAAGGAGTGGCCTCCTTGCTCGGATCAGTAACTGGACCCCAATAAAGGACGGAGAGGAGGACGATAAGATTCAGGCTTATAATTTCAGGTTGTGCCTCACTCAAGTAAATGAAAATAGAGTGCCATTTCCTAAGCCTGATTTATACGATCCAAAGCAGTATGAACTTTTACTCAGAACCCTGAATCGAGGATCAAGGCATATCTTCGCTCCTTTTGACCCCATTCCCAATGATAAGACAAATACCAACAACCATGGTTCTTTTTGTATAGATAACATTGGAATGAATTATGATTACCCGCATGCAAGTTATGAGCAACGCAAAGCGATTTTAGCGGAGCACGAGCGTTACCAAAAAGGATATTTCTACTTCCTGGCCAATGATCCCCGGGTTCCTGAAGATGTTCGTTTCGCAATGAGTAAATGGGGTTTAGCGAAGGATGAATTTGTACAGAATGGACATTGGCCTGATCAAATTTATGTTCGGGAGGCTCGCAGAATGATTGGTAAACTGGTGATGAATGAGCACCATTTGGTTGGCCGGAAAAAAGTGCCACGTGTCGTAGGTATTGGGTCATCCACCATAGCCTCTCATAATGTTCAACGGTATGTTGCTCGAGATGATAATGGGAATTCCTTTGTCTTAAATGAGGGAGACTTTCGTGTAGATATGAAAAGTCCCTGTCGAATTTCTTACGATTCATTAGTTCCAAAGAAAGAGGAGTGCACAAATCTGTTGGTCCCAGTATGCCTATCCGCTTCTCATGTAGCATACGGATCGATTAGCAGGGAACCAGTCTTTATGGTGCTGGGACAATCTGCGGCTACTGCTGCTGTGCTTGCATCCGAACTCGATATCGATTTACAATCCTTACCTTATGGCGTTTTCCAGAAGCACTTAGTGGAGGATAACCATGTCCTCGATGCAGCCGAATCAAACCGTTTGAGCAAAGGAGTGGGGCGGGCACCGCAATCGTTCGGGGGTGTTGTCGTGGATGGATCAATGATTCAACTGGAAGGCCAGTGGACAGAAAGCAGTTCTCTTCGTCCCTTTGTCGGCCAATCCTACTTTCATGATGGAAATGGCAGAAAAGGTTTGCTCAGGGCTAAATTTCCTTTTGTTGCCCCGTTGGATGGTCTGCATGAGATCAAAGCTTCCTTCCCTTCTTTTGCGAATCGGACCGGTGGAGTTATGTACGAAGTCACTCACGACGAAGGAACTTCAAAGATTTTGGTCGATCAAAGAAAGCCAAAAGTTAGCGGAGAGCTTTGGCTCTCACTTGGTTCATTTACTTTTACAAAGGGGGAACAGTACTCCGTCACCTTGAGCAATGAAAAGACAGAGGGTTATGTGGTGGTAGACGCTATTCAGGTGATTGGACTATCCGCAGAAAAGAGTGGGGGCTAACTGTCTCTTACTTTTTTGATAGAACTTCAACCATGACAACCTCAGAACTTTATTTCCAATGAACAGGAATTCATTTCTGCGTGCCTTGGTAAGTAGTTTGCCGCTTTTTTATATAAACAAAGCCTTCTCAGCTAACTCACAATTACAAATTGCTGCAATTGGGGTTGGAGGAAAAGGAGGGAGTGACCTCCAGCAACTATCCAGGCATGGGAAACTAATAGCTGCCTGCGATGTATCCAGTAAAAAACTTAATTATGCGTTAAAGAATCATCCTCAAACTGCAAAGTTTTCTGATTACAGAGAAATGATTTCTCACCTGGGTGGACAAATCGATGTATTAAGTATCAGTGCACCTGATCACATTCATGCCCATGCTGCACAATTGGCAATCGATCAGGGGATTCATCTTTTTATTCAAACACCTCTGACACATACAGTCTGGGAGGGTAGGCAAATTCTTGCTGGAGTTCTAAACAAAGAGATTTGTACCCAGATAGGTTTGCAAGGGTGTGCCTCTGACAATTTTAGAAGGGCAGTGGAATTTCTTCGAACCCATGCCCTTGGACAGATTGAAGAAGTTCATGTTTGGACCAATCGCCCCCTTTGGCCACAGGCACCCGAAGTGGACAATCGTCCCGTCGGGTCCGACCCCATTCCTAGCGGGTTGAGTTGGAGTGAGTTTTTGGGACCAGCAATGGAGAGACCCTACCTTGATATTTATCAACCTTACAACTGGAGAGGTTGGCGATCTTTCGGGTGCGGAGCTTTAGGTGATGTTGGCTTGCATTTGATGAATCTTCCCGTGATGGGGTTGCAATTGGATCCACCTCTTCAGGTCGAATGTTTATCGAGGGGGCCGCATAACCTTGAAACTTTTTCCGCTTGGGGAATCGTAAAGTTTGAATTTTTGCACAAAAAGGAGCGGTATACTTTCCCATTACATTGGTATGAAGGAAGGGTAGGGCATCTTGGAAAAGAATCATTGGGCCAACCAAACACACCACCCTTGCATTTATTTAAGGGAAAGAAGCCTTCACCAAGCGGCTGCATCATAAGGGGATCGCAGGGAACCTTGTACTCAACTTCCATTTATGGAAACAATTGGCAGGTTTTTTTGGATAAAAAATGGATGTACCCCGATGAACTTAATTTATCCTTAGCTAGCCTGAAAAGAAATGGCAGAGGGGATGCGGGTATGAAGGATGAATTTGTTCAGTCTATCCGTGCGGGGAAACCTGATTCCTCGTTAGCCAACATATCTTATGCGGCGACGCTTAATGAAATAGCATTGCTCGGAAATACTTCGATTCTGGGAGGAGGGAAATTTGACTGGGATGGACAAAATGGTATTTCCAATCGTGCTGATATCAATGGGTTGCTCACCAAACCCTACCGAAACGGGTGGGGTGTGAAAAAGGTATCAGATAATTAACCTACAGATACATACTGTCGTAAATATCTGCTACTTTACGAATAGCTAAAGCGAAAGCCGCTGTTCTTCTATCCTTAATTTTAGCGTTGGAGAGATGCATCTCTTTGATCTCTTGGTAGGCTTCGCACATAGTGTCCTCAAGGCCTGACCGAACTAGGGTAATTTCATCGGGTCCTTTCATTAGCTCAGCTTTTGCTTTTGGATCCAACGGTTTATCTACGGAGGATTCAATCAATTTTATAATGTTTGCACCCTGGGCTTCGTTGAACCTTCTTTCCATTCTGCCAAATCGAACATGGGAAAGATTTTTTAACCATTCAAAGTAGGAAACGGTAACACCACCAGCATTAAGATAGGCATCCGGTATGATAAAAACTCCTTTTCGATTTAGGATTTGATCAGCATCAAATGTAATCGGACCATTAGCCGCTTCGGCAATTACTTGTGCTTGAATGCGGTCGGCATTCAATTTTGTAATCACCCCTTCCATTGCCGCAGGTATTAAGATGTCACAAGGGCTTTCGAGGACTAAGTTTCCATCTTCGATAAAAGAACCAGATGGAAATCCATGTATTTCCCCATGCTCTAATTTGTATTGGTACACATCTTCTGTGGATAGCCCAGAATCATCAATAATTGCACCGTTACGCTCAATAATACCGATGATTTTTGCTCCGTCCTCCTCTTCGAGAAACTTGGCTGCATGGTAGCCTACGTTCCCAAGTCCTTGAACAATGATCTTTTTCCCTTCCAAGCTTCCAGATAAGCCCGCTTTTTGAACATCATCCTTATGTCTGAAAAATTCTTGGATGCCATATTGTACACCTCTGCCAGTTGCTTCAATCCGCCCTTGCACGCCTCCAAAATGAACTGGTTTGCCGGTGACACAGGCTCTGGCATTTATCTCGTTCGGATGAAGTTGTTGGTATTCATCTGCGATCCAAGACATCATTCTTTGCCCAGTGCCCATATCAGGAGCAGGGACATTTACCCCTGGTCCTAAAAGGCCTCGCTTATCCAGTTCCTGTGCAAATCTGCGGGTGATATGCTCCAATTCTTTCAGGCTGTATTTTTTAGGATCAATGCAAAGGGCCCCCTTGGACCCAGCAAAGGGAACATTTACAATAGAGCATTTATAGGTCATCAAGGCAGCTAATGCCTCCACCTCATGCTGGTCAGCAAAGGGAGCATAACGGATACCCCCTTTTGCTGGCAGGGCATGCTCGCTATGGGTTGCCCGCCATCCCGTGAAAATTTCGTAGCCGTCATCGAGCTCAACTCCGAACTTCATCTCACACACTGCATTACAGGTGCGGATTTGGCGAGCTAACCCCTTGGGCAGCTCAAGAGCATTCGCAGCTAAGTCAAAGCTTGCATTGACGCTTTCTAAAAAGGAAAGGTCTTTATTTTTTGTCATGAAAATTTTGTTACCAAAAACTAAAGATCAAGCAATTGATAAAAATAATTTTCACCATAAAGAAAGCACCAAACCGATGATATAGAAATCGGCTTGGTGCTTTTCGGGATATACCCGAGACTAAGAATTAATCCTTGGGTCGGGCTTCGTTGACTTTCAACGGGCGCCCAGCCATATCAGAACCATTCAAAGCTTCGATAGCTGCATTTCCCTCAGCATTGTCATTCATGGTCACAAAGCCAAAGCCTTTTGATCGGCCAGAGGGCCGTTCCACGATAACGGATGCACGATCCACAGTACCGAATTGTTTAAAGGCGTCAGCAAGGTCTTGGTCGCTAACGGACCAAGGAAGGTTTCCCACATAGATTTCCATAATATTGATTGTCTTTTGATTGATAACTTCGAAGCACAGGAGGCTGGTCTTGGTTACTCGAGTCAACAATCGCAATGTGGTTGCGGGGTTTTATCGGGTACCTCAAATCGCCGAGGCTTGTAAAGTTAGACATCTTGTAACTGAGATTGTTGCAGTGCAATCCCAAAGAGTGCCATTTCATGAATTCATTTTTTTGATTGGTCTGGGAGAGTTACTTCGATTACTTCTTGTTTTATGGTTATTATACGAGAACTCGTTGAATGTACTGTAGAAGATTTAGATCAATTAAACGGGCTTATTCCAATGCTTTCGAAGTCTGCTTCACCACTTACTTTGGAAAAACTGGAAGAGATTCTTCAGTCTTCTTCTACCCATCTTTATGTTGCCGAGCAGGGATCAGAGATTATCGGGATGTTAAGTCTGGTTATTTTCCCTATTCCTACAGGGATAAGAGCATGGATTGAAGATGTGGTGGTTAGCGAGAAGGCAAGGGGGCAAGGTCTGGGTAAGAAATTAACCTTGTATGCTTTGGAGCAGTCCAAGAAGTACAGTGTCGTTTCTGTGGATCTGACCTCCCGCCCATCTCGTGAGATTGCCAATAAACTCTATCA
>JAYOTQ010000060.1:0-8463 GCA_038150505.1 Opitutales bacterium | reverse complement strand
GTGGACAGTATTTGTCTGTGCATGATGGTATCATTGATAAATGCACACATGGATACATATTTGCTGCTTGCGAAAAGGCCCGAAACTATCGATTAAGATCGATCTTGGCCGAACTATGGTTTTCAAAAATAAGATACATACTTTCCTTTGAGCCAAGATGAATTAGATTTTGATTTTACGGGAGATTCCGCTGGGGATTTGTCCCCGGTTTCTCCAGGAGAGGGAATCTTTCTTTATGGATCAAATGATCCAGATGTCTTGGTTGATCAGTGTGCCACCAATCTCGCTAAGCCTTTGGGGGATCCTTTCCTTGAGGAAGAATTTCTTGTTCAGAGCAGGGGGATGGAAACATGGGTAAGCATGCGGTTAGCCGACAAGATGGGTGTTTTTGCCCAGGCGCGGTTCCGTTTCCCTGAGGAGACGATCTGGATGATTCTGCGTGGTTTCCTTGGTCATGGACCTTCACGGAATCCTTACACCAAGGAAGCAATGGCATGGAAAATTTTTGAAATTCTTCCAGGTTTAATGGAAGAGCATGCCGGAGCTTTTTCGCCGATCCTAGCCTACCTCGGCAGGGAGGAGAATAACCTAGACCGTCGGTTTCGGTTGTGCCGACAAATATCGACTGTTTTTGACTCCTATCAAACCTACCGTCCTGAAATGATCATCCGCTGGATGCGGGGGAAGGAAGCGGAGGGGCAGAACATTTGGCAGTCCCTTACCTGGAGAAAATTACACAAAGAGTTTGGGGAGCAATCCTTACCGGAACGGGTATTGGATATGCAAAACCTGCAAAAACCAAAAGATTTTGAAATTTTGCCGGAAAGGTTATCGGTTTTTGGTATTTCAACCCTTCCGCCGATCTTTCTCGATATCTTGGAGGCTTATGGTCGTTTTCGGGATCTTCACATCTATGCCCTCCAGCCTGCTCCGGTTATGTGGGGAGAAGTGGAGTCGGAAAAGTGCAAGCAGAGAGCCTTGTTACGAGCCAGTCAAATTACGAAGACGGGTTGGTCGGAAGAAAGCCTTCATGTGGAAAGTGGAAACCCGTTGATCGGTTCCTTTGGGCGGACTGGGCGGGATTTTTTCAACTTGCTGGTCGACCGGGATGCCAATGATCAACCGCTGGATTTTCGAAAACCAGAGGGAAATTCTTTGCTCGCCGGTTTGCAGCGATGGACATTTGAGGTATTTTCCGACCGTCCGAAAAATCGGATGCTGTACGACCCTGATGACTTATCCATTTGTATTACCAGTTGTCATGGACCGATGCGGGAGGCTGAAGCTCTAAGGGATTATTTGCTTCATCTGTTTGCGGAGGATTCCACCCTCAACCCGCAGGACATCGTTGTGATGATGCCTGATCCAGAGTTGTATGCCCCCTACATTCGGGCGACTTTTGGACAGATGGAGGAAGGAATGCCCGGGCATTTCCCATTTTCTATTATCGATCGGGAGCCCCGTAAAGAAAGCCAGTTAGTTGATTTCTTTTTTGATTTGCTGGAGTTTTTTGAGGGTAGGGCGACTAACCAGGAAGTTCTGGACCTGCTCGATTCTTTGCCTATGCGAATGAAATTTGAGCTTTCCGATGAAGATTTGGAAACCATTCGTAAGTGGATGCGAGAATGTCACCTGCACTGGGGTTTGGATGGGGTTCACCGGGAATTTCTTGGCTCAACAAACACAGAGGAACATACATGGAAGCATGCATTAGATCGGATGGCCCTCGGGTTTTGCATGCGGGGCAAAGGGGATCGCCTATGGGATGATTGTTTGCCCTATGATGAGATCGAGGGAGGAAATGCCCAGCTTTTTGCCAAGCTGTATCAATTGGTTGAACATTTGCAACGGTTCCACTCCCGGGCAAGGATACCGAGGAAATTGATTGATTGGGCGAAGTTTCTCGAGTCTCTCACGGCTGCTCTTTTCCCTCAGAGTAATGAGACTCTGCTTGACCGAAGAAGGATAAACGAGGCGATTCGCCAACTTAGTTTGGATTACTCGCCCCTCGCTCCCAATGCCATTGTTCCCTTGCGTGTAATTACGCATCACTTGGGCAATGTGATTGAGTCGGGCACTCCTCAGGGCCAGTTTCTAACCAAAGGTGTGACCTTTTGTGGCCTTCGTCCGATGCGCAGTGTGAGTGCACGGGTAATCTGTATGATTGGCATGAATGAGGGGTCCTTTCCCCGGCCAAACCGTACTTCAAGCTTTGATTTATCTGGAGACCGCCGGGCAGGGGACCGTTCGGCGAGGGAAGATGACCGCTATCTTTTCCTGGAATCCATATGGTGTGCCAAAGATAGGTTCTATCTTAGTTATGTCGGACAATCGATTCGCCAAAATCAGCCCATTCCCCCGTCCGTAGTGCTGAATGAGTTTCTCGACGCTCTCGACAAAGTGGCCGACTTTGGTGAAAAGGATGGCAATAGACTGTCAGCAAGGGATGCTCTCATTCGAGTGCAATCCCTCCATCCTTTTGCAGAAAAGAATTTTCTCGGTCAGGGCAGATTCAGGTCTTATTCAGCAGATCATTGCCAGGCTGCACGATCCCTAAGCAATCGGCTGGAGGATGTTCCCCCATTTGCGGGAGCAAGTGTGGAACTGGGGGCGGAAAAACAGGACTGCATTCGTTGCACCGATCTTGTTCGTTTTTTTGATAGCCCGGCGAAATATTTTCTTACCCATGCTTTGGGTATGAACCTATGGGAAGAAAATGCACCACCAGATGATTTTGAACCAACCGTATTGGGAAATCTGGAAAAATACGGGGTCAAAAGTAGCCTGCTGGAAATTCATTTAAAGAGACAACCGCAATCCGATTTGTATTGGATCGAAAAGGCCAGAGGAAGCCTCCCACCAGGAAGTTTGGGCAAAGTCGGTTTTAACGATGCGGCCCGCGAGGTTGACCAGTTTATTGAAAGGTGGGGAGATGCACTAACGGTCGAATATAACCATCCGTGTCCCTTTGAAGTATCAGTGGATGACTTCGTTCTGCAAGGTGAATGGGATACGATAGCAAACAACCACCAAATTTTTTACCGCTGTGGGAAAACACGCCCAAAGGATCGTATATCTGCTTGGATTCATCACTTGGTTGCCTGTGCTTCAGGCCAGTTTGCAGATTTGGAAACCCGATTTTTTGCGATGGATAAAGCAAAAAAATACCTTTGCTATGGCCCGGTTGAACCAGAATGGGCCAAGCAATGCTTAAGCGAATTGGTTGATTTATTCAGGTCGGGGATGCAACGGCCTATTCCTTTTTTTCCGTCCACTTCCTTTGCTTACCAAATGGAAATCCATAAATCAGAAAACCCAGCGGATGAAACCGTTGTGTCTAGTGCCACCAACAAAGCGAGAAAAGAGTGGTCTTCCACCGAATTCTCACATGGAGGAGGGCCGAAAGAGAGCGAGTCGCCTGAAAACCAGCTTTGTTTTTATGAAGAACCGATGGGGGACCCGGAATTCGTCCGACTTGCTCAGCTTATCCTTGATCCGATCTTCAAACATGCACGGGAGGAGAAAACATTGTGAATCGCCCGGTTCCATTTGACTGTGCATCTGCACCTCTGGAAAACGGTGTCTCCTTGCTCGAAGCCAGTGCCGGGACGGGCAAGACTTATGCCCTTGCGAGGATTTATCTGCGCTTGGTGGCCGAACATGGGATCGAGGTTGGTAAGATTCTCGTTGTCACTTTTACCAACGCGGCCACAGAGGAGTTAAGAGGACGTATCCGTGAGTTGTTGGTTGAAGCCTTGGATGGTTTGTCAGGTGATGGGGCTGAGATCAAGGATGAGACCATCCGCTTGCTTGATCAATCCTCGGTGGGGAAAGAAACCTGCATTCGGAGAATCCGTCTGGCTATTACCTGTTTTGATGAGGCGGTGATTCATACCATTCATGGCTTTTGCCAGCGGGTATTGACTGAGAATTCTTTGGAAACACTGGCCTTATTCGATGCGGAATTGGATGAGGGTGCGGACGAGTTAGTCGCGGATGCAGTTCGCGAGTACTGGCGCCGGGAAATGGCGGACGCTCATCCAGTGGTGGCTGCGGCCACATCCTTCACCAAGATCAGCCCGGACAATTTGGTTAAGTTCTGTCGCGGATTGCCAACCACCCGGTCTTTTCGGCTCGGTTTTGATGATGGCACCGATCCGTCCGTCGTTCGCCAGCAATTGGTGCAAAGGTACGATCATCTCTGCACGAGTTGGAGGTCGGACTGGTCGGAGTACCGCGAATTTGTCGAAAAATGTGTAAACAAGAAAAACCGTGCCTTCACCCAGCTGCATATGCATGCGGATATATTGGAGGACATGCTCGGTAACGGCGCGGTTTCCCCTCTTGGTTTAAAAACTTTGCCTGATCTGCGGGCTTCCAAACTTTCGGTGAGGAAAGAGTTTGAAAACGATCCCAAGCCCACCTTGTCTTTCTTGGTTGAGGATTTCTGCCAGGCACTGGATCAATTGGCCATTTCGGTGCGGATCGAAGGAGCCAATTTTGTACGAGATAGGATAGAGGGATGGAAGTCAGCTAAGGGGTTGCTTTCCTTTGATGACCTTCTGCGTCTCACGGCAGATGCTGTGGCACGGGACTCCTCTTCTGGTGAGCGCCTGCGCCACTGCCTGCGTCTCGCTTATGAGGCCGCTTTGATTGACGAATTTCAGGACACCGACCCTGTTCAGTTTAAGATCTTCCAGGTGCTCTTTGGGGCGAGTGACCGCCACCGGCTGTTTCTCATTGGCGACCCAAAGCAATCGATTTACCGTTTTCGTGGAGCTGACCTTGAGGCCTATTTTTCCTTTGCCCGCGAGACAGGTGCCACATTCTACTCCCTCGGTACCAATTACCGGGCGACCCCTTCTCTTGTTGGTGCGATCAATGAGTTTTTTTTATCGACCAGCAGGAGCCCTTTTTTACACCCTGATTTACCCTTTCATCCAGTAGAAAGCGGGTTGGCTAAAGAGGCGAGTCAAGCCAAGCATTTTCAGTTGGACGGAGAGGAGGTTCCCTCCTTGGTGATTCGTGAACTGGAGTCGGTGGGGGGGCGTCTTCCCAACAAACCCGTCGCCCAGGAAGCCATTCGCATAGATATGGCCAATGAAATTAATTTCTTACTCACCAAGGGCACGATTGAAGGTCGCTCGGTTGGTCCCGGAGATATTGCCGTGCTGGTACGGTCCAATTCTGAGGCCCGTGAGGTCTGGGAATCTTTTTCCGCCTGTGGATTACCAGCAGTGGTATTTTCCGATATGAGTCTGTTTGAAACGGATGAGGCCCGCGAACTTTGCTGGGTCCTTCAGGGATTGGCGGATGCTCAAAATGAAAAGTCGATCAAGCGGGCCTTGGCTACGGGACTGCTGGGGATGACTACGGCTGATTTCCAGAGTTGGCTGGATGATCCTGCCGAGTGGGATCTCTGGGTCGGGCGTTTTCGCCAACTTCAGCGGGCATGGAGAGAGGAGGGTCTTTATCCTGTTCTTCGAAGGCTTTTCCGTGAGAGCGGAGCGATCGCAAGAAACCTACGCCGACCCGACGGGGAGCGTCGGGTAACCAACTTTCTTCACCTCTCCGAGGTGCTCCATCAAGCGACGGCAAGAAAACCAATGTCACCCACATCCCTGGTGGTTTGGCTGCGTTCAAGAATTGCTCAAACAGAGCGATCCAAAGAAGAGTACCAACTTCGACTAGAGTCCGAATCAGAAGCCATTCGGATTCTGACCGTACATAAATCAAAAGGGTTGGAATATCCCATCACTTTTCTTCCTTTTCTCGGCTTTTCTTCCAGCCGTAACAAAGGGACTTTCACATACCAGGGGGAGGATGGTCAGTTGGTGGTCGACTTACATGAGCTTGCTACCGATGAACGGGTCCAGCGTGGTCTTGCAGAAGAAAACAGGGAAGATGCCCGCCTTCTTTATGTAGCCCTTACCCGGGCGTCCTCCCGTTGCTATCTCTATCACCCATACCCGGGCGTGGAAGAGAAAGATCCAGGGAGTTCCCAAGGAAGAATTTTTAAGGAAATCCGGGACCAAACCGATGATGGCTCCATCAGTGGATGGATAAAGAGTCGCCAATTGGAACAGCTGATGGACCATCAATTCATTTCGCTTCATCCAGAGGGTGCGACCACCCTTTCATTGCAGTCCCCTGAACCGCAAACTGATGCTTCGGATCTAAGCCCAGCTGAATTTCCTCCAGGTCGAACCCTCGCAGGCGGGCAGATTATTCAGTCTTTCAGCAGCTTGACCCATCAGGTCGATTTCAATGGGTCCGACCTGGATGCATTTCCCTCGGTTTCCACACCTGACATATCTCTGGAATCTTCGGAGGATGATCCCATCTTTCAGTTTCCCGCAGGGGCGGGTGCTGGTAATTTTATGCACGATGTATTGGAGCATCTTTCCTTCGATGAACGCTCTGGCTGGGAGCAACTTATTGCCGAGAAACTTTCGCAGCATCAGTTTGATCCGGTCAAGTGGTTGGGTCCGGTTCTGGCTATGGTTGGTCGGGTGATGGATGCGGAGTTGCATAAGGGTTTTTCCCTTTCTTTGCTCAATGAAAAAGACCGGATGGAAGAGATGAAGTTTGTTTATCCTTCCACCCATCCTCGCCTTGCAGAGTTGGCAAATTTCCTTCCGCAGGAAAGCAAACTTAAGCAATACCTCAACCGTTTGGAATCGAACGAATGGAACACCCTGGATGAGGAAGGCTACTTAACAGGGTTTATTGACCTTGTTTTTCGCCACGACAACCGCTTTTTCATACTCGATTGGAAGTCTAATCTGCTCAGTGGACGGGCCGATGGATTTTCTGAGACGGCGGTGGAAGAAGAGATGTTCGACCACCATTACATCTTGCAGTATCATTTATACATTCTTGCCTTTCACCGATTTCTTAAGACCCGAATGATTGGCTACTCGTACGATCGTGATTTTGGGGGCGTGTACTATCTTTTTACCCGCGGAATTCATCCGGGTTCGCGTAAAGGTATCTTTTTCGATCTTCCTTCAATCGAGGTTGTCCGGGCAATGGACGAATGCCTCTCACCTGCCTGCATCCAATGAAGGAAGAATTCTCCAACGAAGCGGATCTCAATCTCCAGGCACTTGGCCGGGCGGTTGCCACTTTTTTTACCTCCAGAGAAAAGGGATCCAATTCCGATGTGCTTGGAAAACTATGCGAACGGTTGGCTGGTGCAACGGCGAAGGGAAGCAGCCACCTCCGCCAAGAGGAGTACGAGGAGTTGTCAGCAAACCCTGCGGAGTTTTCTGCAGTAGGATATCCCAAGGATGATCTACCCTTAGTTTTGACCGATTGGGGAGGGCTCTATTTTCGCCGGTTTTATGAGTATGAGCTAGAAGTCTCTCACGCTTTATGCAGTCGGGCAAAACGGGGGCATCGTAACTGTGACGGCGATACCTTCGCTTTTTTTGATCAGTATGTACGACCGCACCTCGACCCCAGTCAGTGCCTGGCAGTTGGAGTTGGATTACAACGGGATCTGTGCCTATTAACAGGAGGTCCTGGAAGCGGGAAGACCCGCACCCTCGTTCTTCTGCTTGCATGTATACTTAAGGATAGACCAGATTGGTCCATTGCACTAAGTGCCCCCACTGGCAAGGCGGCCAATCGTTTAAAACAAGCACTGGATAAGGTGCTGGCAGAGGTTGAATTACCCGCTCAAATAAAAGAGACCATCCTTTCGAGAATTTGGGTAGGTACTCTTCATCGGTTGCTTGGTCCGGTACATGGTTCGGTTGACTTTAGGAAAGACCGTGACAGTCCACTTTCCCATAACTTGGTGGTGGTGGATGAGGCATCGATGGTCGACCTTCCCCTGATGGGTAAATTGTGCTCCGCACTAGGCGATGAAAGCATGCTCATCCTTGCCGGAGATCCTGATCAGTTGGCTCCGGTACAGGGTGGTGCAATTTTTCACTCCCTTGCCAGGGATGTAACCGCTAACCAGTTTTCTGCACAACAGTTTGCCAAACTCGCACCTTTTTCGAAAGAAGGTGACCAGGCACAAGATGAAGTGCCTCTCTGTGGTTGCCATGTCCGCCTGACCCATTCGCATCGCTTTGGCCAAGTGGCAGGAACCGATGAAATTGGTGGGTTGTGCCTCGCTATCCGTGAGGGCAGGGCAGAGGATGCTCTCGAGTTAATCCGATCATCCACAGGCTCTCTTCGATTGATCCATTCGAGTGAGGATCAGGGGATTCCGGATATCATTCGACAGGGTTATGAGGAGCTTTTGAAGAATGGTAATCCTGAGCAAGCCCTGCAGGGGCTCGGAGACTTTCGCATCCTGTGTGCTCATAACCAGGGAAGGCATGGGGTGGCCTCATGGAACGAACGGACCCAAAAGATTTTTTCACCTGAGGATGATTGTGCTGTGCCAATTGTGATCGGGAGCAACGACTACTCCGTTGGGTTGTTTAATGGGGATGATGGTGTGGT